>JAJBUB010000124.1 GCA_020860575.1 Clostridiales bacterium | reverse complement strand
CTCCAGGTCGGTGATCTCCTCGCCGTTCAGCTTGACGGTGGCAGTCAGTGTGACGGTCTCTCCTGGCTCCACATCGGTGGCACTGGCGGTAACAATCACCTCATAGGTCGTATCCGCAGACGCACTGAGCGGTTGTACGATGGAAACCACCATCATAAGCGCCAGCGCTGCGGCCAGTATCTTTCGTTTCATGGAAACAGCTCCTTCCGGATTTCTCATGCGATTTGCAGCAGAAAACCCGTACGCTGCAAATCTCTTTCGTGTATCATATCATTATTTTTGCTAAATAGCAAGTAAAAAGTCCTTGTTTATTTGTGAAACTGCGTTGCGCGGATAAGCACGGGCAGAGCGCAGAAAAATCCCCTCCGAAGCCGACCTGTGCGGCCCCGGAGGGGATCTATCAGGTATTCACATCTGTCTGGTGGAAGGTTTTCAGGTTTCCGGTGGTCCCGTTGCGCCTGTCCAATGTCTCTCCCAGGGCACTGGCGGGGATGTTCTCGTCTACCAGCAGCACCAGCAGGTGGTACAGCAGCCCGGCGCACTGAGCAACCGTTTCCCCCTTGTCCCCGTCCCTGGCGGCCAGGAGCAGCAGAGTGCAGGACTCCCCCACCTTTTTCAGGATCTTGTCCGTCCCCTGTTGAAAGAGATAGGCGGTGTAGGAGCTGCCCTCCCCCGCCCCCTCCAGGACGGGCAGGTCCTTTCGGGCGGCCACGGCGTCCAGCAGGGCGTCCACCGGCTGGCCCTCCGTGCCGCAGCGGCGATTCAGCGCTGCCAGCACGTCGGCAAAGGGGATGTCCAGGAAGCAGAGCAGGACGGTGACGTGGTAAAGTACATCTCCCAGCTCCCCCAGCAGCTCGTCCCGGTCGTCCCCCTTGGCGGCGATGACCGCCTCAAAGGTCTCCTCGCCGCACTTTTTCAGAATTTTGTTCAGCCCCTGGCTGTAGAGATAGCTGGTATAGGACTTCTCCCCGCCGGGGTTTTGCTTCCGGTCCAGCACCACCCGGTACTGCGCCCACAGGGCGCTGTCGATGCTCATTCTCCGTCCTCCCAGACGTCGTTAAAGAAGCAGCTCCGCCGCCCGGTGTGGCAGGTGGGCCCGTCCGGGTCGCAGAGGTACAGCAGGGTGTCCGTGTCGCAGTCGGTGACGATCTTTCTCACATGGAGGAAATTCCCGGAGGTCTCCCCCTTGTTCCACAGCGTTTTCCGGCTCCGGGACCAGAACCAGGCGGTTTTCGTCTCCAGCGTCCGCTCTACCGCCTCCCGGTTGGTAAAGCCCAGCATGAGGATGTCCTTGGTAGCCCGGTCCTGGATGATGACCGGGATGAGGTCGGATTTTTGAAACAGCAGATCTAAGTCAAACATGGCAGTCTCCTCACCGGCGCACCGGGATGTTTTGGGTCCTGAGGTATTCCTTCACCTGGGGGACGGTCAGCTCCCCGAAGTGGAACAGGGAGGCCGCCAGCGCGGCGTCGCAGTCGGTCTCCCGAAAGACCTCTGCAAAGTGGGCCAGGCTGCCGCAGCCCCCGGAGGCGATGACCGGGATGCGGACCGCCTGGGTCACGGCACGGGTCAGCTCCAGATCGAAGCCCGCCTTGGTGCCGTCTGCGTCCATAGATGTCAACAAAATTTCTCCGGCTCCCAGCCGCTCCCCCTCTCTGGCCCACTCGACGGCATCCAGGCCGGTGGGGATGCGTCCTCCGGCCACCACCACCTCGAAGCCGCCCTCGGGCCGACGCCGGGCGTCGATGGCCAGCACCACGCACTGACTGCCGAACCGCTCCGCCGCCCGGGAGATGAGGGCGGGATTTTTCACGGCGGCGGAGTTGACGGAGATTTTATCCGCTCCCGCCCGGAGAAGGAGCTGGAAATCCTCCAGCGTCCGGATGCCGCCCCCGACCGTCAGGGGGACGAACACCTGGGCCGCCGTCCGCTCCACCACGTCGGCCACCGTCTTTCGGGCCTCGTGGGTGGCGGTGATGTCCAGAAAGACGATCTCGTCCGCCCCCTGGTCGGAGTAATAGGTCGCCAGCTCCACCGGGTCCCCGGCGTCCCGGATGTTGACAAAGTTGACCCCCTTGACCACCCGGCCGTCCCGGACGTCCAGACAGGGGATAATGCGTTTGGCTAGCATGGGCTGCCCACCTCCCGTACCGCCTGGGCCAGATCCACCGTCCCGGCGTAATAGGCCTTGCCGATAATGGCCCCGTAGAGGCCCATCTCGTTCAGGCGCACCAGATCCTCGTTGCAGGACACGCCCCCGGAGGCGATGATGTCGCACTTCACCGCCCGCTGGAGAGCCGCCAGCCGGTCAAAGGAGGGGCCGGTGAGCGCCCCGTCGGTGGCGATGTCGGTGAAAATGATGATCTCCACCCCCAGCGCCTCCATGGAGCGAGCAAAGTCCAGGTAGTCCAGCCCGGAGTCCTCCACCCATCCGGCGGTGCGCACCCGGCCGTCCCGGGTGTCGATGCCCACGGCGATGCGGCGCCCGTAGCGCTCCACCGCTGCCCGGACCAGCTCCGGGTCACTGACGGCGGCGGAGCCGATGACCATCCGCTCCACCCCCAGAGCGTCCACCGCCTCCAGGTCGGCCATGGAGCGGATGCCGCCCCCCAGCTCCACCCGGAGACCGCTCTTTCGGGCGACCCGGGAGACGATGTCGGAGTTCACCCGTCGCCCGCTTTTCGCCCCGTCCAGGTCCACCATGTGGATGAACCTGGCCCCGGCCTCGTAAAAGGCAGCGGCGGTCTGAAGGGGGTCCTCCGCCACCTGATGCACCGTGTCGAAGCTCCCCTGATAGAGACGGACCACCTTCTGGTCCTTTAAGTCAATGGCAGGCAGCAGTATCATCGGTTCAGACCTCCAAAATTCCGCAGCATGGCAAGGCCGATCTCCCCGGACTTCTCCGGGTGGAACTGGGTGCCATAGACGTTGCCGCTCTGGACCGCCGCCACCACCTCGGTCCCGTAATCGGTGGTGGCGATGATCTGGGACGGGTCCTCCGCCCTGCCGCAGAAGGTGTGTACAAAGTAGACATAGGCCCCCTGGGGGATGCCCCGGAACAGGGGGGAATCGTTGTGAAAGCGCAGGCTGTTCCAGCCGATGTGGGGCAGCTTGAGGTCGGTCTGTATCCGCTGCACCGGCCCCCGGACAAAGCCCAGCCCCTCACAGGGGCGGACCTCCTCCCCCCGCTGAAAGAGGAGCTGCATCCCCAGACAGACGCCCAGAATAGGCTTGCGCTCCGCCTCCCGGCGCAAAATTTTGTCCAGGCCCGGGCCGGAGAGCTTTTCCCAGGCGTCCGGGAAGGCCCCCACGCCGGGGAGGATGATGGCGTCCGCCATCTCCAGTCCGGCAGCGTCCCCGGTGATCTTCGTCTCCAGGCCCAGGTAGCCCATGGCGTTTTTCACGCTCATGAGATTGCCCACGCCATAATCCACGATTGCAGTGTATCCCATCTCACAGCACGCCCTTCGTGGAGGTGACGCCGTTTCCCTGTACCTGGACGGCGTCCCGGATAGCCATGCCCAGGCTCTTGAACAGCCCCTCGGTGATGTGGTGGGCATTGGCCCCGTAGAGGCATTTCTGGTGGAGGGTCAGTCCGGCATTCACCGCCAGGGCACGCATGAACTCCACCGTCAGGCAGCTGTCATAATCTCCGATGCGCTCCTGGGGCATGGGGGCGTCGAACACCAGATAGGGCCGGTTGGAGAAGTCCAGAGCGGTGAAGGTCAGCGCCTCGTCCATAGGGACATAGCAGGAGCCGAACCGACGGATACCCGCCCGGTCGCCCAGGGCTTGTTTCAGCGCCTGTCCTAAGACGATGCCCGTGTCCTCCACCGTGTGGTGGCCGTCCACCTCCAGGTCCCCGTGCACCTCCACGGAGAGACCGATTTTGGCGTAAAAGCCGAAGGCGGTGAGCATATGGTCAAAAAAGCCGATACCCGTGGAGACGCTCACCGGTCCCCCGTCCAAATCGAGGGAGATCGCGACCTGGGTCTCCCTGGTATTTCGTTCAATGGCTGCGGTTCTGGACATGGAAATCACCTCACTGTTCAAATCGGACCTGGATAGAGTTGGCGTGGGCGGTCAAATGCTCGGCCTGGGCGAAGGTGATGATCTCGTCCTTCAATCCGGCAAGGGAATGCTGATCGAAGCGGATGACCGACATGCTCTTCAAAAAGGCCTCCACGCTCAGGGGGGAGAAGAACCGGGCGGTGCCGCTGGTGGGCAGCACATGGTCCGGCCCCGCTAGATAATCCCCCAGCGGCTCCGGGGACCAGGCCCCCAGGAACACCGCCCCGGCATTTTTGATCTCCGGGAGCAGCGCCTCCGGGTCCTCCGTGACGATCTCCAGATGCTCCGGGGCCACCAGATTGGCCAGCTCCGCGCACCGGTGGAGATCGGGGCAGACGATGGCAGCGCCGAACCGGGCCACCGACTCCTCCATGATCTCGCTCCGGGAGAGGTAGCCCGTCTGCCGGGCCATCTCCCCGTCCACCGCCTGGGCCAGCTCCAGGGAGTCGGTCAGCAGCCAGGCGGAGGCCAGCCGGTCGTGTTCCGCCTGACTGAGCAGGTCGGCGGCCACGAACCTGGGGTCGGCGGTGCGGTCGGCGATGACCAGCACCTCGGACGGCCCGGCCACCATGTCGATGTCCAGGGTGCCGTAGGCCAGACGCTTGGCGGCGGCCACATAGGCGTTCCCCGGCCCCACCAGCTTGTCCACCTGGGGAATCCAGTCCGCCCCGTAGGTCAGAGCGGCCACCGCCTGAGCGCCGCCCAGGGCGATGACCCGGTGGACACCGGCGATCTTCGCCGCAGCCAGGACCGCGTCGTTCAGGTTCTCCGTGGGGGGCGTCACCATGACGATCTCCTCCACCCCGGCCACCTGGGCGGGGACGGCGTTCATCAGCACGCTGCTGGGGTAGGCGGCGGTGCCGCCGGGGACGTAGATGCCCACACGGGTCAGGCCCCGGACGATGCGGCCCACCTGTCCCCCGTCGGGGGAGGTCCACCGACCGGAGCTGGTCAGCAGCTTTTCGTTGTAGTCCCGGATGTTCCGGGCGGCGTGCTCCATGGCGGCGATCAGGGCCGGGTCGCAGGCGGCATAGGCCTCCTCCAGCCGGGAGGCGGGGATCTCATACGGCTCCGACCGGTCAAAGCGAAGGGAGTACTCCCGCACCGCCTCATAGCCCCGGACCCGGACATCCTCCAGGATATCCGCCACCCGCCGGGTGATCTCGCCGTTGGCCTGAGCGGCACGGGCCTTCAGCGCGGCGATCTGCCGCTGCTCCGCCTGGCCGTCGGCGATGACGATCTGAATCATAGCTTCTCCTTCCCCATCGCCTGCTCACAGCGGCGAATGAAATCCTCGATGGCGCTCTTGTGGAGCTTCATGCTGGCCGTGTTGACAATGAGCCGGGCGGACACCCGGGCCACCGTCTCGATGGGGACCAGGCCGTTGGCCCGGAGGGTCGCCCCGGTCTCCACGATGTCCACAATGCCGTCCGCCAGCCCCAGGATGGGGGCCAGCTCCACAGAGCCTTCTATTTTAATGATATCCACGTTCATGCCCTTGCCCTGGAAAAAGGCGCGGGTCACGTTGGGATACTTGGAGGCGATGGTCCTGGCCTTGTAGCTGCCGTAGAATTCCGCCCCCTCCGGCACTGCCAGGGCAAACCGGCAGGCCCCGAAGCCCAGGTCCAGCACCTCGTAAAAGGAGCCGCCCTTTTCCAGGATGGTGTCCTTGCCCACGATGCCCAAATCGCAGACCCCGTGCTCTACGTAGGTGATGACATCCGGCGCCTTGGCAAGCACACAGTCCAATGGATAGTTGGGCAGGGCGTGGATGAGCCGCCGTCCGGGGTCCCGGACGGGAGTGCAGTCCAGTCCGGCCTGTTCAAACAGGGCCACGCTCTTGTCCTGTAATCTGCCCTTGGTCAGGGCGATGCGAAGCCGCTCGCTCATCGGACAGACACCTCCTCCATACCGTCCTCCGAGAGAACGATGACGGTGGGGATCCCCTTCTCCCGGGCCATCTGCACCGTGCTCTCCAGCCGTCCGCAGGGGGACAGCTCACAGGTTCCTCCCGGCCGGCTGTCCACCAGCGCCAGGGCCTTTCCAATGAGATGGTTGGGGTAGTGGATGACCGCCTCCACCTGAGGCAACTCCGCTCTGGGCAGGCAGCGGGCCACCTGGTCCACATCGATGGCAAAGCCGGTGGCCTGGGCGGGTCGGCCAAAGCTGCCGCACAGCTGGTCATACCGCCCTCCGCTGAGGACGGCGTTCCCCGCCCCCTCCACATAGCCACGGAAGATGGGGCCGGTGTAGTAGCCGATATGGTTCACCAGCCCCAGGTCAAAGCGAATGTAGTCTCCATAGCCGGACTGAGAGAGCTGATTGTAGATGTCCCGAAGGTGTCCGATGGCGGGCATCTCCCCCGCCAGGGCCTCCGCCTCGTCCAGGACCTCCGGCCCGCCGAAGAGGTAGACCAGCCGCTGAACGGCCCGGACCCCCGCCTGGTCGCCATAGGGGGCAAGGAAGTCGTTCAGAGCGGCAAAGTTTTTGCGCTCGATCAGGGAGCGCATCGTCTCCTGGCCCTCGTCGTCCATCTCCAGCTGCCGGGCAAAGGCGGGGTAGATGTCCGCATGGCCCAGCTCAATGTGGAACCGCTCCAGCCCACAGGCCCGGAGAGCGTCTACCGCCGTGGCGATGACCTCCAAATCCGCCTTTTTCCCCTTGGCACCTATCAGCTCAATGCCGCACTGGGGGATCTCGCCGTTCTGGCCCTGGTGGCCGAAGCTGGAGCGATAGACCGTCTGATTATAATAGAATCGCTGGGGCAACACCATGTCCTTTAATCGGGTAGCAGCTACTCTGGCGATAGGAGTGGTGCAGTCCGGTCGCAGGACGCAGATCCTGCCGGAACGGTCAATGATCTTGACGATCTCCTCCTGGGGCATGGCGGCCCCCGTCATAGCAAAGAGGTCGTAGAACTCCTCCTCCGGAGTGATGATCTCGCTGTAGCCCCGCTGAGAGAACAGCCGGGTCAGCGCCGCCTGGACAGTGCGCCGCTCCCGGCACTCGCCAAACAGCCGGTCCCGGGTCCCCTCGGGGGTGTTGGGAATGTAACGCATAGATGAAACCTCGGCTCTCAGATTGCGCCGGTGTGTCGATGCCCCGGCGCTTTAGCACGCTAATACACTACCATGAAAGAAGGCCCGTGTCAACCGCTGAAATAGACAAAGGGAGCTTGTTTTCCCCTGTGGCGGCCTGTCTAAGCTGCTGTCGGCGCTACCGGTCAGAAAAAGGTCACCTGACTGGTGTCTGGCATCCCGTCCAGCGCCCCCATGTGGCGCAGGGTGTCGATGTGGGCCTTGGACAGCTTGGGGCAGGAGTCGTTCAGCTCC
Source organism: Clostridiales bacterium (assembly GCA_020860575.1). Lineage (GTDB taxonomy): Bacteria > Bacillota > Clostridia > Oscillospirales > Oscillospiraceae > Onthomonas. Next base: position 32,389 of record JAJBUB010000124.1, on the reverse strand, counting down.
TCTACAGAGATGAACCGCCGACCCTGGCGGGCGTCTACAATGGACTGGGCTGCCGCCTCCCCCAGACCGGGGATGGCGGTAAAGGGCGGTATCAGAGCCTTGTTCTCCCGGTCCAGAATGAAGCGGGTGGCTCCGGATTCGTAGAGGTCCATTTTGGCGAAGTGGAAGCCCCGGATGTAGAACTCGTAGCAGACCTCCAGAGTGGTCAGCATTTTGTCCTCCACGTCAGAGGTCTTTTCCTTGTTCTTGATCTCGTTGAGCTTTTCCAGGCAGGTGTCCAGCCCCATGCACATACAGGTGGCGTCCAGCGCCTTGGCCCGGATGGAGAAATAGGCCGCATAGAAGGCCAGAGGGTCGTGTACCTTGAACCAGGCGATGCGGAAGGCCATCATGACGTAGGCCACGGCATGGGCCTTGGGGAACAGGTACTTGATCTTCCGGCAGGATTCGATGTACCACTCCGGGATGTCGTGGGCCCGCATCTCCTCCTCGATGCCCTCCGGCCAGCTCTTGCCCTTGTGGATGACGCCCTTTCGGACAGCCTCCATGAACTTGAACGCCTTCAGCGGCTCGATGCCCTTCTGGATAAGGTAGAGCATAATGTCGTCCCGGCAACCCACCGCCTCGGAGACGGAGGCAGTGCCGGACAAAATCAAATCCTTGGCGTTGCCCAGCCACACGTCGGTCCCGTGGGAAAAGCCGGAGAGCCGGAGCAGGGTGTTGAAGTCCTTGGGCTGGGTGTCGATGAGCATCTGCCGGGTGAAGCCGGTGCCGAACTCCGGGATGGCCACCGCCCCGGTGGGGCCGAGAATGGGGTCGTTCTCATAGCCCAGCACCTTGGAGGAACAGAAGATGGACATGGTGTCCTTGTCGTCCAGAGGGATGTCGATGGGGTTCACCCCGGAGACATCCTGGAGCATCCGTATCATGGTGGGGTCATCATGGCCCAGCATATCCAGCTTGAGCAGGTTCTCCTCCATGGAGTGGTACTCAAAGTGGGTGGTGATGATGTCCGAGTTGGGGTCGTCCGCCGGGTGCTGGACCGGGCAGAAGTCGTAGATCTCCTTGTCCGCCGGGATGACCACCATGCCGCCGGGGTGCTGTCCGGTGGTGCGCTTGATGCCCACGCAGCCGGAGGCCAGCCGGGCCAGCTCCGCCTTGTTCACCTTCCTGCCCCGCTCCTCCATGTATTTCAGCACATAGCCATAGGCGGTCTTTTCCGCCACGGTGCCTACCGTCCCCGCCTTAAAGACATGGCCCTCGCCGAACAGCTCGAAGGTGTACCGGTGGGCGGAGGCCTGGTACTCTCCGGAGAAGTTCAGGTCGATATCCGGCACCTTGGTCCCGCCGTAGCCCAGGAACGTCTCGAAGGGGATGTTGAAGCCGTCCTTCTTCATTTTCGTGCCGCACACCGGGCAGTCCCGGTCTGGCAGGTCCGCCCCGCAGCCGTATTTCACGGTGTCCACGTCGAAGTCTGAGTGCCTGCACTTGGGACAGCGGTAGTGGGGCGGCAGGCCGTTGACCTCGGTGATGCCCGAGAGGAACGCCACCAGAGAGGAGCCCACCGACCCCCGGGAGCCAACCAGATAGCCGTGGGCAAGGGAGTCCGCCACCAGCTTCTGGGCGGACATATAGATCACGTCGTACTTCCGCTGAATGATGCCGGGCAGCTCCAGGTCGATACGGTCCTGGACGATCTGGGGCAGCTCCTCTCCGTAAAGCTCGTGGGCACGGTTGTAGACCAGGTATTCCAGCTCCTGAGCAGAGTTCTCCAGCTTGGGAGCAAACAGGCCCCGGGGCAGGGGCGGGATGTTGTCGCACCACCTGGCAATGCGGTTGGGGTCCTCGATGACCACCTTATGGCAGTCCTCCTCCCCCAGATAGGCAAATTCCTCCAGCATCTCGTCGGTGGTCTTGAAGTAGATGGGCAGGCTCTTGTCTGCGTCCTCGAAGCCCTGGGCAGCCTGGAGCACATGGCGGTATGCCTCGTCCTCCGGGTCCAGAAAGTGGACGTCTCCGGTGGCGCAGCAGGGCTTATTCAGGTCATTGGCCAGACGGAGGACGGTGCGGTTGAACTCCCGTAGCTCCTCCTCGTCTCTGGCCTTTCCCGCCCCGATGAGGAATTTGTTGTTGCAGATGGGCTGTATCTCCAGGAAGTCGTACCAGGAGGCGATCCGTTTCAGCTCGTCATAGCTCTTGTGGTCTACAATCGCCTGGAACAGCTCGCCCGCCTCACAGGCAGAGCCGATGATGAGGCCCTCCCGGTTCTCGTTGATAAGGCTCTTGGGCATGATGGGGTACCGCTTGAAGTGCTCCAGGTGGGACAGGGAGATCAGCTTGTACAGGTTGCGCAGGCCGCTCTGGTTTTTCGCCAGGACGATCAGGTGCTGGGCCTTCTGGCGACGCTTGCCCTTCTTCCGCAGGGACTGCATGGCGGGATTGATCTGGTCGATACGGGTAACGCCCAGGTCGGCGAGCATCTGCTTGAAGGGGACCAGCATATAGCCCACCATGGCCCCGTCGTCCGAGGCCCGGTGGTGGTGAAACTCCGGCAGGTTCAGCCGGTTGGCCACGATGTCCAGCTTGTACTTGCCCAGATCAGGGAGCAGGTTCTGGGCCAGAATAAGGGTGTCGATGGAGGTGTTGGGGAAGGGGCGGCCCATCCGCTGACAGCCGACCGCCAGAAAGCCCATGTCGAAGTCGGCGTTGTGGGCTGCCAGAGGCCGGTCCCCCACCCAGTCCAGGAAGTCGTTGAGCGCCTCGCTCTGGCTGGGGGCGTCCTTCACCATGTCGTCGGTGATGCTGGTCAGCTCCACCACCTCCCGGGGAATCGGGCGTCCGGGGTTGACAAAGGTGTTGTACCGCTCCTCCACCTGGCCGTTGCGCAGGACTACGGCGCCAATCTCGGTGATCCTGTCCCGCTCCTGGCTCAGACCGGTGGTCTCGATGTCGAAGCAGACGATCTCGTCGTCCAGGCTGGCTGTGCTGTCTCCGTGGACCACCACCCGGTCGTCCACATCGTTGATGTAATAGGCCTCCACGCCGTACAGGATTTTGATTTTATCCCCCGCCGTGTGCCAGGCGTCGGGGAATGCCTGGGCCACGCCGTGGTCTGTGACCGCAATAGCGGAGTGTCCCCAGGAGATGGCCCGCTTCACCGCGTCCTTGATCTCGGTCAGGCCGTCCATGGTGGAAAAACGGGTGTGCAGGTGCAGCTCCACCCGCTTCTCTTTGGCGGTATCCATCCGGCCCCTGGGGGCCTTGGCGGGCGCGATGGCATAGGGACTCAGCTCCATCTCGCCGGAGTAGTTGTTGATGCCCAGCTTGCCCTCCACAATGACGTACATCCCCACCTTGATCTGGTCCAGGATGGGCTGCGCCTGGCGGTTTTCCAGGAACCGGGCCACTACCAGGGAGTTGGTGTAGTCGGTGATGTAGAAGTTCACCACCCAGGCCTTCCGCTTGGGCAGCTCCCGATGCTCCACAAAAAACACCTTTCCGCAGACGGCCACCATCCCCATGTCCAGCGTCACCTGGGACATGGGTATAGGCTTGCGGTGGATGCCCTTACCGAAGATCATGTTGCCCACGGGGGCCTGAGGCATCTCTCTCCGCTGCTTTTTCCCGGAGCCGGAGGCAGGCTGATGGGCTGCCGCCTCCCGAAGCGCCGCTTCCCGGAGGGCGGCAGTCTGACGGAACACGTCCCCGTCCGACAGGGGAGCCTCCTCCGGTTCAGGCGTATTCTCCTCCCGCTCCGGAGGCGCCTCCTCCGGCAGCGGCGGACGCTCCTCCTCGGTGGGTTCTGTAGAGGGCAGCGCCTGATATTCCTCCTCAGAGGCAGGCTCCTTCGGCTCTGCGATCAGGGTGACACCGTTCATCCCGTAGCAGCCGGAGAGCACCGTCCCCATCGCCCGAAGGCTGGCCGGGTCCGGGTCGGCGGAGGCAAACGTGACCTCCAGCTCGGCGGTGCGCTCCTTCTGGTGGAGCCTGAAATCACGGACGGTGCAGTCCTGAGCCAGCTCTCCCAGATAGCCGGTGGGCTGCCAATGTTCAAATAGCCGCAGCAGCGGGATGGGTTGCTTGAGTGCCATAGTGTCTCCTGTTCTCGGTGCGATTTTCAGCGTCACAGGGCGCATCGCTCATTTCGTCCTGCCATTATATCATGTTCTAAGCCGGAGTGACAGGGGCAATTTCGACAGAACAGGACCCCGGTGCAGATGGATCCTGCATCGGGGTCCTGCCTGAATACGAATGGATCAAATCCAGGTCTCCTCAGTTTCGTCCTTTTTCTGCCGGGTCATCAGGTTACGGAACACGTCCTGAATTTCCCGGCCCTCATACATGACCTCATAGGCGGCCTCTGTGATGGGCATTTCCACCCCGGCCTTTTGGGCCAGCTCATGGGCGGAGGCGGCTGCATAGTAGCCCTCCACCACGGCGCCGCCCATCTCGTCCATGGCCTGCCGGATGGTCTTGCCCTGTCCCAGGAGCAGGCCCGCCCGGTAGTTCCGGGAGTTCATGGAGGTGCAGGTGACGATCAGGTCGCCCACTCCCGTCAGCCCGGCAAAGGTGGACTGTCTGGCCCCCAGGGCGACCCCCAGCCGGGCGATCTCGGTCAGGCCCCGGGTCATGAGCATGGCCTTGGTGTTGACGCCGAAGCCCATACCGTCGATGGCTCCGGCGCAGATGGCGATGACGTTTTTCAGCGCTGCGCCGATCTCCGCCCCCACCACGTCGCAGGAGGCGTAGACCCGGAACCGTTCGTTCATGAACAGCTCCTGGACCGTGTGGGCGGCGTCGCGGCTCTCACTGGCGGCGACGATGGCACTGGGGATTCTCCGTCCCACCTCCTCGGCGTGGGTGGGACCGCAGAGGACCACGATGGGGCACTTGTCCCCCACCTCCTGGGCGATGATCTGGCTCAGTCGGAGGGAGGTGTCCTTTTCAATGCCCTTGCCCACGCTGACCAGGATGGTACCCGGCTTTACCAGCGGGGCCAGCTGCCGTGCAGTGGAGCGGACGGCAAAGGAGGGGGTGGCCAGCAGCACCACGTCGCTGTCGGCGGCGCAGGAGATGTCGGCGGTGAGCTTCATCTCCTCCGGAATGGGAACTCCCTTTAGCATGGGGTTTTCCCGGTCCTCCCGGAGCTGGTCGGATTCCTTCTGGAAGTAGGACCAGAGGGTGACGTCGTTGCCGTTCTCCAGCAGCACCAGAGCCAGCGCGGTGCCCCAGGCGCCGCTGCCCAAAACTGTGACCTTCATTGCTTGTCCTCCTTCTCACCGTCTTTGTGAAATTCCAGCTTGCTCTCCTCGCCCCGGATCATCCGCTGGACATTGCCCAGATGCCGCCAGCAGACCAGGAGACCGATCCCCGCCGCCAGCACCAGCAGCAGCCAGTCCTGATACACGAACCAGGTGGAGATGGGGAACGTGATGGCAGCCCCCACAGAGCCAAGAGACACCATCCGGGAGATCGCCACCAGAACAAGGAACACCCCCCACACTGCCAGAGCGATGCGCCAGTCGATCATAATGGCCACCACTCCACCGGAGAGGATGCCCTTGCCCCCCTTGAATTCAAACATACAGGGGAACATATGCCCCAGCAGGCAGAAGATCCCGGCGATATACTTGCCCAAAACCTCCCAGCCGCAGAGGGTACCCAGCACCCCTCCGCCGATGAGGCAGGAGAGTACCGCCTTGAGCACGTCCAGCAGGATGACCCAGACCACGTTCTTCACCCCGTAGACCCGATAGAAGTTGGTCAGTCCGGCATTTCCGCTGCCATGCTCCCGGACGTCGTCCTTCAGGACATATTTGGAAATGATAATGGCGCTGTTGCAGCACCCCAGCAGATAGGACACCGCCGCCACACCCAGGATGGCGAGTACCGCCGTCGCCGTCAGTCCAGTCATCTTACGACTCCTCCTTATCTCCCTTTTGTCGGATGGTCAGCCGGATGGGCGTCCCCTCCAGACCAAAGGTGGCGCGGATCTGGTTCTCCAGATAGCGTTGGTAGGAAAAATGAAACAGCCTGGCGTCGTTGCAGAAGATGACGAAATGGGGAGGCTGGATGCCCACCTGGGTCATGTAATAGAGCTTCAGCCGCCGACCCTTGTCGGTGGGGGGCTGGACCCGGTTGGTGGCGTCCGCCAGGACACTGTTCAGGGTACCGGTGCGGATGCGGAGCATGGACATCTCTCGGACGGCGTTGATGCGCTCAAAGAGCTTGTTCACCCGCTGCCCGGTCAGGGCGGAGAGGAACACCACCGGCGCATAGGGCATAAAGGCGAAGCCCGCCTTGACCTGACTGCGCATCCGGTCCATGGTCTTGTCGTCCTTCTCCACGGCGTCCCACTTGTTGACCACGATGATGGAGGCCTTCCCCGCCTCGTGGGCCAGGCCCGCCACCTTGGTATCCTGCTCCGTGACGCCCTCCTGGGCGTCGATGAGGATGAGACAGACGTCCGCCCGGTCGATGGCCATGGTGGCCCGGAGGACGGAGAACTGCTCCACCCGGTCGTTCACCTTTGCCTTTTTCCGCATCCCGGCGGTGTCGATGAAGCAGTATCGGCCGTACTCGTTTTCAAAGTAGGAGTCCACGGCGTCCCGGGTGGTCCCGGCCATATCGCTGACGATGACCCGCTCTTCCCCCAAAATCCGGTTGACCAGAGAGGACTTGCCCACGTTGGGCTTGCCGATCACCGCCACACGGATCAGGTCGTCGTCCTCTTCAGTCTCATCCGAGTCCGGAAAATGGGCGGTGCAGGCGTCCAGCAGCTCGTCCACTCCCAGACCGTGAATGGCGGAGATGGGGATGGGGTCGCCCAGACCCAGGTTGTAGAACTCGTATACGTCCGGGTCGGTGTGGCCCGGCTTGTCCGACTTGTTCACCGCCAGCACCACCGGCTTGCCGGAGCGCTGGAGCATACTGGCCACGTCCATATCCGCGGCGGTGACGCCGGTGAGCAAGTCGCAGACCAGGACGATGACGTCGGCGTGGGCGATGGCGATCTCCGCCTGGGCGCGCATGAATTTCAGTATCTCGCTGTCGGTGTTCGGCTCAATGCCGCCGGTGTCGATGATGGTAAAGCTCCGTCCCAGCCACTCGCTGTCGGCATAGAGCCGATCCCGGGTGACGCCGGGGGTGTCCTCCACAATGGACAGCCGCTTCCCGGCCAGGCGGTTGAACAGCATGGACTTTCCCACGTTGGGCCGGCCGACGATAGCGACGATGGGCTTCATTGGTATTCACATCCTCTCGTATGGCACCATAATCAGATTTATTATAGCCGTCAAAAGGCCAAAAGTAAAGAGCCTGTCTATGGCAGGCTCTCCCTTTTCTCGACCATTGGCCCTTTTTACTTGGCCTCGGCTTCGTCCTTGGCATAGCTGCGGCCGTTGTACTTGCCGCAGGCGGGGCAGACGCGGTGCGGCAGGCGGTAAGCACCACACTCGCACTTGATCAGGCCAGGAACCTCCAGCTTCCAGTTGGCGCGGCGCTTGTCACGTCTTGCCTTGGAGACTTTACTCTTAGGGACTGCCATCTATGACACCTCCTCATTACCTTTCGGAAATTGACGCATTTGGAATTCCCGCTCACTCCAGCAGGGCAGCCAGAGCGGCGAGACGGGGGTCTGGTTCGGGCTTACACCTGCACACGTCCACATTCAGGTTGACGCCGCAGCCGGGACACAGTCCCTTGCAGTCCTCCCGACACAGATTCTTGGTGTCCATCTCCAGAATGAACTCGGTGGTCATGACCTCTCCGGCATCTAAGATGGAGCCGTCCAGAAGGATGATGTCGTCATCATCCTCCTCGTCCTCAAGCTCGGTGGCGAGCATCCGCTCTACCTCTACGGTCTTGACCCGTTCAAAGGGCGTCCCGCAGCTGTCACAGCGCAGATGCAGGTTGCTGCTGGCGGTAGCCTCCAGCAGAAGCAATCCAGCCCGGTTGACCACACGGCCCTGCACCCGGACCGGCTCGCAGATGGGTTTTTCCCCATAGAAATCCAGGTCGGACAGGTCCAGTGAGAAGTCAAAGTTTTTTACACCACCCGGCACATGGATGATGTCACCCAGCTCAAGACGCATAGCACACCTCGCATAACGACACAAGTGACATTATAACCGAGAGCCTCCCCCCTGTCAAGCACTTTTTCCTGTCAGCGAAGCATATTTGTACGCGCTCCGGAGCATACGACAGCGGCAGGCGGACCTCCGCCTCCCTCCCGCCCCGAAAAACCAGAGGGAGAGGACACAACTTTTGTGCAAAAATCAATTGGCGCAGGAGGGCATGATTTGCTATAATGGGTGCAGAGCATTGGCACAGGCCACAGAGAGCAGGAGGGGCGGCTATGCGGGAATTCACCGTTGGCAAAAATGACGCCGGGCAGCGGCTGGACCGCTGGCTGAGCAAGACCGTCCCCCTTCTCCCCGCCCCCCTGATGCAGAAGTACATCCGTCTGAAACGGGTCAAGCGCAACGGCAAGGGGGCCAGCCGGGATACCCGGCTCCAGGCCGGGGACCTGCTCCAGCTCTACATCAACGACGAATTTTTTGAGACGCCCACCGAGGAGAACGCTTACCTCACCATAACCTCGCCAAAGCTGGACATCCTCTATGAAGACGAGCATCTCCTGCTGGTTAACAAGCCCGCCGGGATGGTGGTCCACGCCGACGAGACGGGGACGGTCAACACCCTTATCAACCACATCCTGGCCTATCTCTACCAGAAACGGGAGTGGCGGCCCCGGGAGGAGAACTCCTTCGTCCCCGCCCTCTGCAACCGGATCGACCGGAACACCAGCGGCATCGTCATCGCCGCCAAGACCGCCGAGGCCCTCCGGGTCATGAATCAGAAGATCAGGGACCGGGAGCTGGAAAAGCGGTATCTCTGCATCGCCGTGGGCGTCCTCTCCCCCCGGAGCGGGCGGCTGGAGAGTGTCCTGCTCCGGGACGAGCGCAAAAAACAGGTGTCTGTCTACCATCGTCCGGTCCCCGGTGGGCGGACGGCGGTCACGGACTACCGCACCCTGGCAGTTAAAAACGGGCTGTCCCTGGTTGAGTGCGAGCTGCTCACCGGGCGCACCCATCAGATCCGCGCTCAGCTGGCGGACGCAGGCTGCCCCCTGCTGGGGGACGGCAAATACGGTAACGAGCGGGTGAACCGGCAGTACGGCCGCCGGACGCAGGCGCTCTGCTCCTGGTCGCTCACCTTCCGCTTTACCACCGACGCCGGAGCGCTGGAATACCTCAATGGCCGGACCTGGCAGGTGCAGACGGTGGACTTCCTCCCGGCCTATTTTCCCGATCTCTCCCTGTCAGATCTGAACTGACGGGTTTCGTCCCCTCAAATTGGAGGAATTTTTGTTGAAAAGACTGTTGTCTTTGTGTTTGGCGGCGGGCCTGATGGTCTCCGCCTATGCCCTGGCGGACGAGGATGCGGCTCTCAGCCCCACAGTGGTCCTCTGTAGCCAGGGAGCCTACATCGACCCGGACGTCCTGTCGGAATTTACCCGGGAGACAGGGATCGATGTGGAATATGTCGTCGCCGGAGACGGGGACGACATCGACCCGGCGGAGTGTGATCTGCTGCTGGCGGATGTGGACTGTATCTCTCTGCTGGCGGAGGCGGGGCGCGTTCAGGCGCTGGACGCCCGCCGGTTCTCCCCCTGGGGGACCATCAGCCCCCAGTGGCTGGAGCTGGACGGGCTGGAGGCGTATGCCGCGCCATGCCTCTGGACGACCATGGGACTGGTCTACGACCCCACCCGGACGGAGCTTCGTGTGACCCAGTGGGCCGACCTGGCGGACGCTGCCTTTTCCGGTCAGATACTCATGCCCGCAGATACCGGACAGCTGACTGCGGTGGCGCTGGCCGCTCTGGAGCTGGACGTCAACGCCCAGTCTGCCGAGGCGCTGGCCGCCGCCGGACTGTGGCTGAAGGGGCAATCCTCTCTCGTGCTGGACTACTGCAACGAGGAGGGCATGGCCGACTGGTTCCGCTCGGAGGAGGCAGTGCTGGCCGTCTGTCCGGCCAGCGACGCCATTGAGCTGATGGCGGAGCTGCCCGAGCTGAGCTTCGTCATTCCCTCCGGCGGCAGCTGGCAAATCGTCCTGTGCTACGCCGTCGCCGCCGACACAGACCAGGAGGATGCAGTCTATACGCTGCTCAATTATCTCTGTGAGGCGGAAAATCTGGCGAAAAACGCCACATACAGCGGCTGGTCCGTCACCTCTGACCGGGCCTTCAGCCTGCTCTCCCCCTCCTGGCGCTCCAATCCTCTGGCCTATCCCGAGCTGGACGGCCGGGTGGAGACCCCTCTGCTCCTCCCACGGGACAGTCAGGTCCAGTCCCTCGCCCTGTTGGACACGTTGGCCGACTTCCGGCGGATGGCGCTCAACGCCACCGCAGCGATGGTGGAAAATGCCTGGTGAATCTTTCTCAATCAAAGCCTGGCGGCGACTCCTTTTTTGGGAGTCGCCGCTTTTTATCCGTTATGTTCTGTTGTATGTCACGCCTTCCCGTGGGCCTTTGCCGCCGCCAGGGTGTTTTGCAGCAGCATGACCCGGGTCATGGGGCCGCAGCCGCCGGGGACCGGGGTGATATACGCCGCCTTCTCCGCCACCAGGCCAAAATCCACGTCGCCGCAGAGCTTCCCGTTCTCGTCCCGGTTCATAGCCACATCGATGACGGCGGCCCCCTCCTTCACCATGTCGGCGGTGATCAGGTTCCGCTTTCCCACGGCGGAGACGAGGATATCCGCCTCCCGGGTGACGCTCCCCAAATCAGGCGTCCGGGAGTGGCAGATGGTCACGGTGCCGTGGCGGTGGAGCAGGAGCATGGCCTGGGGCTTGCCCACGATGTTGGAGCGGCCCACCACCACGCAGCGCTTCCCCGCCGGGTCGATACCGTACTCGTCCAGCAGTGCCATGACCCCCGCCGGGGTGCAGGGCAGGAAGGTATAGTCGCCGATCATAATGCGTCCCACATTGTAGGGGTGGAAGGCGTCCACATCCTTCCGGGGGTCGATGGCCTGGAGCACCTGCTCCTCATCGTAGTCATAGCCCTTGGGCAGCGGGAGCTGACAGAGGATGCCGTCAATCTCCGGCCTCCGGTTCAGCTCGTCGATCAGCTCCAACAGCGCCTGCTGGCCGATCTCCGCCGGGAGAGCGAACTCCTCGCTGTAAATGCCGCACTGGGCGCAGTCCTTCTCCTTGTTGGTGACATACACCCGGGAGGCCGGGTCGTTGCCCACCAGAATGACCGCCAGACCGGGCCGCTGGCTGAGCGCCGCCACCTGGGTCTTGATGTTGTCCTTCCACTTGGCCGCCAGGGCCTTTCCGTCCATGATCGTTGCTGCCATGGTTGATTACTCCTCCTCATTTTCTCTCTCGTTTGATTCTTCCGCCGCCTCGTCAGTCGTCTGAGGCGGCTCTTCCTCCTCTGTGCGGTTGACATAGAGGGGCTTTGGATGGGTCTTTTGCCGGTGCAGGCTGATGAGAATGACCGCCAACGCCGCCAGGGCGGAGACCAGGGCCAATGCCTGGGAGACCCGGATGCCGGTTCCAAAGAGATACAAACTGTCCGTCCGCATTCCCTCGATCCAGGTCCGGCCCAGGCCGTACCAGAGGATATAGCTCCAAAAGAGCTGCCCGTCGAACCTTCTCCGGGGCCGGATGAGAAAATAGAGGATACACAGCCCCGCCAGATTCCACAGGGACTCATACAGGAAGGTGGGATGCACCTCGGTATAGACCCCGTTCACCGTCAGGCCCATCCGCCAGAGGGCGGTACAGGGGCCGCCATAGGCCTCCTGATTGACAAAGTTTCCCCACCGGCCGATGAGCTGACCGATGAGTAGTCCGTAGGCAGCGGCGTCCGCCATGGGGAAAAAGGGGATCTTCTTCACCCGGCAGAACACGGCAGCGGTGATCACCGCCGCTATGATGCCCCCGTAAATGGCCAATCCTCCGTCCCAGATGGCCACCGCCTTTCCCCAGTTGAACGAGCCGTCGGCGTTCAGATAGAGATCCATGTAGAAGATGACATAGTAGGCTCTGGCCCCGATAATGCCGATGGGGAGGGCATAGAGGATCATGTCGGTCAGGCTGTCCCCCGACATGCCCAGACGGGGCGCCTGTCGATAACAGAAGAGCAGAGCCAGCAGAAACCCCACAGCGATGATAATACCGTACCAGTAGATGTTTTTGCCAAACAGCGTAAAGGCGACCGGGTTAATGGTCACCTCGAACCCCAGGCCGGGGAACTCGATCGGCGTCATGGCAGTTTACTCCTTTTCTATTTCTGATTCAGGCAGATGTTTTGATCTGCCCCGGCGCAGCTGTGACCGAGAGAGTGCTGCATTCAGGCAGGAAAGCTCTCCCCAAAAAGTCCCGCACGTCCCCGACCGTCAGGGTCGTGTACAGCTCTCCGAAATCCAGGTAATGACAGCCGGAGAACCAGCCATGAGCCAGACCAAGGCAGAGGTCGTCAACCCTGTCCAGTCCCTGCACGCTGGCGCCGTACTCCGCCCGGAGTGCCTGCTGGAACCGCTCGTGTCCCAGCCCCTGGGCCAGCTGCCCGGCCTCCTCCAGGATGGCGTCCCGCACCCGATACGGGTCGTGGCTCTCACCACCAAAGGTGAGCCAGGTCGCTCCCGGGACACTGCTACACCCCAGGGAGAACCGCCGGGTCAGCAGTCCCTCCCGGTACAGTCGGTTATAAAGAGGACTGCTCCGCCCGCAGACCAGCTCTGCCGCCAGCTCTCCAAGCAGGGAGCATCGGAACCCCGCCTCGCCATCAGGAAACGGCTCCAGCTTCAGCCCCAGGGAAAATTCCGGGGCAGAGACCTCCCTCTCGGTGATCGTCTCCCGCTGTACAGAAATCAACGGCTCCTTTTCCGGCCTCCGCGCCACCGGCTCCCGCCGTTCCCGGGGCAGGATCATCCGGGCGGTGGAGACCACCTGATGGGGGTCTACGTCTCCCGCCACACAGAGGGCCATATTTCCGGGGTAATAGTAGGTGTTGTAATAGTCATACAACACCTCTGCGGTGATCTTCTGGATGGAGCTGCCGTCGCCAATGGCCGGGGTGCGGATGGGATGCCGGATGTAAAGCCCCTGGAGCATTTTCCGGTGCCGCTGCCAACCGGGCCGGTCAGACACCATGGCCAGCTCCTGGAGGATGATGCCCGTCTCCTTTTTCACGCCCTCCGGCGTGAAATAGGGAGTAGAGACGCAGCGGAGCAGCGTCCGCAGATGCTCCGGGAAGTGGTCGGTGCAGCTGAAATGATAGACGGTGGTGTCGCTGGAGGTAAAGGCGTTGACAGGCGCTCCGGCGGCGGTCATGGTCTGGTGGACGTTGCCGTCCTTCCTGTCAAACAGCTTATGCTCCAGGAAATGGGCTGTCCCGGCGGGAGCGCTCCCTCCCCCGTCCATGTGGCTGTCAATGCAGCCGCAGTCGCCGGCGACGGAGGGAAAGGTTCTTCTATAGCTGGGCCTGGGCACCACAAAGACGGCCATCCCGTTTTCCAGCTGCTCAAAATAACAGCTCTCCCCTAAGCGTGGGAAGGTTTTCAGTTCCATGTTATCCCTCCTGTTCCGCCTCCCCGGTCAGTGTATAGACCGTATCCAGCGCGATCTGCCCCGCGCACTCCGTCACCTGCTCCGCCGTCACCTCGTCCACCAGCTCGGCCAGCTCCTCCGGGGTGCACGGGGTCTCCGCTATGGCCTGATCCAGCCAGAAATGGTCCATGGATGCCTGGCTGTCCGAGACGGTGCGGAGGCGGAGAGCGACGCCCCGGCGGGCGGCGTCCAGCTCGGCGGCGGTAAACTGTCCCGTTTTCAGGGCCTCCACCTGGCGGAGAATTTCCTCCTTGGCGGCCTCCGCCTGCTCCCCGGATACGCCGCACTGCACGACGATCAGTCCCTTGTGCACCTCCAGAGAGGAGGAGACGGCGTAGCACAGGGAGCGCTCCTCCCGCAGATGGGTAAACAGCCGGGAGTTGGGGCCGACGCCCAGCAGGGCGTTGGTCACCCGCAGGGCGGGATAGCGGCTGCTGTCGATGCCGCAGCCGGTGCGAAAGCCCAGGGCCAGCCGGGTTTGCCGGACGGGAGCGGTCTCAGTGACCTCCCGGACGGTCTCCGGGACGACGTTGACCAGCGTCTCCGGCAGAGCCGGTCTGCCCCGCCGGGGCAGACCCATCAACGCCTCTGTCCAGGCCTGTCGCACTTCCTCCGGCGAGGCGGAGCCACAGTAGTACAGCTCCATCCGGCTCTCCGCCAGCAGATTTCGATAATGCCGGTCCAGGTGCTTCACCCTGATCTTCGCCGCCGCCTCGGGGCTGCCCAGGCGTCCTGCGCCGAATGGCTCCTCCCGGCACATCTCCTGCTCCAGACGGAAAGCGGCGTACCGTCTCCGGTCGTTCCGGATGCTGCCCATCTCTCCCAGAAGGTTGTTCCGCTCCCCGTCCACATACTCTGCCCGGAGCCGTCCGTTCCGGGTGGCGGGGCGCAGTAGCAGGTCGCCCATGAGCTCCGCCGCCTGGGGGAAGATGGGAGCGCCGTCCAGGGTCATTGCGTCGTCCAGAAACGCACCCTGCAATCCAATACAGTGGATCTCTCCCCTTCTGCTCACGATAGGGCCGACTGTACCGCCATAGAGCCGGTCCAGGGTGGCCCCCAACAGCTCCTGGTCGGGACAGTGGGCGGTCCCCTGACAGAGCACCCGGGGGAGCAGGGCGTTCAGTGCGGCAGTCTCCCGGCGGAGAGGGGTCAACAGCCGGAGCGACCAGCAGCTGGTTTTAAATTTGCGGGTCTGCACAGCGGTCAGCCAGACGCCGGGCATCAGTTCGGTACGGATGGGGGTATTCATGTGAGGACGCTCCTCTCTGGGCAGGCCGGGGTCTGCGCTCATTCAATGAAACCATTATACATCCGTTTCCCGTTTTTCACCACTGTTTTTTGACGCCTGCGGCAGCGCAAGATAAATTTCATGGCAGCCCCGGAGGGTTTTCAGGGGAATGCCGCCCTCCACAGGCGTCCCGTCCAGGGTCAGGCCGGCGGGGACGCCGCCCCGGACCACCTGGATGTCCAGGGTAAAGCCCTCTCCCCGCCAGGTCGCCTCGTATCCCGGCCAGTCCTCCGGCAGGTTTGGCTCCAGATACAGCAGCCCCTCCCGGAGCCGGAGGCCCAGCAGGTCGCCTATGGCGCACTGGCAGTACCACCCGGCGGCCCCGGTGTACCAGCTCCAGCCGCAGCGGCCCTCCTGTCCGGGGGCGGTGTACACGTCTCCCGCCAGGACATACGGCTCCCCCAGATAGACCTCATGGGGGTGCCGCTCGGGAAGGATGTCTAAAAGCAGCTCCGTCCCCCGCTCCCGCTCTCCGGCGCGCAGAAGCGCCATCGCCAGCCAGCAGGCGGCATGGGTGTACTGCCCGCCGTTTTCCCGCAGGCCGGGGGGATAGGCATGGATATAGCCGGGGTCGCTCTCCCCCCGGAAGGGCGGGTCCAGCAGCTTGATGAGACGGTGCGCCCGGTCGTGGAGCCGGTCGTCCGCCGCCAGCACTGCCCGGTGGGACCGGTCTGGGTCAGGCCCTCCCGCCAGGACGGAGAAGGACTGGGAGACAGAGTCTATCCCACACTCCCGGTTTTCGTGGCTCCCCACCGGTCTGCCCTCGTCGTCGTAGCCCCGGAGATACCATTCCCCGTCCCACGCTCTGTCCGCCGACCGGCACAGCGTATCCGCAAGGCGCTCATACCGCTCCCCCCGCCGGGCGTCTCCCGCTATCCGGCACAGGGGGGCAAAGGTCCGCAGGGTCAGGGCCAAAAACCAGGTGAGCCAGACGCTCTCCCCTCTGCCCCCGGCTCCTATCCGGTTCATGCCGTCGTTCCAGTCGCCCGTCCCCATCAGGCACAGGCCATGACTGCCCAGGCCCCGGTTGAGGACACATTCCACAGCCTGAACCCCGTGACCATATAAGCTGTCCGCGCTGTCCGAGGGCCGATACAGGTCATACCGCTCTTTCTCCTCGGCGCTCAGGGGCAGTCCGTCCAGATACGGGACCTGGGTATTCATCATGGCCCGGTCGCCCGTCTCCCCGGTGTACCGCCCCAGGGCGTAGGGGAGCCACAGCAGATCGTCGGAGATGCGTGTGCGCACCCCCCGGGCGCTGCCGTCTGCCAAGCTGTGCCACCAGTGCAGCACGTCTCCCTCCCGGAACTGACATCCCGCCGCCCGGAGCAGCTGCTCTCGGGTCAGCTCTGGGGCAAAGGGGATGAGTGCCGGTGCGTCCTGAATCTGTTCACGGAAGCCATAGGCCCAGCCGCACTGGTAGAGGCCGTTTCTCCCGTAGAGCCGCCCCGCCAACACCTGATAGGGGCCCCAGAAGGACAGATAGTGATTCAGAGCAGGCTCCGGGGTGCGTACTGTCAAGGCGGCGGTCTTTTTTAGCCACCAGGCTTTTGTCTGTTCCAGTGCCTGTCGGACAGCGTCGGGCGACAGGGAGGGCAGCATCCTGTCCCCCTCCATCCCCGCAGACAGCACAACGGCTCGGTCTGCGGGAAGGGTCAGCTCCAGCACGCCTTCCGACCAGCGCCAGCCGACAAAGCCGGGCTGAGCGGAGAGCAGGAGGACCTGCCCCGGCATGGTCCCCGCCGGATTGGTCAGCCGAAGACAATCCTCTCTCTCGGATACCTGCACCCAGGGCATCTGGCTGTCCCGATGGGACAGCTTGGGGGTGAAACGCCAGATCAGCCGGTCTTCCGGACCGGCCCCCTCCGTCTCCACCAGAAAAAGCCGCTGGGCTGTCTCCGGGGGGATGAAAGCGGTGACGGTTGTGGTAAGCCCCTCCAGCTTCTTCTGCCAGACGGCATACCCGGGGCCGTAGGTGACGACCGTATTCCGCCCGTCCCGCCGGGCAAAGAGAGAGGCTCCACCTCCCGACCAGGCGAGTAGGATGTCCTCCGGGCCTGTAGTGGCGATGGGGTCGTTTTGCCAGGAGGTGAGCTGGCCCATCTGGGCGTTTCGATACCAGAGATGGCCGGTCCCCGCCTCGTCGCCGCGCCAGCCGAACCGGTCACTGACCAGGGGATGGCTCCACCGCAGGGGCGGCAGCCCGCCGCCGGTCTCCAGGATAAAGGTCTGCTCCTCCCAGTGACAGCGGGGCAGCTGTGCCGGTGCGGTCGGCCGCTCCCAGCGGGCAGGGCAGCCGGTAAAATGCTCCGGCTGGGTCAGCCGGTCCCCTGGGCGGAGGTTGAGATGGGCCATGCCCAGGATAGATTTCCAACGCTCTGCCGGACCGGAGATCAGGTGTATCCCGCCCTTTTGCCCCAGACGGTTTCCGGTTTCCTCCAGGCAGCGGCTGACCTGATTTTTCAGCGGCTCCCGGTAATCCCCCGACTCCGCCAGCAGCAGCGCCAAGTCGAAAGCATACCCCAGCCGGGAGAGCATCCGGTGCTGGGCGATCAGGGTCAGCCCCGGCTCCGGGGTGTTCTCCTGCACCAGACAGGTGACGATGGGGAGGTCCCCGGAGATGCCGAAGGGCCAGAGGGACTGCTGACCCTCCACGCTCCCCTCCCGGCCCAGGGGGCCGGGGGATTGAAGCCGTGAGAGAAGCACAAAGGCCGCAATGACCGACTCCCGTTCCATCTCCTGCCCCAGCCGGTCCAGCAGAGGCGACGGAGTGGGCCGACGGAGGGCGAGGATGCCCTGGGCGGTGAGCAGGCTGTCCTCCCGGTCCCCCGCCGCGACAGCCAGCCGGAGGGATACCGTCTCCCCCGCCCGGAGGTCAAAGGGCAGTTCCAGGGCGAGACAGGGGTCCAGCACCGTCCCCTCCCGGACGTTATGGGCCAGTGTCCCGGCGGTAAGATACCGCTCCCGGTTGGTCGTCCAGCCCGCCTCCGGCCTGTCCCACAGGACGGTAAGGGTCGGCTGGGGCGCTCCCCGGCCCTCCCGGCGGGCGAATTGGACGCCGGCGCCGATATACCTGCTCTCCACGCACATCCGGGAGAAAGC
Organism: Clostridiales bacterium; assembly: GCA_020860575.1. Lineage (GTDB taxonomy): Bacteria > Bacillota > Clostridia > Oscillospirales > Oscillospiraceae > Onthomonas. Next base: position 14,371 of record JAJBUB010000124.1, on the reverse strand, counting down.
GGGGTGGGCGGCGTAGCTGTCCCAGTGGTCCAGCACCGGGCGGAGCAGAAGCTTCAGCGTCCCCGCTGCGCTCTGCCGGGCAGTCAGGGTGACGGTGCGGCCCTCTCCGTTGCGGAGGCGGTCTACCATCACCCTCTGGGTGACGGTGAAGCCTTCGGCCTGCAATTGCAGCTCCGCCGTCCCCGCCCGGAAGCTCCAGGTCAGTCCCCTGTCCCCGGAGGTCCGGGGAAAGGCGGTCAGAACACCTTTTTCCGTCTCCACCTGTACCTGAACCCCCTCCGGGTGCAGGAGGGTACTCTCCCCGGAGCGGCTGGCTCCCCGTCCCCCCGCTGACAGCAGGACGGTATATCCTCCGTTGGACAGCAGGCCCCAGACCGGGTCGCTCTGCTCCAGACCGCTCCCTCTGCGGCTCCAGGGGCGAGATATCCGGCGAGGGCCGGTATGATGCTCCTCCCAGACCGGGCGGCGCACCGGCTCCGCTCCCACCGGGATGCGCTCCTGGAGCAGCTCCCGGGCAGAAGCCATCCGCGCATCCTGAAAGAAGCGCCGCACCATAGGGCCGCCCTTCAGAGTGTTGTCGATAGCCAGCAGGCTCATCCCCAGATGGTGGGCCATCCAGCTCTGCACCATCAGGGGGCTGTTTCTCGTTCCCCCTCTGGATGCGGTATAGTCCAGGGCCTCGTAGAGCCCGTACCGTCCCTCCGCCCCCAGCGCCCAGAAGCGGCGGAGATCGGCGGTCGCCTGCCGTGGTTCTACCATCAGGGCCAGGAAGGCGGCATAGGGGGCCGTCACCAGCTCCCCCGGTCTGCTGCGGCACAGGCCCAGCACCGGGACGCCGTGGGCCTTATACTGGTAGACCTGCGCCCCGTCCAGGGCGTAAAAGGCGGACTCCGAGACCCCCCAGGGAATACCGTGCCGCCGGGCGAAGCGCCGTTGCTGGTCCACGCAGAAGGTCAGCGTCTCAGCAAGAAGGGAGTCCTGGCAACAGGGCAGCAGAAGCTGAGGCATGAGATATTCAAACATAGTCCCCGACCAGGAAACCATGCCGGTGTAGCCGTCCGCCCGGGCCACTGCCCGGGACAGACGCCGCCAGTGCCGGGGTGGCACGTCTCCCCGGGCCACCGCCAGATAGCTGGTGAGCCGGGCTTCGCTGGCCATCAGATCGTAGTGGCCCCGATCATAGGTCCTGCTCTCCTCGCTGTAGCCGATGAAGAACAGGCCGCACCGGGCATCGAACAGCAGGGAGAAATCCATCTCCCCTGCCAGCACTGCCGCCCGGTCCGCCAGGTCCGGGCGGCCCAGCTCCCGCAGTCCCGCCTCCAGGGCGATGAGGTCGGCGCAGAGGTTGCCGCTGTCCACGGTGGAGACATACCGGGGAGAGAGGGGCGTTGCCGTCCTGATGTCGTACCAGTTGTAGAAATGACCGTGCCAGCGCTCCAGGTGCTCCAGGGCGGTCAGCTGACGCTCCGTCAGCTCCAGCGCCCGCCGGGATGAGGTCAGCCCCAGATCGACGGCGGCCAGACAGGCGAGCAGGGCAAGGCCCAGATTGGTGGGAGATGTGCGCAGCGCCGCCCCGGTATCCGGCAGGGCCTGGACGTTGTCCGGGATGAGCCAGTGGTACTCCGGTCGAAGCCATTGGTCGAAGTACCGCCAGATGAGCGCTCCCTCGTGGAGCAGAAAGGCCCTGTCCTTCTCCGAAAGAGGCGCCGCCTCTTTGGTCGGCTGGCTCCACCGGGCAAACAGGAGGGGCGAGACCAGCCAGGCAATTCCCAAAATCCAGCCGGACAACGTGCCAGAGGTCAATGCCGCCAGTCCGGCTGCCTCCGCAGGCCAGAACCGGAGCAGCCAGCGGACAGGGCCGGGGTTCCGGCTGCCGCTCTGATCGCTGGTCACCCAGTCCAGCAGATGACGGCGGCTGACATAGGAGCGCCAGAGGGCTAAAATGACGGCGGAGAGGGCTGTCCAGCCCTGCACCGGCAGGAGCAGAAGCTGGGCTGCCGTGCGGAGCAGCTCCCCGGAGACGCCGGAGTAGACGCCGGAATGGTACCGGCGAAAGCCGCCTCTCCCCCGCCGCCAAAGCAGGTCGGCCACAGCCGTCAGGGGACGTGTGGCGAGGGAAATCAAAGCGACTGCGGTTAGCCAGAAGAACAGCCGTTCTCCAAAAAACAGCCCCAGCAGCAGAGACAGAAGCGTGGCAAGAGGCACCAGAGAGCGGCGCAAGTTGTCCGCCAGCTTCCATTTTGCCACAGGGGTGATGGGATTTTCCTCCCACTCTCCCGTCTCATTTTTCACCCGGCGGCCCAGCCAGCTCAAGAGCTGCCAGTCCCCCCGTATCCAGCGGTGACTCCGCTCCAGCCAGGGCCGGACGCTCTCCGGGAAAGAGTCCATCAGCTCCGTGCAGCTGACCCAGCCGGTTCGGAGATAGCTTCCCTCCAGCAAATCATGAGATAGGATTTGCCCTCTGGGAAACCGACCGTCCATGCAGATACCAAATGCCTCCACATAGAGCAGACCCTTGCCCAGAAAGCTGGCCTGGTCAAAGAGGTCGTGATATAGGTCGCTGACCGCCCCGCCGTAGGGGTCCAGTCCCGCCAGGCCGCCGAACAGGCGGGCAAAGACGCTGGCGGGGCGGGGTAAAAGCTCCGTCTCTACCCGGGGCTGCAAAATACCGTAGCCCGCCGTCACGATCCGCCGCTCCCGGTCGATGCGGGGAATGTTCAGAGGGTGGAGCGCAGCGCCTACCAGCTCGTTCACCGCCTCCATGGTCAGTACCGTGTCACTGTCCAGCACCAACAGGTATTGGACCGCCGTGAGCCGTTCCCGCTGGCCTGCCAGCAGCTTTAACTCGCATCGCCGCCCCCGGAGAAAGCGGACCGCATCCAGCACGGCTCCCCGCTTGCGCTCCCGGCCACGATAGCGGTTCTCCCGCTCCTCCAGCACCGGCTCCCGGAACAGGAGGCAGAACTGCCCCTGATACCGTCGGTTCAGCGTCTCTACCCCTGCCGCTGCCCGGGCAACCAACGCTCTGTCACCATCGTCCATGGGACGCTCCCGGTCAGGCAGGTCGGCCAACAGGCCGTAGGTCACCTGTTCTCCGGCGGTGCGGTTGGCCAGGGCGTAGCGCTCCAGCTTTTGGAGCAGCTCGTCCACCGCCGTCTCTCCTGTGAGTAAGGCGGCAATGACGCAGAGGGTGCGGCCCTCTCTGGGGACGCCGTGGCGCAGCTCCATCCGAAACACCGTTCTGGGCGGGACCAGGCGCAGGAGCAGGAAATCCGCCCCGTTTTTCACCAGTTCGGAGACAGGCAGCCAGAGCAGCAGAGCTGCCCACCACACTCCCAGAATCATATCCAGTCCAAGGGCCAGGGCAGTGGTGACGGCCAGTACCCCGCCGATATACCAGCCTGCCCTGACCCGCTCCCGCCGCTGCTCCTCCTCCTGTGGGAACAGATAGGCGCCGATATGGTTCCCCCGCTCCGTTCCCTGACGTGCCAGGTCCAGCAGCTGCTGGGCGCAGGCCGTCTCGCTCATGCCCCGTTTTCCGGCCAGGCGGCAGAGGGCAGACCGGTAGGCGCATCGGCTGTCCTCTGTCATTTTGGGATAGACGCCGGAGGGGTCCTGACGAAAGATGCCGTCCACCACGCTCAGCGATTCCGGCTCCGGCACCAGCTCCCCCTGATGCAGCGCCCGGAGGGAGGCGACCAGGTCCCGGAGGGGACATTCCATTGCGTCTGTGGGTTCTCCCCGGCATATCAGCTCCTCCAGCTGCTCTGCACAGCTGCGAAGACTGTGGAGCAGACCCGCCCCCAGCGCCTGAGGCAGCAGGGCAAGCTCCCTCTCCGTCAGTGGCTCCACCTCCTGAATACCGGAGAGGAAGGCGGTCAAACTCTCCCGATCCAGAGGGGTCAGCCCGGCCAACATCTCTCCCACCCGGAGCAGGCGCAGCTGCCGCTCCTCCCGTTGAAGGGCGGGGAGCTTCTTTCGGCCCACCGTCCGCCGCAGCTCCGCGGTCTGCCGGGCCAGATAGCGGTTGTCCAGCAGCCAGGCCCGGGCAGGCTCTCCTCCCTCCGCCGTCTCCAGGCGGCGGCAGACGGCCTCCAGCGCCGCAAGGTCGTCCCTGATTTGGCGGGCTAAGAGACGCCCGGAAAGGGTCCCCCGGGTCATCCAGGAGGACGCCTCCTCCCTTCCGTCCCGGCGCAGTTCTTGATCGTTCATAGTGTCCCTCCTGTGAAACGCCGTAGAGTGACGGCATCTTTCCATTCCTTTGCTCAGTTTTCCCGAAAAGCGAGGGGAAATACCTCAGAAATTTTGATGCTGACCCTTGACAGGAGAAACGAAATAGTGTATAGTATCCGCTTGTAAAGCGTTGTTCCTTTACAAGCAGATCCGGGAGGCGACCATGAAAGATCAGGCATTTCACATGACGATGCTGCACGATTTCTACGGCGATCTCCTGACAGAACGGCAGAGGGAGTTTTACGATCTCTACTACAACGAGGATCTGTCTCTGGCGGAAATTGCGGAGAACTACGGCATCACCCGCCAGGGCGTCCGGGACGTGATCGTCCGGGCGGAGGCAACCATGAACGAGTTTGAGGAAAAGACCGGCATTGTGGCCCGTTTTCTGGAGGTCCGTTCGGCTCTGGAGGAGATCGGCCAGCTGACCGATCAGCTGGATGAGTGGAATCGGACCCGATACAGGGACCCGAAGGTGTCAGAGCTGACGGAGGCGATCCGGGAGCGGCTGTCCGGTCTGGAGGAGTAATATGGCATTTGAAGGCTTGACAGAAAAGCTGAACAGTGTATTTAACCGCCTCCGGGGCAAGGGCAGTCTGACCGAGGCCGACGTCCGGGAGGCCATGCGGGAGATCCGCCTGGCGCTGCTGGAGGCCGACGTCAGCTACAAGGTGGTCAAGGACTTTGTCAAGACCTGCACGGAGCGGGCCATCGGCGCCGACGTGATGGAGTCCCTCACACCCGGCCAGATGGTGGTCAAGATCGTCAACGAGGAGCTGATCTCCCTGATGGGAGGCGAGGCAGTCGGCCTGAACTTCTCCAAGGACGGCCCCACCGTGGTCATGATGGTGGGTCTCCAGGGCGCAGGTAAGACCACCAACGCCGCCAAGCTGGCGGGGATGCTCAAGCGGAAGGGCCGTCGGCCCCTCCTGGTAGCCTGCGACGTATACCGTCCCGCCGCCATCAAGCAGCTGGAGGTCGTGGGCGAGCAGGTGGGCGTCCCCGTGTTCCAGATGGGCCAGATCGACCCGGTGGACATTGCGAAGGCCGCCATCGACCACGCCAGACAGCACTCCAACGACATCGTCTTTCTGGATACCGCCGGTCGGCTCCATGTGGACGAAAAGCTGATGGCGGAGCTGCAAAACATCAAGGCCGCCGTACAGCCGAACGAGATCATGCTGGTGGTGGACGCCATGATCGGCCAGGACGCGGTGAACGCCGCCGTGGCCTTCGACCAGGCGCTGGACCTCACCGGCGTCATGCTCACCAAGCTGGACGGCGACGCCCGGGGCGGCGCTGCCCTCTCCATCAAGGCCACCACCGGCAAGCCCATCAAATTCGTGGGCGTGGGCGAGAAGCTGGACGCGGTGGAGGTGTTCTACCCCGACCGGATGGCCAGCCGTATCCTGGGCATGGGCGATGTGCTCTCCCTCATCGAAAAGGCCCAGAACAACCTGGACGAGAAAAAGGCCCAGGAGATGGAGGAGCGTATCCGGAAGAACCGGTTCACCCTCCAGGACTACTACGACCAGCTGTTGGAGGTCCGAAAGATGGGCTCCATGAAGGACATTCTGGGCATGATGCCCGGTGTCAACGCCGCCCAGATCGACGAGTCCAAGCTGGACGAGCGGGAGCTGGACCGGCTCCAGGCCATCATCCTCTCCATGACCCCCAAGGAGCGGGAGACCCCCTCCATCCTCAACGCCAGCCGCCGGAAGCGGATCGCCGCCGGTGCAGGTGTACAGGTCTCCGACGTGAACAAGCTCATCCAGCAGTATGAGATGATGCAGAAGCTCACGAAGCAGATGTCCGGGGGCAAGGTACCCAAGGGGATGCGCAGGCTGCTCCAGCAGATGAAGGGGATGCCCGGAATGGACGACCCGGAGACCATGCAGGCCATCAGCCAGATGCGCACCGCAGGCCCCAAGCGGCAGCGGAAAAGCAACAAGCGGAAAAAGAAAAAACGCTGAATCACGCCCTACGGCGTTATTCATAAATCAAGATGAATTCATTTGGAGGTGAATGATAAATGGTTAAAATCAGACTGCGCCGCATGGGCGCAAAGAAGGCTCCCTTCTATCGTATCGTGGTGGCCGACTCCCGCTATCCCCGTGACGGCCGCTTCATCGAGCAGCTGGGCACCTATGACCCCCTGAAGGAGCCCGCCGAGGTCAAGGTGGATGCAGAGCGCGCTCAGGCCTGGATCAAGACCGGTGCTCAGCCCACCGACACCGTCAAGCGTCTGTTTAAGAACGCCGGCGTGCTGTGATCCCCTGAGAGGAGCAACATTCATGAAAGAACTCTTGGCTTACGTCGCCAAAAACCTTGTGGACAACCCGGACGCCGTCCAGGTCAACGAGGTCAGCTGCGACGGCGAGGTGGTCCTGGAACTGCGGGTCGCTCCGGAGGATATGGGCAAGGTCATCGGCCGTCAGGGCCGGATCGCCAAGGAGCTGCGCACCATCGTGCGCTCCCTGGCCCAGCGGAGGGGCACCAGAGTCTCTGTGGAGATCATGGACGACTGAGTGAGGCAAACCGCCTCAGTTGGCAAGGACGCAGGGTGTTTTCACGCACTCTGCGTTTTGTCGTTATGTAGAGAGGGGATATTCATATGAAGGACTCCTATCTGGAGGTCGGGAAAATCGTCAACACCCACGGCGTCCGGGGCGAGGTAAAGGTGGAATCCTGGTGCGATGAGCCGGAGGACCTGTGCCAGCTGGAGCAGCTTTTTGTGGGCGGCAGGCCCTTTCGCGTTCTCCACAGCCGTCTCCACGGCGCCTTTGTGCTGCTGACCCTGGAGGGGGTGGACTCCATCGACACCGCTCTGCCCCTGAAGGGCAAGGTCGTCCAGGCGGAGCGGGCGCAGTTCGAGCTGGCCGAGGGCGTCCACTTTGTGGTGGACCTCATCGGCCTGGAGGCCCGGCACGCAGAGACGGGAGAGACGCTGGGCAAGGTCGTGGACATTCTGGAGTACCCCGCCCAGGACATCTATGTGGTGCAGGGAGAAAAGCGTTACCTCATCCCGGACGTACCCGACTTCGTCCGGGGCATCTTCGAGGAGGAGGGCTATATCCTCTTTGCCCCCCTGGAAGGGATGGAGCTGTGATGTTTCAGATCGACATTATGACCCTGTTCCCCGAAAGCGTGGGGGATATGCTGTGTGAGTCGGTGCTGGGCCGGGCCCAGGAGCGGAACTATATCCGCATCAACTGCTGGCAGATTCGGGACTACACGGTGAACAAGCAGAACCAGGTGGACGACTACCCCTACGGCGGTGGCCGGGGGGCCGTCATGCAGGCGGACCCCCTTTACCGCTGCTGGGAGCACATCTGCCAGGAGGCGGGAAAGCGGCTGCACACCATCTTTCTCTCCCCCTGCGGCAAGACCTTCTGCCAGGCGGACGCCCGGCGGCTGAGTACGGAGTATGACCGGTTCATCCTGGTCTGCGGCCACTATGAGGGCATCGACGAGCGGTTTATTGAGGAGTGCGTGGATGAGGAGCTGTCTGTGGGAGACTTCGTCCTCACCGGCGGCGAAATTCCCGCTATGGCGGTGGCGGACGCTGTCTGCCGCCTAGTGCCCGGCGTGCTCCCCGACCCGGAGTGCTACGAGAACGAGAGCCACTGGGCGGGGATGCTGGAGTACCCCCAGTACTCCCGGCCGGAGGTGTGGCACGGCAGGGCCGTCCCCCCCATCCTGCTCAGCGGCCACCACGCCAACATCGCCAGGTGGCGGCGCAAGCAGTCCATCCTCCGCACCCGGGAGCGGAGACCTGACCTCTACGAAAAGCTCGACCTCTCCTCCAAGCAGGACAAAAAGCTCCTGGCAGAGCTGGAGCAGGAGGAGCACGGGACAGACGAGACAACATAAAACGAACCACAGCCGTATTGCCCTGAGCGAGGGCGGTACGGCTGTGGCTTTTTCCGGGCTTTCGATGAGGGGAGAATTGAGAATATTCATCTGGAAATTGTCAAACCATGACTTTCTCGCCTATTCTCTGATCCACTTATTATCACGGTCATCATCGTCAGACGATATAAACCTTTCGACGCTCATGTGCAAATCATATTTTTCTCTGAGCGTTGCTATCTGCTCCATCATTGGTGATGCATGATGCACATCAAGGGCCTCTTGGCTTTCCCAACTGTCAATGAGAAGAACTGTTTCAGGGTCAGCCATTGGAATAAAATAGTCATATCTCAGATTGCCTTTTTCCGCTCTGATAGCACTGGCAACACCGGAGCTTTCCATCTCATCGGCAAATTTTCTGGCATTCCCATTTGTACCAGTATAATACAGATTCACCGTCAAACTCATATCATCCCATCTGCCTTCCTAATTCATAAATCTGCTTTTTCTTCTTTTTCATGGTATAAACCGGGAGTTATAAGTCTCTCTGCAAATAAATCATACCACTGAAACCTCATCCTCGTATCTGTATACTTGCCCGACAGACCGGAGGTCGTTACACTCGTTTGATGGGGTACCGAATAACGGTTTTCCACTTTTCCGGGACGACCTTCATACTCGGTTGAAAAGCTGCCGCCCCTGTCGCAGATGACTGTATATGTCAGATGGGCAGAGGCGGCAGGTGGTTTTGGGGTGATTCCGTTGGCAGGATGCGAACCGGAGTGGTTGCTTTTTTACATCTCATTCTCGATAACAAGCCCCAAAATAACAATGATAATTCCGGCAATCCTTGCGCCGAGCCGCCCTTTTTGCGGTTCCACCATATGGTTTATGTCAGGATAGACAGGATTGACAAGAAACAGCAGGCCGATGATTACATACGCACCGTTGATACAGGCACCGTTTTGAAGGAGATGTGCGGTAAAATGGCCGATCACCATGATTGCAAAAGCGGCAATCAGCTGCGTGCGGAATGTGACTGTTTTCATGTCTTTCCCTCCCCTGTTAAAACTTCCCGTTCAGCTGGCCGTCCAGGAACTCGGCGGTGCGCTCCAGGTAGTTTTTCTCCAGGGACTCCACCGCCCCCGTGTCGCAGGCGGCGGCCAGGGCCGGGTCGATGGGCAGGCGGGCCAGGACGATGACCCGGTTCTCCGCCGCCACCTGAGCGATCTTGCTCTCGCCGAAGATGGCGTGGCGCTTGCCGCAGTCGGGGCACTGGAAATAGCTGAAATTCTCGATGATGCCCAGGACGGGGATGTTCATCATCTGGGCCATCTTCACCGCCTTGGTGACGATCATGGAGACCAGATCCTGGGGGGAGGTGACCACGATGATGCCGTCCACCGGGAGAGACTGGAACACGGTCAGTGGCACGTCGCCGGTTCCGGGAGGCATATCCACAAACAGATAGTCCAGCTCGCCCCAGTTGGTGTCCGTCCAGAACTGCTTCACGCAGCCGGCGATGACCGGGCCCCGCCAGATGACCGGGTCGGTCTCCGTCTTGGTCAGTAGGTTCAGAGACATGACCTTAATGCCCCCCTCGGATACCGGGGGAATCATGCCGATGTCGTCCGCCAGCACCGGCCCGGTGAGGCCGAAGGCCTTGGGGACGGAGGGGCCGGTGATGTCGGCGTCCAAGATGCCCACCTTTTTGCCCAGGCGGGCCATGGAGACGGCCAGGCTGTCGGTCACCAGGCTCTTGCCCACGCCGCCCTTGCCGCTGACCACCGCCACCACATGGCGGATGCTGGAGGCCGCGTTAGGCGGCTCCCGGAGGTTTTGGGGCTGGGTGCGATCTCCGCAGCTCTCCCCGCAGGAGGAGCAATCGTGTGTACAATTCTCTGCCATAAGAAATCTCTCCTTTGTTCTGTCGTCCGGCAGCCTCGCCGGGCGGGGTTGGTTGGTTTGTCAATGCCGGTCATAGCTCCCGCCGCCGATGAACTCCCGTAAGAGGGAGTCCCTTGCCACCAGCTCGGCGGAGATGGGGACAAAGCGGTCAAAGGCCCAGATCATCTCCAAAATCTCCCGGCGGCGGATGTTTTCCTCCGGGACGGAGCGGAACAGCCGCTCGGCGTAGCGGCCCATGACGTTCACCTCATAGGGCAGGGACGAGTCGAAAATCAGGTCTGCCCGGCCCTTGTAGGGGGAGATATACTGCTTTTCTCCCCGGCGGACGTTGTCCCACATATCCAGGGTCTCCCCTACTCCGGTGCCCCGGAAGTTCAGGTCACGGACGGTCCGGCGGGTCAGCCGCATCCAGGTGCCCTTGAACACCACCCGGCCCAGCCGCACCACGTTGGAGCGGGCGGAGATGTACACCTTAAAGGCATTCTCGTGTCGGCCCGCCAAATCGTCGTTCAGAGCGTGGATGCCCTCAAAGACGGCGAGCTCGGCCTTTCCCAGCCGCAGAGGGGTCGCCTCCCCCGCCGCCCGCGGCTGGTGGGTAAAGTCAAAGGTGGGGATGGCGATCTCCTCCCCCCGCTCCAGGGCGGTGAAGTGCCGGTCCAGCAGCTCCATATCCAGACACCGGGGGGATTCATAGTCATAATCTCCCTCCGGGGTCTTGGGGCCGTTCACCCGGTCAGGCGTCTGAAAATAGTTGTCCAGGGCCACGGCGTGGGTGTGTACTCCCCGGCGCTCCAGCTCCTCCTCGATTTTCAGGGCGGTGGTGGTCTTTCCGGAACCGGAGGGGCCGGAGAGCAGGACCACCGGGCTGTTTTTTCGGTTGTTCAGAATTTGTTCCGCCGCCTGGCAGATGTGCTGCTGATAGTCCCGGTCGCTCTCGGCCAGGAACGCCGCCGGGTCGCTGGAGGCCCTGCGGTTGATGTCGGTGAGCAGATATGCCATAGCTATCCCTCCCTGTGGAGCAGCGACTGATAAAAGGGGACGATCTGCTCCTTCTCCCCGCAGAGCTGCTCGATGCGCTGAATATATTCATATGGATATTTGGGATTGGTCATGCGCACGATCTTTCCCGTGGACGGGTCGGTGAGCTTGGTGGAGCCCCCTGCACCCAGGGCGAGGATGGTGTGCAGCTCCTCCATGATGCAGACGTTGTACAGCCCCTCATACCCCGGCTTGCACCAGCCGATGTTTTCCAACGCCCCGGACATATATTTCTGCCGGTAGAGATAGTAGGGCCGATAGCCCGCCTCCGCCAGCCGGGGCCAGGCATAGTCCAGCATTTGGGCCGTCTCCTCCCCGGTGGGCAGGCCCTGACGCTCCAGAATGAGCCGGGAGCCTTTCTTCAGGGCCAGGGTATGGACGGTGATGTTTTCCGGCTCCAGGTCCATGACGGTGTCCAGGGAGTAACGGAAACCCTCCACTGTGTCCCGGGGCAGTCCGGCGATCAGGTCCATATTCACCGCCGGTATCCCGGAGTCCCGGGCCAGACGATAGGCCCGGAGGATATCCGCCGCCGTATGCTCCCGGCCCATGGCTTGGAGCACCTCGTCCTCCATGGTCTGGGGATTGACGGACACCCGGTCTACCCCGTGCTGCCGGAGGACGGCCAGCTTTTCGGCGGTGATGGTGTCCGGACGCCCCGCCTCCACCGTCCACTCGGAGAGACGGGAGAGGTCAAAGGCCCTGCGGATATGTCCCAGCAGCCGGTCCAGCTGGGCCGGAGAGAGGGTGGTGGGCGTGCCGCCGCCGATGTAGACCGAGCGGACCGCCGCCCCCGCCCTGGGGAGTATCTCTGCGGCGGCGTCGATCTCCCGGTCCAGGGCGTTCAGATACGGCTCCACCAGCTTCATCGCCTTCTGCACATCGGCGGAGACGAAGGAGCAGTAAGCGCAGCGGGTAGGGCAGAACGGGATGCCCACATAGAGGGACAGCTCCTCCGGGCGGAGGGACTGCTGAATTTCCCTCCCAGCTTTGGCCGCCTCCAGCGCCAGCTTCGTCCGCTGAGGGGAGACAAAATACTCTTGCAGAAATCGCTGCTCCGTCTCCTCCTCGCTCAGTCCCTCCTCCAGCGCCCTGGAGGCCAGCTTGGCGGGGCGAATACCGGTGAGGGCGCCCCAGTCCGGCTTTTTGTCCAGCAGCTGTACCGCCGCCAGATAGAAGGACTGCTTGATGAGCCGCTGGAGCAGCCGGTCACGGACCAGGGCCTCCCCGGTCAGAGACGCCTCTGGGAGCTGTGCCGTGCCGAAGACCGTTCTGTCGGTGAGGCAAATGCTGGTATTGCACCGGACTGTGCCGTCCGACTGCAACAGCTCGGAGACCGCCCACGGTCCCTCCCCTGTCGGCTCCGTCTCCGGATACTCCGGCCGCTGGTCCGGGAAAAGCACCAGCATGATCTGCTCCACAGCGTAGCGGTAGCTGTGGCCCTTGAGAGTTAGCTTCATTTGCCGTTCCGTCCTTGCTCATGGGAAATGTGATAACGGAATCAGCATACCACAGAACGGGAAAAAATGCTAGGGCTTCACCCCATACATTTCCCGGGATTCCGCAAAATTCCCCCCGGCGGGTCGCCGGGGGCTATGAAATATTTTTCCGTATCTGCCCGATGGCGCTCTTCTCCAGCCGGGAGACCTGGGCCTGGGAGATGCCCACCTCGGCGGAGACCTCCATCTGGGTCTTGCCCTGGTAGAACCGCAGCTCCAGGATGTGCCGCTCCCGCTCGGGAAGCCGTTCCATGGCGTCCCGGAGGGCCAGATGCTCCAGCCAATGCTCGTCGTTGTTCTTCTCATCCTTCACCTGGTCCATGACGCACACCGTATCCCCGCCGTCGGAGTAGATCGGCTCATACAGGCTCACCGGGTCAGAGATGGCGTCCATGGCAAAGACCACGTCCTCCCGTTTCAGCTCCAGGATTTTGGCGATCTCGTCCAGGGACGGCTCCCGCTGATGCTCCCGGGTGAACTCCTCCCGGGTCTGCAACACCCGATAGGCCATGTCCCGCATGGAGCGGCTGACCCGGAGGGCGGAGGAGTCCCGGAGGAACCGCCGCACCTCCCCCAGGATCAGAGGGACGCCGTAGGTGGAAAATTTCACCTCGAACTGTTCGCAGTCAAACCGGTCCACCGCTTTGACCAGACCGATGCAGCCCACCTGAAACAGGTCGTCCATGTTCTCCCCCCGCCCGGCAAACCGCTGGATGACGGAGAGTACCAGGCGCAGGTTGCCCTCGATCATCTCCTGGCGGGCCTGCTGGTCACCCCGCTTGACCCGACGGAGCAGCTCGGTCATCTCCTCACTTTTTAACACCTTCAGCCTGGACGTATTCACGCCGCAGATCTCTACCTTGCCGTTCATACGAAAAACCTCCCGTGATACTGCTTTCAGTATCTCCAGAGGAGGTTTTTCCTATGCGGGAGAGAATGGGCGGGAAACGTCCCTTCCGGTCAGATGTGGGCAGCCAGGACGTCTATCCCTCCATTTGAACAATATCCTTGCGCAGCCGGGCGATGATGCGCTTTTCCAGGCGGGAGATGTAGGACTGGGAGATGCCCATCCGGTCCGCTACCGCTTTTTGGGTGCAGGTCCGGCGGCCGCCCGGGCCAACGCGCCAATCGATGATGGTGCGCTCCCGCTCGCCCAGGTTGCTCAGGGCCTGCCGCAGCAGCTGCCGGTCCACGTCGTCCTCCATGGGACGGATGACCAGGTCGCTGTCCGTCCCCAGCACGTCGGAGAGAAGCAGCTCGTTGCCGTCCCAGTCGGTGTTCAGCGGTTCGTCAAAGGAGATCTCTCCCTTCTGATTGGCGGTTTTTCGTAGGTACATAAGAATCTCGTTCTCAATGCACCGGGAGGCGTAGGTTGCCAGCTTGATGTTCTTGTCCGTGTTGAAGGTACTCACCGCCTTGACCAGACCGATGGTGCCGATAGAGATCAGGTCCTCCAGGTTGATGCCCGTATTCTCGAACCGGCGGGCCAGATAGACCACCAGGCGCAGATTGTGCTCAATGAGGGTAGAGCGGGCCTGCTGGTCTCCGTCCCGGACTTTCAGGAGCAGTGCCCGCTCCTGCTCCCGGTCTAAGGGCGGGGGCAGAACATCGCTCCCGCCAATGTAGTGCAGTCCCTCCGTCGGGCAGAGTACCCACACCAATCGCTGCCAGCCCAGCGTCAGCCATTGTCCCAGTTCTGTCATATGTCTTACCTCCCATGCTCAGATTCCAATGATCCCCTGATAGGCCCCACCGGTGAACGGCTCCGAGGTCAGTGCCACCAGCTGCCGCGCCACCCGGCTCCCGTCCAGGGTGGCGCTGTCCACCCGGACGGCCAGCAA
>JAJBUB010000011.1:3025-8300 GCA_020860575.1 Clostridiales bacterium | reverse complement strand
GGGGCTTGCCGCCCCAGCTCGGCCGGGCCCACGCCGGCGGATACGGGGGGGGGGGGCTCGGTGATGCCCCGCTCGGTGCCTGCCAGCTTGGCGGTGAAGCCGGAGAGGAAGTAATACTGGGTCTGCTCCGGGGTCAGGATGGACACGGGAGGCAGCACGCCAAAGGCGTCGGCGGACAGGAAGATCACGTTCTCGGCGGCAGGACCGGCGGACACGGGGCGGACGATCTTCTCGATGTGGTTGATGGGATAGGAGACACGGGTGTTCTCGGTAACGCTCTTGTCGGCGAAGTCGATCTTGCCGTTCTCGTCCAGAGTGACGTTCTCCAGCAGGGCGTTGCGCTTGATGGCGTTGTAGATGTCAGGCTCGGAGTCCTTGTCCAGGTTGATGACCTTGGCATAGCAGCCGCCCTCGAAGTTGAAGACGCCGTTGTCGTCCCAGCCGTGCTCGTCGTCGCCGATGAGCAGACGCTTGGGGTCGGTGGACAGGGTGGTCTTGCCGGTGCCGGACAGGCCGAAGAAGATGGCGGTGTTCTCGCCGTTCATGTCGGTGTTGGCGGAGCAGTGCATGGCGGCGATGCCCTTCAGGGGCAGATAGTAGTTCATCATGGAGAACATGCCCTTCTTCATCTCGCCGCCGTACCAGGTGTTGATGATGACCTGCTCACGGCTGGTGATGTTGAAGACAACGGCGGTCTCGGAGTTGAGGCCCAGCTCCTTGTAGTTCTCTACCTTGGCCTTGGAGGCGTTGTAGACTACGAAGTCAGGCTCGAAGTTGGCCAGCTCCTCGTCGGTGGGAACGATGAACATGTTCTTGATGAAGTGAGCCTGCCAGGCGACCTCCATGATGAAGCGGATGGCCATGCGGGTGTCCTTGTTGGCGCCGCAGAAGGCATCGACCACATACAGCTTCTTGTTGGACAGCTCATCCTGGGCGATCTTCTTCACAGCGGCCCAGGTCTCCTCGGAAGCGGGATGGTTGTCGTTGGGATACTCGGGGGTGGTCCACCACACGGTGTCCTTGGAGTTCTCGTCCATGACGATGAACTTATCCTTGGGGGAGCGGCCGGTGTAAACGCCGGTCATGACGTTGACGGCGCCCAGCTCGCTGACCTGGCCCTTGTCATAGCCCTCCAGGGACGGATCGGTCTCGTCCTCGAACAGGGACTCATAGGAAGGGTTGTAAACGACCTCAGTTGTTCCGGTAATTCCATACTTGGAGAAATCAATCTTTGCCATAGTTTTACCTAACCTCCTGGATAGATGGTGGAAGCGTTCGCCCAGACTTTCCAGCCTAAGCACATTCTTCGTTTTCCAATTATTACATCTTAGCGCGCAAAAGTCAAGAGCAATGAACACTTTTCGAGCAGATAAGTCTTTGAAACGGCGTTTTCTCCCGGCTGATGCCGGTTCAGACCTTCGTCTCCCGGGTCAGGCGGTACTTTTCCGCGTACTCCTCATACAGCTCCCGATAGCGGCTGTCCTGTGTCTTGACCTCGTAGAGATAGCGGTGGGTGTCGTAGCTGGCGTTCCGGTTTTCGATGATGCAGACGGCGATGTTGGAGCAGTGGTCGCTGATGCGGCTCACGACCTAGAGCAGGGCGGTTAAGCTCAGCCCCTGGCGCTGGCTGCACACCCCCTCCCTCAGACGCATGATGTGCCGCTCCCGGAGCTTGCCGCAGAGCCGGTCCACATTCTGCTCCAGAGGCTCCACCCGCCCGGCGGTCTCCAGGTCGGTGAGGTTAAAGGCCTGGATGGCCAGGTCCAGCACCTCCAGCACCGCGTCGGAGACGATGCGAAACTCCTTCTGGGCGTCCTCGGAGAAGGGCCTGTCGTTCTGGTACAGCGTCCGGCAGGAGAGCAGGATGCTCATGGCGTGGTCGCTGATGCGCTCAAAGTCCCCCGCCGTGTGCAGCAGCAGATTCAGCTCCAGGCTGTCCCCGATGGACAGGCTCTTGCTGGAGAGCTTCACCAGGTAGGAGCCGAGGGCGTCCTCGAAGGCGTCCAGGTCGGCCTCCGTCTGCCGTATCATCTCCGCGCTGCCGTCGTCCCAGTTCTCCACCAGGGCGAAGGCCTTTTCGCAGGCCTCCCGGGTCTGGACGGCCATATCCACGCTGATGCGCTTGCACTGGCTCAGGGCCACGGAGGGGGTCACCATGAGCCGCTCGTCCAGCATGGGCTGCTGCTCCTGCACCGGCTCGTCCGGCACGGTGAGATAGGCCAGCTTCTCCAGCAGATTGGCCAGAGGCAGCATAATGAGGGTGCAGGCCACGTTAAAGACGGTATGGATAATGGCGATCCCCGCCTGGTTCACCGGCAGTTCGGTCCAGGTGAACTGGAAGATGGCGTCCGCCGCCATGTACACCGTCAGACAGACCACCGTCCCGATGATGTTGAAGTACAGATGCACCAGGGCGGCCCGGCGGGCGTTCCGGTTGGCCCCGATGGAGGAGATGAGGGCGGTGACGGTGGTGCCGATGTTCTGGCCCATGATGATGGGGATGGCGCTGCCCACGGTGACGGCTCCCGTCACAGAGAGGGCCTGCAAAATGCCCACCGAGGCGGAGGAGGACTGGATGATGGCGGTGAGCAGCGCCCCCACCAGCACGCCCAGGATGGGGTTGGAGAACAGGAGCAGGAGGTTGGTGAACTCCGGCACGTCCTTGAGGCCGGAGACCGCCCCGGACATGGTCTCCATGCCGGTGATGAGCACCGCAAACCCCAGGAGGATGGTCCCCACGTCCCGATGCTTTCCGTCCTTGAGGAACACATAGAAGATGACGCCGATCAGGGCCAGGATGGGGGTGAAGGAGGAGGGCTTGAGCAGCTGGACAAAGAAGCTGTCGCTCTCGATGCCGCTCAGGCTCAGTATCCAGGCGGTGACGGTGGTGCCCACGTTGGCCCCCATAATGATGTTGATGGCCTGGCGCAGGGTCATAATGCCGGAGTTCACGAAGCCCACCACCATGACCGTGGTGGCGGAGGAGGACTGGATGACCGCCGTCACGCCCAGGCCGGTGAGAAATCCCGCCAGGGGTTTGGAGGTCAGCCGCTCCAGAATGGATTTCAGCCGGTCCCCGGCGCACTGCTCCAGGCCGTCTCCCATGACCGACATCCCGTAGAGAAACAGGGCCAGTCCGCCGATGAGGGTCAATACATCAAAAAAGTCCATGCCAAAATCTCCTCTGTCTGTCCCGTCCCGCCCGTCTTGGGGGAAATGTCAGGAACAGGTTTGGTTTTCCTCATGATAATGCATGGTATGTAAAAATCACTATCGGCTCCAGGTAAAATCTGTGTAAAATCCCGCCGGGACACAGCAAGACCCGCAGACAACAAATGCTGTCTGCGGGTCTGTTCTGTCTGTGGGGCTAGACCTGTATCTCCGCCCGGCTGCCTCCGTCCCGGGCCTTGGTGACGACGATCCTCCGGTCGATGCGCTCCTTCAGCTCCGCCACATGGGAGATGATGCCCACCAGCCGGTTGCCCTCGCTCAGCTCACTCAGGGCCTGGACCGCCTTGTCCAACGCCTCCTCGTCCAGAGAGCCGAAGCCCTCGTCTACGAACAGGGTGTCCAGCCGGATGCCCCCGGCGGCGGCCTGTATCTCGTCGGACAGCCCCAGGGCCAGGGCCAGAGACGCCTGGAAGGACTCTCCCCCGGAGAGGGTGCGGACGCTCCGCCGGGTGGCGTTGTAGTGGTCCAGCACCTCCAGCTCCAGACCGGACTGGCTGCGCAGGTCCTCCGCCTGCCGCTGCCGCAGCAGCTCATACTGTCCGTCGGACATGACCATCAGACGGAGATTGGCCCGGTCCAGCACCCGGTCCAGCCAGGTGGTCTGGACATAGGTCTCCAGCGTCACCCGGTCCTTTCCCGAAATGCGTCCGTTCACCGTGTCCGAGAGGGCCTTCATCCACCGGAGCCGCTCCTCTGTCTCCGTGAGGGCGGAGGCGGTCTGTTGCAGCTCGTCATATCCCTGCCGGTTCTGCTCCAGCCGGAGCCTGCACCCGTCCCGGAGGGCCAGGGCGCGCTGCTTCTCCTGCTGACAGCGGGACAGACATTCGGCGAGGGCGGCGAGGTCCGGGGCCTCTCCCCTGCCGTCCAGCTGCCTTTCCAGGGCCTCCTCCTGGCCCCGGAGCCGGGCCTGCTCCTGCTCCAGCCGGTGAAGGGCTTCCCGGGCGGACTGCTCCGCCGTCTCCAGGGTGTTCAGCTCTCCCTCCCAGCCGCCGATCCGGGCCTGGGCCTCCGCCTCCCCCGAACAGGGCAGGTCCCGCTCCTGCCGGGAGACGGACGCCTGCCGGGCGGCGATCTGGGCCTCCTCCCGGACGGCGGACTGCTCCAGAGCGGTCCCCTCGGCAATCAGGCGGTCCCGCTCTGTCTCCAGGGTGGGCTGCCGGGAAAGAAGCTGTTCCCGGCGGCGGCTCTGCTGCCGGGCGGCTCTCAGCTCCCCCTCCAGCCGGTCCGTCTCCGACCGCTGCTCCTGCTCCCGTTGGGTCAGGGTCTCCCCTATCTCCTCCCGGCGGTGCAGCCCCAGGGCCTCCAGTAGACGGCGTTCCGCCGTCTCCCGCTGTCCCATGAGGGCCGCCGCTCTCCGGCTGTCCTGGGAGGCCCGGGCCTCCGCCTGGGCGACCGCCTTTTTCTCCTGCTCCAAGGCCGCCTGAGTGGGGGCGTCCTCCCGGGGACAGGCGGGGGCGGGATGGTGGACCGACCCGCAGACGGGACAGGGACTTCCCTCCTGCAATCCTGCGGCCAAAATCCCCGCCTGGTCGTCCAGAACGGCCCGCTCCCGGCAGGCGTACCGGGGTGGAAGGGCCTCCGCCCGGGCCCGGCTGGTCGGCGACGCCCCCTGGGCTTGAGCCAGTTCACCCTCCAGCTCCATCAGCTCGTCCCGCCAGCCGGACCAGCGGAGCAGGTCTGTCTCCCTGGCCTCCAGCTCCCGCTGGCGGTGCTCCAACGTCAAAAGCTGCTCCGGGAGCTGGGCCAGAGACACCAGCTCCTCCCGGACGGCGGACAGCTGACCTTCGCATTGCTGCCGCTCCTGCTGTTTCTGTGCCGCCTGGGCCTTGCAGACCTCGATTTTGGACGACAGCTCCCGCAGCGCCTGCCGCTCCTGCTCCAGCTGGCGGTAGCGGGGCAGCTGCTCTTTGCCTGCGGCGATCTGCTGCCGAAGGACCTCCCGGCGGGGTCCGGTGGCCTGGGCGGTCTCCAGAGACTTCGCCGCCACTCCGAATTCCCGGACGGACCCCACCATCGCCGCCCGGTGATCCCGCGCCCGTGGGAT
>JAJBUB010000011.1:0-3015 GCA_020860575.1 Clostridiales bacterium | reverse complement strand
GGGTTGGCCGCTCCCGGGCGGACTGGAGCTGTCGGTCCGCCTCCAGCAGCGCCGCCTCCGTCTGCTCTAACGCCGCCTCTGCCTGGGCGAGACGGTCTGTGTCCCCTTCACACAGCAGCCGGGCGGTCTCCAGCGCCTCCTCCGGCGGGGGGAAGGGGGACTGCTTTAACCGCTCCAGCGTCTCCCCCTGCCCGCCGTCCTCCCCCCGGAGCCGGGAGACAGACCGGGTCAGGCGGGCGTTCAGCTCCCGGGTCTGCTGCTCCAGGGCGGCGGTATCCTGCCGCACCCGGTCCTGGAGGGCCTGGTACCGCTCCGTGTGAAACAGCTCCCGGAAGATGGCGCTCCGCTCCTCCGTCTTTGCCAGCAGCAGCCGGAGAAAGTCTCCCTGGGCGATCATGGCGATCTGGGAGAACCGCTCCCGGTCCAGCCCCAGCAGCTCGGTCACCGCCCGGGTGACCTCCCGGCTTTTGGTGACGGGGTCCCCCTCCGGGGGATAGAACGCCGCATCCCCCTTCTGGCGGGTGGTACCCGCTCCCCTGCTCTTGGGCCGCTCATACTCCGGGTTCCGGCGAACGGTGTAGTCCTTCCCCCGGTAGCGGAAGGTCAGCTCCACAAAGGTGGGGGTCTCCGGCCGGGCGTACTTGCTCCGGAGCATGGAGACCTCCCGGCTCTGGCCGCTGGCCTCCCCGTAGAGGGCGAAGGTGATGGCGTCGAACAGGGTGGTCTTCCCCGCCCCGGTGTCCCCGGTGATGAGGTAAAGCCCCTGCTCCCCCAGGGCGTCAAAGTCTAAGGTCTGCTCCCCGGCGTAGGGGCCAAAGGCGGAGAGGGTCAGCTTGACAGGTCTCATGGCTCTCCCTCCCACAGCTCGTCCAATAATGTCTTGGCGTAGGCCCGCTGCTCGTCGGACAGGGGCCGGTTGTTCTGGGTCTGATAGAACCGCTCCAGCAGCTCCAGGGGCCGCTGCTCCTCCCCGGTCGGGGCGGAGACCTCCTGCCGGGTGCGGGTGCGGGCATTGTCGTAGCGCAGCCCCAGGAGATTGGGGTACACCGTCCGCAGCTTGCCCATGGCCTGGGGCACGTCCTCCTCGTCGGTGAGGGTGATGTAGGTATAGTCCTCCCGGTCCCGGTCCTGATAAAAATGCCGGTCGGTCAGCTCCAGATAGCTCCCCTTGAGACAGACTAGGTCGTGGAGGGGACGGATGGGACGCTGCTCCACAGTCACCTTCCCCTTCTCCTCCAGGGTCACCAGCAGAGCCCCCTTGGTCTGCCCCGCCTCGGAGGCGGAGTATTTCAGGGGGGAGCCGCAGTAGCGCACCGTCTCCCGCCCCACCTGCTGAGGGGTGTGGATGTGGCCCAGGGCCACATAGTCAAAGCCGTCGAACAGAGCGGCCTCCACCTGGTCCAGACCGCCGATGTTCAGCTCCTCCGACTGGCACAGCTCGGTCCCCGCCACGAACTGATGGGCCACCAGCACGTTCCGGCGGGCGGGGTCCAGGTCCATCCGCTCCAGCGCCCAGGCCACCGCCTCCTGACAGGTGGAGATCGACCCCTCCGGGCAGAGGGCGCGGAGGGCGGCGGGCTTTAAAAAGGGCAGCAGCCAGACCGCCACCTCTCCCCACTGGTCTTGAAAGACCACCGGCTCCACCCTCCCGTCGTACACCGGGGCGATGTGGACCCCGCTCTCCCCCATGAGCGAGGCCCCGAAGGACAGCCGCTGGGGGGAGTCGTGGTTGCCGCTGATGATACACACCGGCTTGCCCCGGCCGGAGAGCCGGGTGAGAAAGCGGTCAAACAGGGTGACCGCCTCGGCGGAGGGGGCTGCCTTGTCGTAGATGTCCCCCGCCAGCAGCACCCCGTCCGCCTCCTCCGAGAGGTCCAACACCTGGTCCAGCATGGCCCGCTGGTCCTCCAGCAGAGAGCAGCCGTTGAGCCGCTTGCCCAGGTGGAGGTCGGAGAGATGGAGCAGCCTCATGAGGCGTCACCGGACGGGTCGGGGGCATACAGCGGCCGCTTCTGATACTCCGGGTTGCCCGCGAGGTCGCTGGCGTAGTCCACCACCTTCTGTAAGCCCCGGGCGCTGAGCATCTCGGCCCAGCGGTTCAGCTCGTCCATTTGGGGGTCGGTGTCGCTGACGGTGACGGTGAAGCCGGCCCCCGGCTCCTCCGTCAGTCCCAGAAGATAGTCCACCGTCACCCCGCAGATTGTGGCGATGTTAGCAAGCCCCTGGGGCTTGGGGTCGTGGTTCCCCTTTTCGTAGCCGTTTAAGGTGCTGGGGCTGATGCCCATGCGCCGGGCCAGCTCCTTCTGGCTCAGATCGGCGTACTCCCTGGCCATGACGATGCGGTTTTCCATATGCGTCCCCGCCTTTCCTTTGGATAACAACAGTATACCACCTTTTCGAGAGGTGTCAATCATGCAATTCGAGAAAATCAAATAAAACAGGGAGAACCCCTTGACAAATTCGAGGAACTGGAATATAATAGGGACATGAGATTTGAAATTCTCAAATTGAATAGAGAGGTGAAGACCGACATGGCGAGGACCTACGCCGCTCTCTCCCACGAGTACCGGAAGGAGATGAGG
Source organism: Clostridiales bacterium (assembly GCA_020860575.1). Lineage (GTDB taxonomy): Bacteria > Bacillota > Clostridia > Oscillospirales > Oscillospiraceae > Onthomonas. The sequence continues at coordinate 433 of JAJBUB010000011.1, read as the reverse complement.
CAGCTCAGCGACGCGGAGTTCGGTCGGCTTTGCAGGGCGCTCATTGATTACAGCGCCTCCGGGAAGCCGATAGCGCTCAGTGGCAACGAGAGATTTTACGCCGAACGGGTCATGGCCCAGGAGGACCGGGTACAGCAGTCCTATGAGGAGACCGTCGCCAAAAACCGGGAAAACGGGAAAAAAGGCGGCAGACCCAGGAAAAACCCGGCGGAAGCCACTGTAACCCAAAAAACCGAACCCGAAACCGAACCCAAATCCAAACCCAAACCTGAACTCAATTCTCCCCCTGCTACCGCAGGAGGGAGAGAGGGGGCCAAGTCCCCCGCCCCCGCCCCCGGGACCCGGCGATACGGGTGGGGTGGCAATGTGACCCTGTGGGGGCGGGAGCTGGCGGCCCGGCAGCCGAAATGCGCCGGCGGCGGGGAGGCGCGCG
>JAJBUB010000017.1 GCA_020860575.1 Clostridiales bacterium | reverse complement strand
CAGGGCGGCGTGGACTTCGTGTTCAAGCTGAACTTCCAGGGTACCCTTCTCCCCACTCAGGCCTTTGCCAAGGACATGGTGGAGCGCAAGTCCGGCTGCATCCTGAACATCTCCTCCATGAACGCCTATATCCCGCTGACCAAGATCCCCGCCTACTCCGGCGCAAAGGCCGCCGTCAGCAACTTTACCCAGTGGTTGGCCACCCACTTTGCCGGCACCGGCATCCGCTGCAACGCCATCGCCCCGGGCTTCCTGGTCTCCAACCAGAACCGCAGCCTGCTGTTCAATGAGGACGGCACCCCCACCGCCCGCTCCGGCAAGATCCTGGCCGGGACTCCCACCGGCCGCTTCGTGGAGAGCGAGGAGCTGCTGGGCGGCGTGTTCTTCCTGTGCGATGACAAGGCCGCCAGCGCCATCACCGGCGTGATCCTGCCCATCGACGCAGGCTTCTCCGCCTATTCCGGAGTGTAATTCATGGCGCTCCATGTGATGGAGGAGGCCAACCGGTGCCTGGGCTGCAAAAAGCCCAGGTGCCAGGAGGGCTGTCCCATCCATACGAATATCCCGGAGGTCATCCGTCTGCTGAAGGCGGGCAAGCTGGACGATGCGGGCTGGATGCTCTTTGAAAACAACCCTCTGACCACCGTGTGCAGCCTGGTCTGCAACCACGAGGGCCAGTGTGAGGGCCACTGTGTCCAGGGCATCAAGGGTACGCCCGTTCACTTCTCCGTCATCGAGAACTACATCTCCACCACCTATGCCAACAAGATGGTGAAGGGTCCCGCCCCCTCCAACGGGCGGAAGGCCGCCGTCATCGGGGCCGGGCCTGCGGGTCTGACCATCGCCATTATCCTGGCCCGGTACGGCTATCAGGTGACCATCTTCGATAGCCGGGACAAGATCGGCGGCGTGCTGCGGTACGGCATCCCCGATTTCCGGCTCCCTGACTCGGTGCTGGACGATCTGGCCTATCGGCATCTGGAGCTGAAAGGCATCCAGTTCCGGCCCAACACATATATCGGCGGGGCCATCACCATCGACGATATGTTCCGGGACGGCTATCAGAGCATCTTCGTGGGCACGGGCCTGTGGAAGCCCAACAAGCTCCGTATCCGGGGAGAGAGCCTGGGGACCGTGGCCTATGCCATCAACTATCTGGCCAGCCCCGACGCCTTCCACCTGGGAGAGCGGGTCATGATCATCGGCACGGGCAACTCCGCCATGGACTGTGCCCGGACCGCCGTGCGCAAGGGAGCCAGACACGTCACCTGCGTCTCCCGGACGGACGAGATCACCGCCAGCCAGTACGAGTCCAGCTACGCCAAGCTGGAGGGAGTGGACTTCCTCATGGATAAGTGCACTCTGGAGATCCGGGACGACGGCGTGATTTTGTCGGACAGCACCATAGACGAGAACGGCAAAATCCAGCCTGTCTCCGGCACGGAAAAGCTGTACCCCTGTGATTTCGTCATCATCGCCGTCAGCCAGGGGGCGGAGAGCAACCTGGTCACCTCCACCAAGGGCATCGACACCAGTCATTCCGGTCTGCTCACCGTGGACGAGGACGGACACACCAGCCGCCCCGGGGTCTTTGCCGCAGGCGATGCGGTCAACGGCGCCCGGACGGAGGTGGAGGCTGTCGCCAACGGCAAGCGGGTGGCGGAGGCCATGCACGAGTATATGCAGTCCCTCCCCATGCCGACGACTACCGACTACCCGGACGCCCCGGTGGCTACCTCTGTCCACGCCTCTGCCCAGACGGAGCAGCTGATTTAAAGCCCTCCCTGTCTCTATCTCACGAAAAAGGAGAGAATATCCCATGAATGCATTTAACCAGGCCATTTCCGACATCGGCGTCGTGCCTGTCATCAAGCTGAACCACCCGGAGCGGGACGCCGCCCCTCTGGCAAAGGCCCTGTGCGAGGGCGGTCTGCCCGTGGCGGAGGTCACCTTCCGGGCCGCCGGTGCGGACAAGGCCATCAAAATCATGAAGGAGACCTGCCCTGACATGATCGTGGGCGCAGGCACTGTGCTGACTGTGGCTCAGGTGGACGCCGCCGTGGCCGCCGGCGCTCAGTTCATCGTCTCCCCCGGCTTCAACTACAAGCTGGCGGACAAGTGCCAGGAGCTGAACCTGCCCTACTTCCCCGGCTGCACCACCCCCACCGAGTATCAGATGGCGCTGGAGTACGGCTATGAGGTGCTGAAGTTCTTCCCTGCCGAGCAGTCCGGCGGCCTGGCCAAGATCAAGGCCATGAGCGCCCCCTTCGCCATGTTCAAGATCATGCCCACCGGCGGCATCAGCCTGAAGAACCTGGAGGAGTATCTCTCCTGCCCGGTGATCGCAGCCTGCGGCGGCAGCTACATGGTCAAGGCCGACGACATCGAGTCCGGCAACTGGGACAAGATCATCGACCTGTGCAAGCAGTCCCGGGCCATTGTGGACAAGGTCCGCGGCTAAGCGTTACCAATACAGAAAGGATCTGATTTCCCATGGGTAAAGTAATCACCTTCGGCGAGCTGATGGTTCGTCTCCAGCCCTATAACTACGAGCGGTTCGTCCAGGCCAACAACCTGGAGTTCACCTTCGGCGGCGGCGAGGCCAACGTGGCCGTCTCCCTGGCCAACTATGGCCTGGATGCCGCCTTTGTCACCAAGCTCCCCGCCCATGCCATCGGTCAGGCGGCCATCAACAGCCTTCGCCGCTACGGCGTGGACGCCAGCATGATCGTCCGGGGCGGCGACCGTGTGGGCATCTACTACAACGAGAAGGGCGCCTCCCAGCGGGGCAGCGTCTGCATCTATGACCGGGCCAACAGCGCCATCCAGCTGGCCCAGCCCGCCGATTTCGACTGGGACAAGATCTTTGAGGGCGCCGACTGGTTCCACTTCACCGGCATCACCCCGGCTCTCGGCCCCAACGTGGTGGAGATCTGCAAGGAGGCCTGCAAGGCCGCCAAGGCCCACGGCGTCAAGATCTCCTGCGATCTGAACTATCGCGGCAAGCTGTGGACCCGCGCCCAGGCCCGGGAGGCCATGACCGACCTGTGCCAGTATGTGGACGTGTGCATCTCCAACGAGGAGGACGCCAAGGACGTGTTCGGCATCGAGGCCGAGGCCACCGATATCTATGGCGGCACCCTGAACCACGAGGGCTACAAGTCCGTGGCCAAGCAGCTGGCGGACAAGTTCGGCTTCGAGAAGGTGGCTATCACCCTCCGGGAGTCCCACAGCGCCTCCGACAACGGCTGGAGCGCCATGCTCTACAACGTGGCTACCGATGAGTACTGCTTCAGCAAGAAGTACGAGCTGCGCATCGTCGACCGTGTGGGCGGCGGCGACAGCTTCGGCGGCGGCCTGATCTATGCCCTGCTCACCGGCAAGGACACCCAGGCGGCGGTGGAGTTCGCCGTGGCGGCCTCCGCACTCAAGCACACCATCGAGGGCGACTACAACATGGTCTCCGTCTCCGAGGTGGAGAAGCTGGCCGGCGGCGACGGCTCCGGCCGTATCCAGCGGTAAGTATTCCTCTTTCCAGGCATGAACGCCCCTGCGTCGTTTCGAATGGCGCAGGGGCGTTTCGTCTGTCAAAAGGAAAGGGCGGAGGCCCCACAGGGATACGCCCAGGTGCTGTGGGGGAGAAAGCGTCATCATACTGGAGGGAAACAGGAACCGGCAGGTCGTCGCAGTACATTTGTGGCAGATACCGACGGCAGTTATTGACATATGCCATAAACGGAGGTATGATAGGAGCAGCCCCACACACAGAGGCGGGGTTGCCACGAGAAAGAGGCGATAGCATGCCGAGACCGACCAAGTGCAGAATGGTCTGTCGCTTTCCTCAGACGCTGGAGTTTACCCCGGCGAAGGGGGGAGAGGAAAAGGAGCCTGTCATCCTGACGGTGGACGAATATGAGACGATCCGCCTGATCGACCGGGAGGGACTGTCTCAGGAGCAGTGCAGCCAGCGGATGCAGGTGGCCCGCACCACCGCCCAGAAAATCTATGACTCCGCCCGAAAAAAGCTGGCAGACGTGCTGGTGGATGGACGTCCCCTCAAGATCGAGGGGGGCGAATACCGGCTCTGCACCGGCGGGAATCCATTCTGCGGCCTGTCGGACTGCTATAGGCAGGAGCTCCGGCAGCTTTTTCAAAAACCGAAAGGAGTATGTATCATGAGAATCGCAGTCACCTATGAAAACGGCCAGATCTACCAGCACTTTGGCCACACGGAGCAGTTCAAGGTCTACGACGTAGCGGACGGGAAGGTCGTTTCCTCCCAGGTAGTCGGCACCAACGGCCAGGGCCATGGCGCGCTGGCGGCAGTGCTCAGCGCGTTGCAGGCGGACATCCTCATCTGCGGCGGCATCGGCGGCGGCGCTCAGGTCGCGCTGGCCTCGGCGGGGATCCGGCTGTACGGCGGCGTGACCGGCGACGCGGACGCCGCGGTGGAGGCCCTCCTGGCGGGGACCCTGGCCTATGTCCCGGACGTGCAGTGCGGCCACCACGACGGGAGCTGCGGCGGACACCGTCACGGGGAGGACCACGAATGTCGCCACGGCCGCTGTAACGACTGACCGCCGCCGTCAACAGGACCACGCCAGCACAGACAAAGCGAAAGCCGGGGGAGACCCCGGCTTTCGTTGGTTATGAAGTACCGAAAAACGTTGTAAAAGGCGGAACAATATGGTATTATAAAAATGCAGGTAACAAATCAGTCTGCCCGCCGGGATAACGGGTTTGTCCGGGCGCGGGCAAAAGAGACAAAAAAGAGAAGGGACCTCACCGATGGGATGTGTGCGGAGGCAGGCGCGGGCTTCGCCACAGTCCCGACCCGTTCCCGTGCGCCAGGAGAAAGGAAGAGAGGGATAAGCGTATGATCTGCCCAAACTGTAAAAGAGAAGTGTCGGATTCTTCCATGTTTTGCCCGGACTGCGGCACAAAAATAGAGAGGGAAACGTTGTGCCCCGCGTGCGGAAAGCCGGTGTTCCGGCAGGCGACGTTTTGCCAGTGGTGCGGCAATCCGTTACAGGCGAGCCGACAGGAGCGGAGACAGCCGCCGGTCGCCCATTGCGCGACGTGCGGAAAGCCGGTCCCTCCCGGGGAGACGGTCTGCGCCGACTGCCGGAGGAAAGAAAAGCAGAGAAAAGGGCTGCGCACTGCTGTCATTGCGGTGTGCATCGTCCTGCTGGTGGCCGGCGGAGCGGCAGGCGGTCTCTATCTGTTCGGGCAATCCCTGCCGTCCGGAACGGGAGAGCAGCAGACGGAGGCTGAGACAGGGGAGAGCAGTCTGTTTTCAGATGAGGAGGGGACAGATGAGAACAGCCTGTTTTCAGACGCGGAAGAGACGGGGGAGAGCGGCCAGGATTCCGTTGCGGAAGGGGACGAATATCTCCTGCTAAGCTCTACGACTGAATACACAGGCGGCAACTCCTATCACTACGGGTACTCGTATATCCAGGGAAACGACGGGTCGGCGAAGGAAAAGTATTCCATAACGGAGTTTTATTCGGCTGAAACCGACATGGAAAGCATTCTGATGTATGTGTATTCCTATGACGACGAGGGATACGTCACCACTATGACGGGGTATCCCGGCGGGGAAGTGGTGAACTATGAATATGACGCGGCCGGAAATCTGATCAGAGAGACGTGCGATACCTCCGATTCCTATAACAAGGTGTACGAATACGATGCATCCGGGAACCTGGTCAGCGAGGCGACTCCTTACTATGAAATGACCTATGAATATGATGCAGAGGGGAATCGGATCAAGTCCACCTTCTATTTTCGGGATGCGTTGCAGTATTCCTATGAATATGACGGGGACGGCAACATGACCGCTTATCTCACCTACGATGAAAACGGCGATTGTGCTTCCAAGATCCAATACGAATACAATGAGGCGGGAGAGGCCGTGGCTCAGATCATCTATGACGGAGACGGACAGGTCACAGACGAGGGAACGTATGAGTACACCTACGATGAAAACGGCAACCGGAAGACCGCGTCGGTTTACTTCGGGAGGCAATTGACCGAGGCCTGTAAGTATGATGAGGCCGGAAATCTGCTCATGCAGGTCCGGTATGACGATTCAGGAGAAGAGGTATACCGGATAGAGAACACCTATGCCGTCGCCGCGGACTATTTCCGGGAGAAGAAGGACACATCGTTCAACAGCTACGAAGAGATCGCGGCGTATATGGCGGACGCCATTTTTGACCTGGACGCCGAAGGAATCCTGGAGAATCTGTATGACGGGGTCCTGGTGCCCCTGCGGACGGCGACCGGGTACACGATGGAGGCGCTAATAGAGACATTAGAGGAGACGTTTGAGGACAACTTTGACGATGCCATGGAGGATGCCGACTGGCAGGAATGTGAGACCTCCTGGAGGATCACGAACTGGCAGCTCTGCCCGACCGAAGAGTATGAGATGCTCATAGATGAGCTGGAGTATCCGGAATTCGCCCGGGACCAGGTGTGGAGAATGGATCTCGACATCACCATTTCGGCGGAGAGCGGCGAGACCGGAGAGGTCGGATATTGCATCTATGTCGTGGAAGAAAACGGTAAATGGTACATCTGGACGCTGGGCGAAGCAGTCTGAATGGAAAAAACCGAACCGTCTGGCGGTTTTCCCCGGCGCTCACGAAGGAGGGACCACCCCGCCGCCCAAACGCAGCCATGGGGAATTGACATTTGTGAAAAAACAGGCGGTTGATTTATCCGGCGATCTCCTTCATCCGGCACAGACGCCGGATGGCCTCCTCCAGGACGGACTCCTGCCGGGCAAAGTGGAAACGGATGTAGTGGTTGACCGGCTCCCGGAAGAAGCTGGAGCCGGGCACCGCCGCCACGCCTACATACTGTATCATCCACTCGCAGAACTGCAGATCGGCGAACCCCGCAAACATGGGCTTATCCAAAAACTCCTGAATGTCTACCATGACAAAGTAGGTGCCCTGGGGAACGTTGTGCTTCAGCCCCGCCCGGTCCAGCCCGGCCAGAAAGTAGTCCCGCTTCCGGGTATAGGTCTCCCGCAGGTCGTCGTAATAGCCCTCATCGAACCGCAGGCCCACGGTGGCCGCCTCCTGCAAGGGCGCGGCAGCCCCTACGGTCAGGAAGTCGTGGACCTTTTTGGCGTTTCCCACCACCTCCGCCGGGCCGATCAGGTAGCCCAGCCGCCAGCCGGTGACGGAATAGGTCTTGGAGAGGGAGTTGCAGGTGATGGTGTGGTCGAACATCCCCGGCAGGGAGGCCATGCAGATGTGGCGATACGGGGCGTAGACCATATGCTCATAGACCTCGTCGGTGATGACATAGGCGTCGTACTGCAACGCCAGCCTGCCGATGGTCAGCAGCTCCTCCCGGGTGAACACCTTGCCGCAGGGGTTGGAGGGGTTGCAGACCACAATGGCCTTTGCCCCCTGCCGGAAGCCGTCCTCGATGAGCGCGCTGTCGAAATCATACTCCGGCGGCACCAGGGGGATGTAGATCGGCTCTGCCCCGGAGAGAATGGCGTCCGCCCCATAGTTCTCATAGAAGGGCGAAAACACCATGACCTTATCGCCGGGGTTGCACACCGTCATCATGGCGCACATCATGGCCTCGGTGCTGCCGCAGGTCACGACGATCTCCCTCTCCGGGTCGATGGCCCTGCCGATGGCCTTGCCCTGCTTTTCCGCCAGCGCCTGACGGAAGTTCTGGGCGCCGAAGGTGATGGAGTACTGGTGTGGCCCCTCGTAGGCCGCTTTCGCCAGGGCGTCCATGATGGGCCTGGGCGGGTCAGAGTCCGGAAACCCTTGGGACAGGTTGATGGCCCCATAGCGGTTGCTGATCCTGGTCATCCGCCGGATGACGGAGTCGGTAAATGTCCCTACCCGTTCGCTCAACTGTGGCATGGTCGGTTTTCCTCCCTTTTCCTGTGGGGTAATGCCCTGAAAGCCGGTTCCGGCCCGGCGTCATGCCGGGATGGGGCAGACGGAGCGCGCCCCGGACCAATGCAGACTTCGCCCGGCGGGCTGTTTATGCCTCCCATTATACGGGAATTTGTCTGTGAAAGCAATCACCTTTACCCACTGGCCCGCATCCGCTCCAGCGCCCGGCGCATCTCCTCGATGTTGGCCCGGTTCTCCGCCCGCCGCCGGGCCTCGGTGGAGCGGAGGGGGACCACCTGACCATCGCCGTCCCACTGGGTCTTTGCCCAGCTCTCCACCCGTCTGCGCCAGTCCACCGGCCTGCCGTTCCGGGTGCGCCAGTCCTTCGCCCGGTAGTAATCCCAGAACCGCTCCCCGTCCACGTTCAGCCCTCGCTCCCGGATATAATCCAACACC
>JAJBUB010000014.1 GCA_020860575.1 Clostridiales bacterium | reverse complement strand
CATGCCTATGGCTGGATGCCATAAACCAAGGGGCAAATATTATAGTAACAGGAGGCGCTGCAGAGATGCAGCGCTTCCTTTCTTTTCCATCGGCTCCGGCGTCGCGGGAACGGCAGGTCCTTCCAGGCCCGGAGATGTAGAGATTACACAGACACATTTGAACAACATATGTAAAAATCAAAACATTTACCTGCGAAATGAGCAATTTTGCGGAGAAAAATAGAAAAATAAGAACATTCTGACTGCCAAAAATGTGGAGGGAGGCCGGGACGGGGCCGGTTGACAAGGCAGAAATTGACCGTTATAATAAACTTAAATAGATATATATGACGGGGACGGCGGGCGCTGACCTGCGGGTCCCCGGGCAAAAGAATGCGGCGTGTCCGTCGCCGCAGCAGCCGGAACCACCGGAGGCAACGCCTCCGTTTTTTGTGTTCAAATTCCAGTAGGAGGGCATCAGCCATGAAATTCCAAAAGAAAGCCGTCATCTTTGACCTGGACGGGGTCATCTGCTTCACCGACAAATATCACTATCAGGCGTGGAAAGCTCTGGCTGACCGGCTGGGTATCTATTTCGATGAGAAGATCAACGACCGTCTCCGCGGCGTCAGCCGTATGGCCAGCCTGGACATCATCCTGGAGCGGGCCACAGAGGAGTACACCGAGGAGCAGAAGGTCGCCTTCGCCACCGAGAAGAATGACAACTATCGGGAGCTGCTCAAGAACATGAGCCCTGCCGACCTGACCGACGAGGTGAAGGACACCCTGAACGAGCTGCGTGCCCGGGGCTACAAGCTGAGCATCGGCTCCTCCAGCAAGAACACCAAGTTCATCCTGGGTCAGCTGGGCCTGGGCGACTTCTTCGACGCCATCGCCGACGGCACCGACATCACCCGCTCCAAGCCCGACCCGGAGGTCTTCCTCAAGTCTGCTGCCAAGCTGGGCATCGACCCTGCGGACTGCGCCGTGGTGGAGGACGCCAAGGCCGGTATCCAGGCGGCCAAGGCCGGCGGCATGACCGCTCTGGCCCTGTTCGGGGACGCCAAGGGCTGTGGCGAGGAGGACTATGACCTGACCTCCTTCTCCGACCTGCTGAACATTCTGTAAAAGCCGACCTGTCCGCCGCCGGACCTCCTCCGGGAGTCGGCGGCGGCTGACTGTTTGGAGGTAACCTATGAGTATGAGACCATACGCCTTTGGGGTGGACATTGGCGGGACGGCCATCAAGATGGGCCTGTTCCGCACGGAGGGCATCCTGCTGGAGAAGTGGCAGATCCCCACCCGGACGGAGTTCCGGGGCGAGTTCATCCTCACCGACGTGCTTTCCGCCGTCCGGGGTCGAATGGAGAAATACCACATCAACTGGAACGAGGTGGAGGGCATCGGCATGGGTGTCCCCGGCCCGGTGAAGGATGACGGGACTGTCCTGGGCTGCATCAACCTGGGGTGGGGCGAGTTCAATCTGCCCCAGAAGATGGGCGAGCTGGAGCCGGGCATCCGCAAGTTCCGGGTGGCCAACGACGTAAACGCCGCCACCCTGGGAGAGATCTGGAAGGGCAGCGCCAGCGACTACGACAGCGCCGTCATGATCACCCTGGGCACCGGCATCGGCGGCGGCGCTGTCATCGACCAGAAGATGGTCATGGGCAGCAGCGGCGCTGCCGGAGAGATCGGACACTTCCGGGTGGACCGGGAGGAGACGGAGCCGTGCAAGTGCGGCGGCTACGGCTGCCTGGAGCAGTACTGCTCCGCCACCGGCCTGGTCCGGATGGCAAAGCGGAAGCTGGCCCAGTTCCCCATGCGGGAGACGGTCATCCGGGACAAGGCGAACCTGTCCGCCAAGGAGATCTGCGACGCCGCTAAGGAGCGGGACGCCTTCTGTCTGGAGCTGCTGGACGAGCTGGGCGACCGGCTGGGCTGGGCGCTGACCTCGGTGGCCTGCACGGTGAACCCGGAAATTTTCATCATCGGCGGCGGCCTGTCCCGGGCGGGGAACATCCTGCTCAAGCCCATCCAGAGCGCATTCCGGAAGCACGCCTTCCACACCCTTCGGGATACCGAGTTCGCCCTGGCAGCGCTGGGAAACGACGCGGGCATCTACGGGTGTGTGAAGATGGTGCTGTAATAAACGGTACAGAGAAGAACCGGCCGCGTCTGCGGCCAATACCACGGAGGAGATGAATCGATATGCTGGACTTTAACAGCAAAGACCAATGGACGATCACCGAAACGAATTTTGACCCCAATGCTCTGGGCAAGGTGGAGGCCAACTTCTGCCTGGGCAACGGCTATCTGGGTCTGCGCTCCGCCACAGAGGAGCGGTATCTGGGGGAGACCCGGGACCTGCTGGTGGCGGGTACCTTCAACCAGTACTCCCCGGAGGAGGTCACCGAGCTGCCCAACGCCGCCGACGTGACCAACATCGAGCTGACCCTGAACGGGACCCGCTTCGATCTGACCCAGGGCACCATTCACGACTATGCCCGGACCCTGAACCTGAAAACCGGCCTGCTCAAGCGCACCGTGGACTGGAGCGCCCCCAGCGGGGAGCGGTACAACCTGACCTTCGAGCGGGTGGTATCCCTGAAACGGCTCCACACCATCACTGCCCGTGTTACGGTGGTCCCCCAGCAGGACGCCACGATCACCCCCCAGTCCGGCATCGACGGTCGGATGACCTGCGACGGCTCCCAGCACTTCACCGAGGGCCAGACCCGGTTCTATGACAAGAAGTACCTCCAGTTCATCCCCCGCACCTGCCAGTCCAACATCACCTTCGTGGTGGACGCCACCCACAGGTTCTATCTGGACGGGGAGGAGGCCGCACCCAAGAGCGACATCAACATCCTCCGCCGCCGGATGTTCTCCAAGTTCACCCTGGAGGCAAAGGCGGGGCAGGCCCTGGTGATGGAGAAGTTCTCCAACGTCTACACCACCCGGGACAAGGAGGCCGCAGACCTCACCGTGGCCCAGGTGCAGGAATACGCTCTGGAGCAGCTCAAGGAGGACGAGGCCGCCGGGTTCGACGCCCTGGCCGCAGAGTCCGCCGCCTGCTGGAAGGAAAAGGTGTGGGATCGGGTGCCTATCACCATCGACGGCCCCGCCTTCGACCAGCTGGTGATCCGCTTTGGCCAGTACCATATGCAGCTCATGACCCCCGGCCATGACAACCGGATGAACATCGGTGCCAAGGGCTTCTCCGGCGAGGGCTACAAGGGACACACCTTCTGGGATACGGAGGTCTTCCTGCTGCCCTACTTCATCTTCACCATGCCCGAGGTGGCCCGGAGCCTGGAGGAGTATCGTTATCTCTCCCTCCCCGGTGCCCACGCCAAGGCGAAGCACAACGGCTATCAGGGCGCTCAGTTCCCCTGGGAGTCCGCCTGGCTGGATGACGGCGAGGTGACCCCGGAGTACATGGGCACCGACATCGTCACCGGACAGCTCATCAAGGTCTGGACGGGCTTCATTGAAATTCACATCACCTCCGACGTGGCCTTTGGCGTGTGGCAGTACTACGAGTGCACCGGCGACCAGGACTACATGGACAAGTACGGCTATGAGCTGATCTTCGACTGCGCCAAGTTCTGGGGCAGCCGCCTGGAGCCGGGCGAGGACGGCAAGCTGCACATCAACGACGTGGTGGGTCCGGACGAGTACAAGGAGCACGTCAACGACAACGCCTACACCAACTACATGGCCTGGTGGAACATGGGCAAGGCTATCGAGTACGCCGACCTGCTCCGCAAGGAGAAGCCGGAGCTGTATGCCGCCCTGAACGCCAAGCTGGGCCTGGACGACTGCTACGCCCAGTGGACCGAGCAGCGGGATAAGATCTTCCTGACCCAGCCCACCGAGGACGGCGTTCTGCCTCAGGACACCACCTATCTGACCCTGAAGGACATCGACCTGACCAAGTACAAGAAGCAGGCCCATGTGGGTGGCATCTACAAGGACTACAACCAGGAGCAGATCACCAAGATCCAGGTCTCCAAGCAGGCGGACGTGATGGTGCTGTTCTATCTCCTGGAGGAGCTGTTCCCCCACGAGGTTAAGGTGGCCAGCTGGGATTACTACGAACCCCGCTGCCTCCACGACTCCAGCCTGTCCCTATCCACCCACTCTGTTCTGGCCTGCGACATCGGCAACCCGGAGCTGGGCTATCAGATGTTCGAAAAGGCTTGCCTCATCGACCTGGACAACGCCAACCCCCACTCCTCCGACGCGGGCATCCACGCGGCCTCCTACGGCGGCCTGTGGCAGTGCGTGACCTACGGCTTCGGCGGCCTGCGGATGCTGGGCGGCAACCTACGCATCAGCCCGAACCTCCCCGAGGCGTGGAGCAAGCTGAGCTACACCATCCTGTGGCGTGGGCAGAAGCTGGCCGTCACCGTCACTCCCGACAGCGTGGAGCTGGTCAACGAGACCGGCAGCAATCCCATCTCCCTGGAGATCTGGGGCAATCAGTACACCTTTACCGATCGCCTGACCGTCTCCAAGTGAGCCGTTGTCCGCCCCGCCCCGAATGGGGTGGGGCGGACAAAAAAATCGTTGCAATCTCCGGGGAAATATGCCATAATAGGCAGGCATTCCCCGATGGGGTGCGTCACATTTGGAGACGTATCGAAGCGGTCATAACGAGCCTGACTCGAAATCAGGTAGCCCGCAAGGGCTCGTGGGTTCGAATCCCACCGTCTCCGCTGCGGCCGGACGCCGATCCCTGAACCGACAGGCTCAGAGACAGCGTCCGGCTTTTTGCGTATAAAGGGAGAGCGCCGGGGCCGTCTCCAGAATCCGACATGATTCTGGAGAAGACAGATATACCATAACGATCAAAACCGATATTGATCCCATTCACCCATCCAATCCTTTGGATTGCCCAGACAAAACCAGGCGGCACTGTTCTCACGGCTCAGCACCGCAATTTTTGCGGCATTCGTCCCACAGGTCAGGCCGTTGTCGATCAGCTTTCCCTGTGCGCAGCCAAAGGCTATTCCGCTGGGGAGGTATCCGCCGTGGCCGTCCGGCATGGTATAAATAAAGTCGCCGGTCGCCTCATCGCGGAGATAGGTCTGGTTAAAGATGTACTGAAAAACTGAAACGTCCAGTTTCCCCTTCCAGCTTTTCAGCTCCCACATCAGCGTCCAGAAGCGGGCCTGACTGTTGGAAATGCTGTTAAAGATCGTCATCGGCACATCAGTCCGCACATCGTTCTGGTCATAACTGTACGGACACAAGAAGTGGTTGGCACAGGCGATATAGTCGGGATCAGTCCAGGCATCGCCGGTGTATTCCCCGGCGTACCGGATGGCATACCGATCAGGGCTGGCCTCCATGACGGCGAGAGTGTCCGGGTCACACACCATCCAATTCCAGGTGCCGTCCCGGAGGACGGTCTTGCGCCCGGTGCGAGTGCGGTAGCGCTCATTGCCATGAGCAAGAATATCCAGCGCCTCCGCCGCAGACCCGGCAGTCTTGGCGGCATAGAATAGCAGATTCGGCCAGGGGACCCCATAGGCGCTGCCGTAGCCCTCGTTCCCGGCAGCGTCCAGACTCGCTGCTGTGGTAGAACCACCGTAATGGTGGCTGATAGAAACGCCGCAGTCGTTCAGGAGCAGCAGGCCACAGAGCGAAGGCGTATTTCCCACTGTCCACACAGCATGATTCCCCTCTGTGCAATAGACTGTGGAAGCCTGATAGCAGAGACCGGCCTGCTGGGTATGGCGAACCTGAGAGGAAATCGTTTCGCCATTTTTTGTGGCGCTGCCTTTTGCGGCAATACTGTTGCATCCATTCCCGTTTATATAGCCCTCAGCAGAGCGCCCGGCCTGGACATCTCGCCGATAGGCGTCCGGGTCTCCCCAAAGCCAGACATCAAAGATTCCGGCAGCGACCACCCGGTCAAACGCCGGAGCGTAAAAGGGACTCCTGCTGTCTCCACACTGCGCATCTCCCATTGCGGCAGAGGCGCCGTCGGCGATACCTTCCAGCAGCTCGATCTGCGTGGGGTCAAGGGCATCCACCTGGGAGAGATATGCCTCCATTGCGTGTTGTGTAGCAGTCCGCCCCTTCTTTTTGCACATCTGCGTCCACCAGTAGTCGGTAGACGCTGCAATCATTGCTTCACACTCTTTGCCGATGTGAGTGCCGATATCATACCAGCTTCCCTGAGAGGTGCCGAGGAACTTTGCCTTGGACGCAAAAGGCAAAAATCCCCCATTGTCATAATGCGCTGAACGAACGTTCAGACCGCCGGGAATATATCCACTTGCCGGTTTGCCTTGACCCATTTTGATTGCTCGCCTTCCATTCCCGCAAATTAGGACTATATATCAATGCTTCATGTTATCATATCAGATACCTGAGCTGTTTGCAAGCCGATGAAAACTACGCCTGTCGTTTTCCACTGGACAGAGCATCCTGCTATTATAATACATAATTTTTTATACCAGGAGGCGAGAACCATCGCAGCAACCAGACTGATCCCCTGCACATCAATAAGGGGAAAACCATTGCACAGACACTGAATGACCGGACGGACTACGCCAAGAACCCGGAAAAGACGGAGCAGGGGGATTTGGTCACGGCCTACGAGTGCGACCCTTTTGCGGTGGATGAGGAATTTATGCTGTCCAAGCGGCAGTATGAACACAGCGCAGGCAGCAGGAGGCAGGTAACAGGAATCCGGCAGGTCGTCACAGAAAATCGTGGCGACCTGCCGGGCTTTTTTCATTTTGCAACTGTCATGAACCACTCAACTGTTTCCGGGTCGTAATGGGAGAAGAACAGGCTCTGTGCGGTGTCGAGGGCTTCCAGCATTGCCATATCCTCCGCATCCAGCTCGAAGTCAAATACGTTGAAATTCTCAATCATCATAACCGTCTCGTCTCCTCAATCCTAACCGATCCATTCCAAAATCGTCTCTACCGTCTGCGCCCACTGTTCCTCCTGGGTGATGCTTGCGATGCCGTCTTCGCTCTGCGCACCGTAGCAGCCGAATCCGGCGTGATTACCGCCGTCGATACAAATCTCGGTGTAGTCCTCGGCATACTGCCGTCCGGTCTCCAGCTTCTCCATGCTCAGAACGCCGTCCTCGCTGCCGTAGATGGCCAGCGCAGGAAGGTCGTCCAGTGACTCCGTGGCATATGCCGCCAGAAGAACCACGCCGTCCAATTCCTCCGTATGTCCTGCGGCATAGGATGCGGCCATTGCCCCGCCCAGGGAATGACCGGAGATGTACCAGCTCTCATAAGAGTATGTAGACAGAATCTCGTCCGCCCGGTTCATGCCGAAGATCGCCATGTTATACGGCATCTCCAGCAGGAAGCAGTCTACGCCGTTTTCCGCAAGCTCCATCATGATGGGCGCATAGGCCGTATATTCCACCTTTGCGCCGGGGTAGAAAACCAGGGCTGTGTCCGTTCCGCTGCCATTGAAGAACAGCCCGTCGCTGATCTCTGTCACCTGGACGGAATCTGTGCTTTGCAGATACTGTGCGGTATCTGCGTGGTAATAATCGCTGCCATACCAGATAATCACCACTGCAAACAGGATGCACAGCTCCGCAACCAGGTTGACGATCTGTTCGATCCAGTTGGCTTTCTTGCTGGAGGAATCCAGCTTTGCGCCGAGAATGCCCATGACCACAAACCCGACCAGGGCGATCAGGAACAGAATGTTACATGGGAAGGATGAGACGTTTTTCCAAAGCGCCGACAGCGATGGCCGGTTGATGACCAGTGAGATGAGCATCAGGACAAAACCGGCTGGCATCAGAAAGTGGAACTGTCGGAACAGGATGGGAACGTCCTTATGGGCGATGGCGAGGATGAGCTTCCACAGCACCTTGCCGACACCGGCCAGCACACATAAGATGGCGCCGACCATGAATACAGCGGACTGATAGGCTTGCCCAATCAAAATCATAGAGGCACTGAAGCACAGCACAGGCAGAGCGTCAACGATTGCCATGCCTACAGAGGCTTCTAAGACTTTATCATTTTCTTTGCTCATAGCGTTACCTGATTTCTGTAAAAATGCAAATGAAGTGTAAGTGTGAGTATTTTCCCTTTTAAGTCAGATTCCTGTTGGCCTGCCTTCTATCAAGTCCTCTGTAGGCACCGTTGCAGACATTTTTTTGCAAAAGGCATCTACAGGAACCAACTCACTAATCGGAGGAAGCGGAAGGCCGGGGATTCGAATTCCTTCTGGCGCATGGGAGACAATGCCGAAAG
The DNA here is from genome assembly GCA_020860575.1 of Clostridiales bacterium. GTDB lineage: Bacteria > Bacillota > Clostridia > Oscillospirales > Oscillospiraceae > Onthomonas. The sequence goes on along the minus strand of JAJBUB010000014.1, from coordinate 220 downwards.
CCTTGTTATGCAGGACTTTCGGTTTTTTGTGCATTTACCAAATCCACATCATCATCAGGGAAATGATGACCCCTCCCACGGCAAACACCGGCAGCATGGGGAGCATGGCCTTCACATGAAACCATTTCTGATGATATTCCTTATCCATATGCTCCGTTCCAGGCAGACGTATCCGCCGAATGTGGGCAAACAGCACCCAGTCGAGAAAGCAGGTGTCACC
>JAJBUB010000057.1 GCA_020860575.1 Clostridiales bacterium | reverse complement strand
AATATTTTCTTAGTCAAGCTCATCTTGGGCTTGACTTTTTGTTTGCAGGCTCATTGTAGCCCTCCCGTATCATGCCGCCCTCCCGCACCAGCAGGGGCGGGTCGTCCACGATGGCGGCCTCCAAGGTCTGTCGCAGCTCGCTCAGGTCGTCCAGCTCCCCCCGGAGCCGCTGTAACAGGGGGACGTTTTTCTGCTCCAGCAGCTCCCGCACTCTGGGGACGTGGGAGAGGCCCGTCCCCAGGGATTGCAGCTCCCGGCAGTTGGTGTTGCCGTAGACGATGCGGCCGATGAGCCGCTCCAGGTCGGTGATCTCCCGGAGGGTGTCCAGCAGCTCCTGCCGGGTCACCAGGTCGTCCACCAGGGCGGCCACGGCGTTGAGCCGTCCGTTGATCTCCACCGGGGACAGGAGGGGCCGCTCCAGCCACTGGCGGAGCTTGCGCCCGCCCATGGCCGTTTTGGTCCGGTCCAGCACCCACAGCAGGCTCCCCCGCTTCTCCTTGCCCCGGAGGGTCTCGGTCAGCTCCAGATTGCGCCGGGCGGTGAGGTCCAGCTCCATGTACCGCCCCGTCTCATAGTAGTCCAGGGTGCGGAGATAGCTGAGATTGGCCTTTTGCGTCTCGTGGAGATAGCCCAGCAGGGCCCCCGCCGCCTGGATGGCCCAGGGCCGGTTTTGGGGGACGGAGGCCAGCGTCTCGAACTGCTCCTCCGCCTGTGCTCTGGCCTGCTCCAGGAGAAAGCGGTCCCCTCCCGGCTCATAGCAGCAGTTCAGCTTCTCCTGCAAAAAGGTCAGCAGCTCCTCCTGCTCCATGCACCGGGGAGACAGCACCGCCTCCCTGGGGGCGAACCGCCCCAGCTCGTTGAGGATGTGGGGCAGCACGTTCTCCCCGGCAAAGCCGGTGGTGGTCACCGCCCCGGTGGACAGGTCGCAGAAGCACAGCCCCGCCCCGTCCTGCTCCAGGCAGACGGCGGCAAGGTAGTTGTTCCGCCCCTCCTCCAGCATGGAGGCCTCCACCACGGTGCCGGGGGTGACCACTCTCGTCACGTCCCGCTCCACCAGGCCCTTGGCCAGGGCCGGGTCCTCCATCTGCTCGCAGATGGCCACCTTGTAGCCCTTGGCGATGAGCCGGGCCAGGTAGGACTCGTAGGAGTGATAGGGGACGCCGCACATGGGGGTCTGGTCCTCCTGGGGCTTGCCCCGGTCCCGGGTGGTCAGGGTCAGATCCAGCTCCTGGGACGCCACTCTAGCGTCCTCGTCGAACATCTCATAAAAATCACCCAGCCGGAAGAACAGCAGACAGTCCGGATATTGCTCTTTGATTTGCAGATATTGCTTCCGCATGGGGGTCAGCTCTGCCGCCATTGATTTCTCCTTATCTTAACGATGTACGGATTCAGTCCGTGACCAGCTCCCCGAACAGCGCCCAGGTGGTGGAGCCGGTGATCTTCGCCTGCTGCCAGCTGCCGATGAGGGCGGCGTCGCCGTTTAAGTGGACCAGACGCCCCCCGTCGGTGCGGGCGGTGAGGGTGTGCTTCCCGTCGTCGTTCTCCCCGTCCACCAGCACCCGCAGGGTTTTGCCCACATAGGCGGCGTGCTTTTCTGCGGAGATGCGGTTTTGCAGGTCCACCAGCCGCTGGAAGTTCCGGTTCTTCTCCTCCCGGCTCATGGGGTCGGGGAGCTTCGCCGCCGGAGTGCCCTCCCGGGGAGAGTAGATAAAGGTGAACAGGGCGTCGTAGCGCACCTGCTCCAACAGGGAGAGGGTCTCCTCAAATTCCTCGGTGGTCTCCCCGGGGAAGCCCACGATAATGTCCGAGGTGAGGACGATGTCGGGGATCAGCTCCCGGAGGCGGCGGATTTCGTCCAGATAGGCCGCCCGGTCATAGTGACGGTTCATGGCCTTCAGCACCCGGTCGCTCCCCGCCTGGACGGGGAGGTGGAGGTGAGGGGCCACCTTCTCGCAACGGGCCATGGTCTCAAACAGCTTTTGGGAGGCGTCCTTCGGGTGACTGGTCATAAAGCGGATGAGGAAGTCCCCCGGGATGGCGTTGACCTGCTCCAGCAGGTCGGCAAAATCCATGTCCAGCCCCAGGTCCTTGCCGTAGGAGTTGACGTTCTGGCCCAGAAGGGTGATGTCCTTGTACCCCTCCGCCGCCAGCTGCCGCACCTCGTCCAGAATCAGCTCCGGCGCACGGCTCCGCTCCCGGCCCCGGACGTAGGGGACGATGCAGTAGGTGCAGAAGTTGTTGCAGCCGTACATGATGGACACCCAGGCCTTGAGCTTCCCCTTGCGCACCACGGGGAGGCCCTCGGCGATGACGCCGGGAGAGTCCGGGGTCTCAAAGACCCGCTTTTTCCGGTCCATCACCTGACACAGCAGCTCGGAGAATTTCCACAGCACATGGGGACCAAAGACCAGGTCCACATGCCGGAAGGACTTTTTGATCTTCTCCGCCATGTGTGGCTCCTGCATGGCGCAGCCGCAGAGACAGATGATCTGGCTGGGCTTGTTCCGCTTCGTGTGGGTCAGGTGGCCCACGTTGCCCAGCACCCGCATCTCTGCGTGCTCCCGGACGGCACAGGTGTTGATGACGATGACGTCCGCCTCCTGCTCGTCCTCGGTAAAGCCGTAGCCCATCTCGCTGAGCATCCCCCGGATCTGCTCCGAGTCCGCCTCGTTCTGCTGACAGCCGTAGGTGTCCACCAAGGCCAGGGGCTGGACGGGCAGGCGGGCGTTGCGCTCCATGACCTGCCGCCGAATCTCACGCTGACGCTCCAGCGCCTCCGCCGAAATCAGCACGTCCTCACGTCTCAATGTGGTTCCTCCTCATGCGGCGCACAAATGCCGCCAATTCTCCAGAATAAAGGGATTATAGCACGTTTTTCCCCCAGATACAAGGGAGAGTTCAGGGTCCGGAAGGGTGCAAAACACCCGCCGCCAATCTGCTGGCGGCGGGTGCAGGCAATCACAGAACAGCTCAGGTATTCATCTGCTTCCGGCGGCTGAGATTCATGGTGCCGTCCTGCATGGAGCCGATGGACTCCAGGCTCTTGCCGGTGCCGTAGGCCACGCAGGAGATGGCGTCGTCCGCCACATGGGTCTCGATGCCGGTGTGGGACTCGATGAGCCGGTCGAAGCCCCAGATCAGGCTGCCGCCGCCGGTCATGACGATGCCGTTGGCGGAGATGTCCGCCACCAGCTCCGGGGGCGTCCGCTCCAGGACGGAGTGGACGGCGTCCACGATGCGCTGGGCGGGCTCCTCAAAGGCCTCGATCATCTCGTTGGAGGAGACGGTGAACTGTCGGGGCAGGCCGGTCATCTGGTCGTGGCCGGTGACCTCGATGGTCTGCTCCTCCGGGCGGGGGAACACGCACCCCAGGGAAATTTTCAGCTCCTCCGCCGTCCGGGTGCCGATGAGGACGTTGTGCTTCCGGCGGATGTATTTCACCACCGCATCGTCAAAGGCGTCCCCGGCGATCTTGATGGAGGTGGACTCCACCACGCCGGACAGGGAGATGACGGCGATGTCGGTGGTGCCGCCGCCCACGTCCACCACCAGATGGCCCTCCGGCTGGGCGATGTCGATGCCTGCGCCGATGGCTGCGGCCACCGGCTCCTCGATGAGATAGACCTTTCTGGCCCCGGCCTGGATACCGGCGTCGATGACCGCCCGCTCCTCCACCTCGGTGATGCCGGAGGGGACGCAGACCACGATCCGGGGCTTGAAGAACCGCACCGGGGCGGCCTTGCGGATAAACTCCTTGAGCATCCGCTCGGTCATGTCGTAGTCGGAGATGACCCCGTCCCGGAGGGGACGGATGGCCACGATGTTGCCGGGGGTCCGGCCCAGCATCTTCCGGGCCTCGGTGCCCACCTTGAGCAGACGCCCGGTGGTCTTGTCGATGGCCACCACCGACGGCTCCCGGAGGACGACGCCCTTGCCCTGGACATAGACCAGCACCGAGGCGGTGCCCAGGTCGATGCCAATATCTCGTACAAATCTCATGTCGATCACCTTTTAACCAATCAGGGGGTATTCTCCCTGTTATTATAACCACCCCCGCCGGTTTTTGCAATCGGCGGGGGAAAACTTCCCGGAAAAAGGGACAAGAAATTTTCGAGGCGGTTCGACCCTTTCTCCCCTGCGGGGTCAGACGGCCCAAAAAGCCGCCCTGATTTTATCAGGGCGGCCATGGTTGCTCACAATGGGTCCGGGGTCACGCCTCTCCCCGGCGCAGCTCGTCCTCATCCCGGGGAAACTGCCGCCGGATGGGCTCCTGCTTCCGGCTGAGAGAGGGCATCCGGCCCATCAGAGCCAGCAGACCGAAGGCGGCGGCCGTCAGGGCGGCCAGAATGGAGAAGATGAGCAGAATATTTGAGATCGTCTTTTTCATGGGACACCTCCTTGATCCTGTTGCCTACAGTGTACACGATTTTGTCCGGAGAAACAACGCTGATTTTGTAAATTGAATGTGAAAATTACGCGGGGTCCTCCATCAGCTGCTCCATCTCGTCGATGAGGCTGTCAAACAGGGCCAACGCCTGCTCGATGGGCTGAGGGGAGGCCATGTCCACCCCGGCTCCCCGGAGCAGGGTGATGGGGTCGGCGGAGCTGCCGCCGGAGAGGAAGTTCAGATAGTCCCGGACGGCAGGCTCGCCCTCCTTCAAAATCCGCTGAGACAGGGCGATGGCGGCGGCGTAGCCGGTGGCGTACTGGTAGACGTAGAAGTTGTAGTAGAAATGGGGAATCCTGGCCCACTCCAGGGCGATCTGGTCGTCCGCCACGATGTCCGGACCGTAGTAGTCCTCGTTGAGCTTACGGTAGAGGGCGCACAGGGCATCGGCGGTCAGCCCCTCCCCCCGCTGGGTCATCTCGCTGACCGTCAGCTCGAACTCAGCGAACATGGTCTGACGGTACAGGGTGGAGCGGAACTGCTCCAGGAAATAGTTGATGAGGTAGGCCCGCTCCCGGCGACCGGTGGTCTTGCTGAGCAGATGCTCCATGAGCAGGGCCTCGTTGCAGGTGGAGGCCACCTCCGCCACGAAGATGACATAGGGCTGATAGGCGGTGGGCTGGTGGGCCTGGGAGAGATAGGTGTGGAGGGAGTGGCCCATCTCGTGAGCCAGGGTGAACACGTCGTTCAGGGTGCCGTGGTAGTTGAGCAGCACGAAGGGGTGGGCGGTGGAGGAGGAGGAATAGCCGCCGGAGCGCTTGCCCACGTTCTCATACACGTCGATCCACCGGTTCTGGAACCCCTCCCGGAGCATGGCCTGATACTCCTCCCCCAAGGGGGCCAGGCCCTCCAGGACGATCTGCTGGGCCTGCTCATAGGGGACGGTTGCGTCCGCATCCGCCACGATGGGGGTGTAGATGTCGTAGAAATGCAGCTCGTCCACCCCCAGCAGCTTTTTCCGCAGAGCGGTGTACCGGTGGAGGGTGGGCAGGTTGGCCCGGACGGTGGAGATGAGATTGCGGTACACCGTCTCCGGCACCTCCGTCCGGTCCAGAGACGCGGCCAGGGGAGAGGGATACCGCCGGGCCCGGGCGGTGAACAGCAGCTGCTTCATCTGGGCGGAGAGGACGGCGGCGCAGGTGTTGCGGAACTGGCCGTAGACCCCGTACAAGGACTCATAGGCGCTTTTGCGCAGGGCGCGGTCCTGGCTGTTCATCAGGGAGGTGAAGCCCCCGTGGGTGACGGGGTGGGATACCCCCTGGCTGTCCACAGCGTCCGGGAACCGGAGGTCGGCGTTGTTCAGGGTGGCGTAGATGTCCCCCGGCCCCTCGGTCACTGCTCTGGCCCCGGCCATCAGAGATTCCTCCGCCGGGGAGAGAATGTGCTCCCGACGGCTGCGGATGCGGTCCAGCTTCCGGCGGTAGAGGGTCAGGGCAGGCTCCCGGGTATAGAAGTCCTCCAGGGTGTCCTCCGGGATGGACAAGATCTCGTTGTCCTCCCAGGCCCCCGCCTGGTCGATCGCCACCATCACCCCCATGGCCTGGGCGTACATATCCTGATATTTGGCCACCCGGGTGTCCTGGTCCCGCTTCCGGCTGGCATAGCTGAACAGGTCCCGGCAGACCAGGCTGATCTCGTCGCCCAGCCGCAGGTCGTCCAGCAGGGCCTCCGGACTGTCCGCCAGATGTCCCTCCATAGCCTTCTGCCGCTGAGGATAGGATTTGGCGGCGTTTAGCGCCTCCTGCCACGCCTCGTCCGAGGGATAGATGTCCTCTGTGGCCCAGGTATAGGCCGGGTCCAGCTCCTTGCGTTCCTTTGGTGCGTTCATATTGGTATAATTCCTTTCTGCTTCCTTTTTGGCCGTCACAGCAGCGACCGGACCAGCCGGACCGCCACCCCCAGCACCCGGGCAGCTCCGGTGTCGAAGTCACTGACGGGGATAATGCGGGTGTCGTAGCCGGGGTTCTCTGGCTGGAGAAAGACCCAGTCCCCCTGACGGCGGAACCGTTTCAGGGTGGCGTCCTCCTCCTCCACGATGCAGGCCACGATCTGGCCGTTTTCCGCTGTGGCCTGCTGGTGGATGAGCACCAGGTCGCCGTCCCGGATGTCGGCGTTGATCATGCTGTCCCCGGAGACCCGGAGATAAAAATACTCCTGGGGCCGGGGCACGTCCGCCGAGGTGTAGCCCGTCACCTGCTGCTGGGCGATGGCGGGGACGCCCGCCTTGATCGACCCCAGAATGGGGACAAGCTGCTCTCCCGGCGGGCAGACCGTCTCGCCGGTGGGCTCCCGGGGCACGTCATAGCCCTGGAGCCAGAGAGGGGAGACCCCCAGCTTGATGGCCATCTGGGTGGCGACGGTGGCCTTCGGCTCCCGCTGGCCCAGGACGTACCGGTTCAGGGTCTGGGGCTTCATCCCCAGCAGACGGCCTAGGGCCTCATAGTTCAGGTGACGCTCCTCCATCAGGGTGCGCAGACGCTCACCGAGACGCTCCTGCTGCTCCATCCGGCTCACCTCCCCATTTTGCAGACTCCATTTTGCAGACTGGTTGTTAAAATATCATACCACAGCGGAGGGAGAAAAGCAAATCTCAGTTCCCGTCATATCCCCACCCCCCGGGACATACCCTGTACCAGCAAGGCAAAGGAGGACGACCCATGAGCTATGATACGAACCCCTATCCCGCCGAGAGCAGCCACCACATCCTGCTGGAGAACCGGAACCGTCTGGCCGTCTCCGGGGCGGAGGAGGTGGAGAGCTTCGACGAGAATCAGATCGTCATGGCCACCTGTCAGGGAGAGCTGACCATCCGGGGCGAGGACCTGCACATCGAGCAGCTGAGCCTGGACGGGGGCGAACTGAAGGTGGAGGGGACGGTGGACGCCCTCTCCTACGAGGCCCCGAGGGAAAAGGGAGGCTTCTTCTCCCGGCTGCTGGGCTAGGCCGTGGAGGTGGCGGTAGCCCTCCAGCTCCGGGAGCTGGGGACAGGGCTGCTCACCGGCCTGGGGCTGGGGCTGTTCTATGACCTGCTGCGCAGCCTCCGGCGGCGGCGGCCCGGGCGGGGGCTGGGGCTGGTTTTGGACGTGATATTCTGGCTGGCGGTGTGCGCCGCCCTGCTGTTGGTGACGCTGGAGGCTGGCACCGGCATCGTCCGGGGCTACACCGGGGCGGCGGTCGCGGGAGGCTGCCTGCTCTATCTGTGGCTGGTCAGCCCTCTGCTGCTCCCCCTGGGACTGCGAGGGGCGGAGGGTTTGGCCAGAGGGTGGCATTTTCTCACCGCTCCGGCCCGGGTGATTCGGTCAACGCAGAAGAAATTTTGGAAAATTCTCAAAAATCACTTTCTTTATTGGAAAAAATGGTATATAGTAGAAGTACTATTCGTGAAGCGGCCGGAACGCCTGTTCCCCCGACGTGTGAAAGGAGCCAGGAAAAATGAAACTCAAGCGCAGCAGTTTCCTGTCCAAGCTGGTGGTGCTGATCCTACTCGTTTCCGTGGCTGTCACCCTGCTCACCGTCCGGGGACAGATCCAAACCGCCCAGACGACTCTTGAGACCTACCAGGCTGCCGTGGATGAGCAAAAGGAGACCAATGCGGCCCTGGAGGGCGTCATTGCCAACAGCGACGATCCCGACACCGTTCTGGAGGTCGCCAAGGACAAGATGGGTCTGCTGGAGGATGGAGAGGTCGTCTTTTACGATACTACCAACTGAGCGACAGCAGAAGAGAGACTGCCGCTCTGGCAAGAGAGGAAAGAGAAGATTCTATGGAGTTGGAAGTCGGGGCAATCCTGGAAGGGAAAGTGACAGGCATCACCAAATTTGGCGCTTTCGTGGCGCTGCCGGGGGGCCGGTCCGGCCTGGTTCACATTTCTGAGATCGCCTATTCTTATGTCAGCGACGTGAGCGAATTTCTGTCGGTGGGGCAGGATGTGCGGGTCAAGCTCATCAGCATTGATGAGGGATGCCGCATCAATCTCTCCATCAAGAAGACGGCGCCGCCTCCCCCCCGTCCGCCCCATCC
>JAJBUB010000102.1 GCA_020860575.1 Clostridiales bacterium | reverse complement strand
CTCCCACCACCAGGCAGCCCCGGCGGTTGGTCTCCAGACCGGGGGTGGTGGAGCGGATGAGGGGGTTGGGGCTGGTGCCCAGGGCCATGATGACGGTATCCACGTCCAGGACGAACTCGCTGCCCGGGACCTCCACGGGGCGGCGGCGTCCGGAGGCGTCCGGCTCGCCCAGCTCCATACGGATGCACTTCAGGCCGCAGACGTGGCCCTTGTCATCTCCCAGCACCTCCACGGGGTTGCACAGCAGGCGGAAGTCGATGCCCTCCTCCTGGGCGTGCTCGATCTCCTCGTTCCGGGCGGGCATCTCCTCCATGGAGCGGCGGTAGACGATGTAGACCTTCTCCGCTCCCAGGCGCTGGGCGCAGCGGCAGGCGTCCATGGCCACGTTGCCGCCGCCTACCACAGCCACCGCCCGGCTCTTGAGCACCGGGGTGTCGTACTCGTCCAGATAGGCCTTCATCAGATTGATCCGGGTCAGGTACTCGTTGGCGGAGCAGACCCCCGCCAGGCCCTCGCCGGGGATGTTCATAAACCGGGGCAGACCGGCACCGGTGCCGATAAAGACGGCCTCAAAGCCCATCTCCTCCATCAGCTCGTCGATGGACAGCACCTTACCGATGACCATGTCGGTCATGATCTCCACGCCCAGCTCCTTCAGCTTGTCCACCTCGCCCTGGACGATGGCCTTGGGGAGACGGAACTCAGGGATGCCGTAGACCAGCACGCCGCCGGCGGTGTGGAACGCCTCGAAAATCGTCACCTGATAGCCCTGCTTGGCCAGATCGCTGGCGCAGGTCAGGCTGGAGGGGCCGGAACCCACCACCGCCACCTTGTGGCCGTTGGAGGCGGGTTTGGTCAGATGCTCACTGCTGTGGGTCCGGTGCCAGTCGGCCACGAACCGCTCCAGCCGGCCGATGCCCACCGGCTCGCCCTTGATGCCCCGGACGCACTTGCTCTCGCACTGGCTCTCCTGGGGGCAGACCCGGCCGGAGATGGCGGGCAGGGCGTTGGTAGAGGTGATGACCTGATAGGCCCCCTCATAGTCCCCTTCTGCCACCTTGGCGATGAACTCCGGGATGCGGACGTTCACCGGGCAGCCGGAGACACAGGGATGGTTCTTGCAGCCCAGGCACCGGGCGGCCTCCTGACGGGCCATCTCCTCGGTGTAGCCCAGGGCCACCTCTTTGAAGTTATGGGCTCTCACTGCCGGGTCCTGGTTGGGCATGGGAGTCTTGACCGGAGTCATATTCTTTGTAGCCATGTCGTCGCTCCTCCTTACCGAATCAGTTCCTGGCCCAGCTTGTCAAACCGGCACATATGGTCCCGCTCCTTCTCGCTCTCCTGAGCGCGATAGGTGGCGTTCCGGTTCATCAGCTCGTCAAAGTCCACCTGATAGCCGTCAAACTCCGGGCCGTCCACGCAGGCGAACTTCATCTGTCCACCCACCGTGACCCGGCAGCCGCCGCACATTCCGGTGCCGTCGATCATGATGGGGTTCAGGGACACCCGGCAGGGGGTGCCAAACGGCTCCGCCGTCTTGACCACGAACTTCATCATGGGGACCGGGCCGATGGCGATGATGACGTCATACTGCTTGCCGCTCTCCAGCAGCTCCTTCTCCTTGGCGGTGGTGAAGCCCTTCTCGCCATAGGAGCCGTCGTCGGTCATGAGGTAGAAGTGGTCACAGGCGTCGGCAAACTCCTGCTCCAGAATGACCAGATCCTTGTTCCGGAAGCCCACGATGACGTCGGTCTCCACACCGGCGTCGTGCAGGCCCTTGGCCACGGGATAGGCGATGGCGGTGCCCAGACCGCCGCCGATGACACAGGCGGATTTCAGCCCCTCCATCTCGGTGGGCTGGCCCAGAGGCCCGACGAAGTCCAGCAGGGCGTCCCCTACCTCCAGCTTGGCCAGCGCCCGGGTAGTCAGGCCCACCAGCTGGAAGATGATGGTGACGGTCCCCCGCTCCCGGTCGAACCCGCCGATGGTCAGGGGGAGCCGCTCCCCCTTCTCGTCGATCCGCAAAATGATGAACTGCCCCGGCTGCGCCTTCCGCGCAACAAAGGGAGCCTCCACCTCCAACAGACAGATGGTGGGGTTCAGCAGCTCTTTCCGAACGATTTTGTACACGATGATCCCCTCCACAAGTACCCGATGATCTCTCTCCCGGTCCCGCACAGACCGAAGAAATGGCACTTGATAGTATCACATCCCCCGGAGAATACCGGGGGATGTGTCAAGTTTAGCACAAGAATGACGTCCGTGCAATTCTTTTTCTGTTTTTATCCGGATTTGCCGGGAAATTTACTTTCCCGCTCAGTCGCTCACCGTCTTTGCGGTGCTCCACTCCCCCTCGTAGGTCACGCCGTCCACCTCCATCCAGGTCTTGGCCCGGACGTACCAGTCGCTGCTGTCGGCGTAGTCCTCGTCATCGGAGGGATAGTCCCCGAAGTCAGAGAGAATGACGGCAGCCTCGTTGCCCTCAAAGGTCAGGGACGCCACATATTCCTCAAAGGCGGAGTCGGGGGAGATCTCCACGATCACCCCGGCGGCATAGTCCACGCCGGAGAGGTTCACTGTCACCGTCCCGTCCTCCTCCAGTACGGCGGAGGAGATGGTGGGCTTGGCGGGGATGATGACGATGTGGGCGTTGCCCTCCGTGTCCACAAGGTTGATGAGGGCCATGGTCAGCAGGTCCTCATGGGTCAGATACACCCGGACAGTGTGGGTGGCGATGTTGATCCCCATCCCCTCCGTAGACAGGAGGGGGACGGCGTCGATGGCGTCCAGGGTACTCACCAGGGAGTTCCAGGAGACGCTGGTCGCGGTAAAGGCCCGGATCTGCTCTCCGGCGGCCTCGTTGATCTCGCTCCGGTGCTCCTCCGTGTCCTCGGTCAGATAGGCGTTGACCAGGTACTCCCCCTCGTTCTCCACCACGTCCATGCCGCCGTACCAGTCCGGCCACTTGCCGTTCCAGTAGGTCTCGCAGTTGGCCCGCAGCTCGGAGCAGAGGGTTTGGGCCGCCAGATAGGCGTCATAGCCCTCGTCCTCCTCGCTGACAGTCAGCGTGGTCTTGGTCCCATAGGAGACCGGGAGCGATTTGCCTGCCACGACCACCACCAGCACCGCCGCCACGATCAGCGCCAGCAGCAGCCACAGCCCGATATGTCTTTTCTTTTTCATAGGAGTATCCCTCCCCCGGCCTGTCGGTTCCGGGATGTTTCTGTCTATTTTACCATACTATACCCTAATTTCGTCCCTACGTCAATAAATCCCCCCGGGGAAGTTTCCCCGGGGCGGTATCCTGAAAAATCTCGCCTCCGGCCCTTGTCAACTGCCGGGAAAGGTGATATAGTAACAGCGATTATGCGGATACATCAGCATTTACCGTTCAGGAAGGAAGATCGTATATGTCCGGACATTCCAAGTGGAATAACATTCAGAAGACCAAGGGCGCAGCCGACGCCAAGCGTTCTCAGGCGTTCACCAAGATCGCCCGTGAGATGATCGTGGCCGTCAAGATGGGCGGCTCCGGCGACCCCAAGAGCAACTCCAAGCTGGCCGCCGTCATCGCCAAGGCCAAGGCGGTGAATATGCCCAAGGACAACATCAAGCGCACCATCGACCGCGCCCTGTCCGCCGGCAACACGGATAACTATGAAGACGTGGTCTATGAGGGCTACGGTCCCTCCGGCGTGGCCGTCATTGTGGAGGCCCTGACCGACAACCGGAACCGCACTGCCCCCAACGTCCGGCACATTTTTGACAAGTATAACGGCAACCTGGGCGCCACCGGCTGCGTCTCCTGGAGCTTTGACCGCAAGGGCGTCATCGTGCTCAACAACGACGACGAGGAGCTGGACGAGGAGACCGTCATGATGGACGCCCTGGAGGCCGGGGCGGACGACATGGAGGTGGACAACGGCGTCTTCGTGGTCTACACCGGCACCGACAACCTCTCCGACGTCACCGAGGCGCTGGAGGCCGCGGGCTATGCCTTCGACAGCGCCCAGGTGGAGATGGTCCCCCAGAATTATGTCAAGCTCACCAGTGAGAAGGACATCCGCAACATGGAGCGGATGATCGAGCTGCTGGAGGAGGACGACGACGTACAGAACGTCTGGCACAACTGGGAGCAGGAGTAAGCACCCCCCTTCCTAACACACCGCCGTCCGGGAACGGAGCTGTTCCCGGACGGCTTTTTTCGTCCCGAGCTGATCGCTCAAAAAGTCAGGAATGAAACATCTGTTCGTTTTCCACTCAAAAATGGCACATTTGTTCTACAAATTTTCATTTGGGAGGGTCTTCCTGATACCGCGCTGAAAATTTTCTCACTTTTGACGAATTTTTCACAATTTGTTATAATTTTTACAAATTCGTTATCTTTCTCCGTGTTTTCCCCCGAAATCATTTCGATTTTTCCTGTCCCTTCCGATGCTCCCTCCAGAATTTTCCGATTTTGCCTTTGATTTTATTGTAAACCGGTGTTATACTATGCCTGTTCCCAAAAAGTCATAGAAAGTCCTCTTCCGGTGACGGGACTCCCGCTTTTTCAGGGCGGTTGACGGCTCTCCCGGTTTCCTGATTATGTCCCCCTGGGGGACGCTTATCCTGGGCAAAGAAGGTGTCACCTTTGCAAAAATATGTGATCAATGGCAACAAGCCCCTCTATGGTTCCGTTGAGATCAGCGGCGCAAAAAACGCCGCTGTAGCGATCATCCCCGCCGCCCTTCTGGTGGAGGGGGTGTGCCAGATCGACAACATCCCTCAGATCAGTGACGTCACCCTGATTCTCCGTATTTTGAAGGAGCTGGGGGCGGATGTCCGGCTGGTCAACAAACATATGGTTCAAATCGACTGCCGCCATATCACCAGCAGCGTTGTGCCGGACGAGCTGTCCCGCCAGATGCGGGCCTCCTACTACCTGATCGGCGCGCTGCTGGGTCGCTTTGGTCAGGCGGTCGTTTCCATGCCCGGCGGCTGCGACCTGGGTACCCGGCCCATTGATTTCCACATCCGCAGCTTTCAGGCGCTGGGGGCAAAGGTAGACGTCATCGGCGGCTATGTCCACGCCACCGCTCCGGAGCAGGGGTTGCACGGGGCCACCATCTATATGGACCAGGCCTCGGTGGGGGCTACCATGAACACCATGCTGGCCGCCGCCCGGTCGGAGGGCCTCACCGTCATCGAAAACGCCGCCAAGGAGCCGCACATCGTCGACCTGGCCAACTTCCTCAACTCCATGGGAGCGGACATTATGGGCGCGGGGACAGATGTGATCCGCATCCGGGGCGTGCGCCATCTCCACGGCGGATATTACTCCATCATCCCTGACCAGATCGAGGCGGGGACCTATATGGCCGCCGTCACCGCCGCAGGCGGAGATGTGGTCATTCAGAACGTCATCCCCAAGCACCTGGACTGCATCACCGCCAAGCTGGTGGAGATGGGCGCGCAGGTGGAGGAGATGGGGGACGCCGTCCGCATCTCCCGCACCGGCAGGCTGAAGCGGGTCAACATCAAGACCATGCCCTACCCCGGTTTCCCCACGGATATGCAGCCCCAGGTCTCCGCCTGTCTCTGCATCGCAGAGGGGACCAGCATCATCAACGAGGGCATCTGGGAAAACCGGTATCGCTATGTCACCGAGTTCCGCCGGATGGGGGCGCACATCCAGGTGGACGGCAAGGTAGCCGTCATCGAGGGGGTCCCCCGGCTCACCGGGGCGCATCTCCAGGCCTGCGACCTCCGGGCAGGCGCTGCCATGGTGGTGGCCGGTCTGGCCGCCGTGGGTACCACGGAGATCAGCCGCATCCACTATATCGAGCGGGGCTATGAGAACATCGTGGAAAAGCTCCAGGGCCTGGGCGCGGACATCCGACTGGTGGACTATCCCGATGAGAACGCCCGCCGGGAAAACCGGGTGGGCTGAGTAGTCCGCTCACCCACATAACTTCATCAACGAAACGACACCGCAGTGGCAGCTGAGACTCCGGCCGCCCCTGCGGCGTTGTTGCGGTATCCCACAGACAGAAAGGGGCGTCGCAGCTTGCAGCTGTACACATTGGCCAGCGGTTCCTCGGGAAACAGCACCCTCTGCATTCAGGGGAACACCTCTCTCCTGGTGGACGCCGGCATCTCCTGCCGGAAGATCACCACCCGTCTGGCCCAGACCGGCCGGACGCCGGCGGATTTGAGCGGCATCCTGGTGACCCACACCCACTCCGACCACATCTCCGGTCTGAACATCCTGCTGAAAAGCCGCCCGATCCCCGTCTATGCCACCCGGGCAGCGGGAGACGAGCTGCTTCGCCGCATTCCCAGTCTCCCGCCGGAGGCGCTGTACATACTGGAGCCGGGAGAGGAAGCTGTCATCGGTGAGCTGACCGTCCGGCCCTTCGCCACCCCTCACGACTCCCCCGGGAGCGTGGGCTATCGCCTCTCCGGGGGCGGGCGTCGGGCGGCGGTGGTCACTGACCTGGGCTGGCTGGCCCCGGAGGTGCTGGAGGCGCTGGACGGGGTAGATCTGGCGCTGGTAGAGGCCAACCACGATGTAGAATGGCTCCGCTCCGGCCCCTATCCCCCCGCCCTCCAGGCCCGTATCCTGGGGGACCACGGCCACCTCTCCAACGAGATGGGAGGCGCGCTGGCGGTCCGGCTGGCCCGCTCCGGGACGGGGACGCTGATCCTGGGCCATCTGAGCAAAGAGAACAACACCCCGGAGAAGGCCCGCTCGGTGGTATCCGCCATGCTGGAGCGGGCGGGCTGCTCCCACACCCGGCTGTACGTCGCCCCCCGGGATGCGCTGGACGGGCCGTTTGAGGCGTAAAGGAGGCCGGTCATGATCTCTGTCACCCTGCTCTGCGTGGGCAAGCTGAAGGAGCCTTTTTATCTGGCAGCGGTGGAGGAATACCGCAAGCGGCTGAGCGGTCTGTGCCGTCTCAGCCTGACAGAGCTGCCGGAGAGCCGTCTCCCCGACCGGCCCACCCAGGGACAGATCGACCAGGCGCTGGCCCAGGAGGCAAAGCTGATCCTGGAGCGTATCCCCAAGGGTGCGGCCCTTGTCCCCCTGTGCGTGGAGGGGAAACAGCTCTCCAGTCCGGAGCTGGCCCGCTCTCTGGAGCGGTGGGCCGTCCAGGGGGGCAGCAGCGTGGTCTTCGTCATCGGCGGCTCCTTCGGGCTGCATCCCTCTGTCAAGGAGCGGGGCCTGTTCCGTCTCTCCATGTCGGAGATGACCTTTCCCCACCACCTGGCCCGTGTGATGCTGCTGGAGCAGATCTACCGGGCGTTCCAGATCAATGCCGGGACCCGGTATCATAAGTGACCAAGCCAGGCGGGGAGAGATACTCCCCGCCAGAATATTAGGAATAGAAGGTATTTCAGAGATGAAGCAAAACAAAATGGCCGTCATGCCTATGGGTCGACTGCTCTTTACGATGGCGGTCCCCCTGATGCTCTCCCTGCTGGTGCAGTCGCTGTACAACATCGTGGACAGCATCTTCGTCGCCCGGCTCAGTGAGGACGCTCTCACCGCCACCTCCCTGGTGTACGCCGTACAGTTTTTGATGATCGCCGTGGCGGTAGGCACCAGTGTCGGTCTGAACGCCCTGCTCTCCCAGCGGGTGGGGGCGGGCAAGGCGGAGGAGGCCTGTCATGCCGCCACCACCGGTCTGGTGCTGACCCTGGCTACGGCGGCGGTGTTCTCCCTGGTAGGCCTGTTCTTCTCCCGGCCCATCGCCGCCCTCATGACCGATGACGAAGCGCTCCAGGAGCTGTGCATCCAGTACATGGAGATCTGCGTGGTGTTCTGCTACGGCACCTTCCTCCAGACCTACGGGCAGCGGCTGCTCCAGTCGGTGGGAGACACGGTGCTGAGCATGTGCTCCCTCATCATCGGGGCGGTGGTCAACATCATCCTGGACCCCATTATGATCTTCGGCCTGTTGGGCTGTCCCGCCATGGGCATCCGGGGGGCCGCCATCGCCACTGTCATCGGACAATGCCTGGGGGCCGTGGCCGCTCTGGCGTTCAACCGGTGGAAAAATCCCACTGTCCACGTCCGGTTCCGGGGCTTTCGCTGGAGCTGGCAGGACGTGGCCGCCATCTACCGGGTGGGGATGCCCACCATCGTCATGCAGGCCATCGGCAGCGTCATGACCTTTGCGGTGAACGCCGTACTCATTGGGGTCTCCTCCACGGCGGTGGCCTTCTTCGGAGTGTATTACAAGCTGCAAAACTTCCTGATGATGCCCATGAACGGGCTGGGGCAGGCGGCTATCCCCGTGGTAGGCTACAACTACGGGGCGGGAAACGGTGAGCGTATCCGTCAGGCCTGGAAAATCGTCATCCCCACCGGCGTGATCTTCGCCCTGATCGGCACCGCCATTTTCCTGGTCTTCCCGAGGCAGCTGCTCCTGCTCTTCTCCGCCAGCGACGAGATGCTGGCCATGGGCGTCCCCGCCCTGCGCATTATCTCCCTCACCTTTGTCTGCGCCACCCTGACCATTATCTGCGGCTACTTCGCCTCCGGCCTGGGCAACGGAGTCATCAATATGCTGGGCGGCGCCCTGCGGCAGCTGGTCCTTCTGGTTCCCCTGGTCTGGCTGCTGACCAACTACCTGGGCATCAACTACACCTGGTACGCCATGTGGGTCTCGGAGGTGGCCGCGGTGATCTACAGCGTCACCGCCACCCGCCGGGAGCTGCGGAACAAGGTGGACCCTCTGCTGCAGCAGGCCTCCGATTGACACTCGGCAACCTTTCTGCTATGATAGGATTAGAAATATTATCTTTGGAATCTTTTTTCGCACGCAGAGAGGGAAACTGACATGAGAGAAAACGTCACGGTAGAAAACCGCACCTACCACCGAAACGGCATCAAGCGGATGTGTGCCGTCCTGCTGGCATTCACCCTGGAGGTGGTGCTGCTCATCCTGGTGGTAAAGCGGCTCAACGATTATGTGGAGTGGATCTCCCTGGCGACCCGGGCAGTCGCAGCGCTGCTGGTGCTGCTCATCTACAACCATAACGGCACCTCCGCCATGAAAATGCCCTGGATCATTCTCATTTTGGCCTTCCCGGTGGTGGGAGTGACCCTGTTTCTCCTCATTGGCAGCAGCGGAGCCACCCAGGCCATGCGGAAACGGTATGAGGAGGTCGATCAGGAGCTGCTCCCCCTGCTGCCCCAGGAGCCGTCCGTCCGGGAGGCCCTGGATGCTCAGGACGTGCGGTGCGGGAATCTGGCCCACTACCTGAAGCAGTACGCAGGCTACCCGGTGTACCGGGATACGAAGGTGCAGTATTTCTCTGAGGCCTCCGACGGCTTTGAGGCCCAGCTGGCTGACCTGGCACAAGCGGAACGGTTCATCTTCCTGGAGTACCACGCCATCGAGGACGCCCAGGCCTTTCACCGTCTGGAACAGATTTTGGTAGAGCGGGTCAGGGCCAGGGTGGAGGTGCGGCTGCTCTATGACGATATGGGGAGCATCGGCTTTATCGACACCGACTTTGTCCGCCGGATGGAGGGCCAGGGCATCCGCTGCCGGGTGTTCAACCGGTTCGCTCCGGTGGCCAACTTCTTCCTGAACAACCGGGATCACCGGAAGCTGACCGTCATCGACGGCAAAATCGGCTACACCGGGGGCTACAACCTCGCCGACGAGTACTTCAACCTGACCCACCCCTATGGCTACTGGAAGGACACCGGCGTCCGGCTGGAGGGGGCGGCGGTGCGCTCCATGACCGTCTCCTTCCTGGAGATGTGGAACGTCCTCCGGCAGCGGAACAGCGTTCCCGACGCCGATTTCCTCCCCTATCTGCCGGAGCTGCCCCCGGACCCCACGGCGGAGGGCTTTGTCCTCCCCTACGCGGACAGCCCCATGGACGACGAGAACGTGGGCGAAAACGTCTATATCAGCATGGTGGAGGGGGCCAGGCAATACGTCTGGTTCGTGACCCCCTACCTCATCATCACCGACGAGATGACCCACGCCCTGGGCCTTGCCGCCAAGCGGGGGGTGGACGTGCGCATCATCACCCCAGGCATTCCCGACAAAAAGCTGATCTACAGCGTCACCCGCTCCTATTACAACTCTCTCACCCGGAACGGCGTGCGCATTTACGAGTACACCCCAGGCTTTTGCCACTGCAAGATGTGCGTCACCGACGACGTGCTGGCCGCCTGCGGCACCATCAACCTGGACTATCGGAGCCTGTACCACCACTTTGAAAACGGCTGCCTCTACTCCCACTGTCCGGCGGTAGGCGAGACAAGGGCGGACTTTGAACATATGATGGCCCAGAGCCAGGAGGTCACGGAACAGTACACCAACGGCCGCAGCGCCGCCCTGCGGTTCGGGCAGATGTGCCTGCGGCTGTTTGCGCCGCTGCTGTGACCGGTTATAGAAAAATAGCAGGAGCGTCCGACGGAAAACTGCGTCGGACGCTCCTGTTGTTTTTGGGAAGAAAGGGGTTACGCCTGCTCCATAGCCTTGATCGGGGCGGGAGACGGCTCCATGGCCTGTTGCGGCTTCTCTGCAAACAGACGCTTGAACACCGTCCGTACCAGGGGCTGGATGAAGAACAGCTGGCTGAAATAGGCAAACGGCAGGTTGTAGCACACCAGCTTGAGCCAGTTGGCCAGCAGGGTGAGGACGTGGAAGCCGCTGTAATACGGATAGTAGAAGCAGGCGGCCAGGAAGCTCATGGTGGGGCACATCAGGCCAACAGTGGCGCAGATGACAGCGGTCTCCACCAGCATGGGGTGGTCCTTCTTCGGGTCAAAGATCTTGCAGGCCAGCCGGAAGGAACAGGGGCTTCCCATGACGCACTCCAGGCCATAGGCGAAGCAGAACTCGATGAGGATGACGGCCCAGATGGGGAGCATCCTGCCGAACATATAAACGCCGCCCTGGGCGTTGATCGCCTGAAGGACATGATCGGCTCCGTTGACTTCCATCAGCGTGTCGCCGTTTACCACATACAGGCTGTAAAACACATAGGCATGAACGGTCACCAACACGGTCAGGAAGGCAAATACCATCCGCTGAAATTGGTTCTTGGGCATAAGTGAACTCTCCTTTTCTTTTGGTTGTCGCCGCGCCAACAGGCTGCGGCGACGTCCTGTCGTCTATCTACCATGAGATTATATGGGAAACGCGACATAACGTCAACGGGTCCTTTATACGAAACACCGGCGGGGGGATTTTTGTACATTCTGACCTTGTTTTTTCCCTTGACATGGTGGGGAAAACTACCCAAATTTCAAAAACTGGGGTACAAAAACAGGAGCTTGTTCATCAATCGTTCATGTATTTCCTCCCGGACGGGTGCTATACTTTTTTCATACGAAGCAGTAAAGGAGTGTTCCTCTATGGCAAGATATTGTGAAAACTGCGGAGCGGAGCTGTCCGAGACCGCCAAATTCTGTTCCAACTGCGGCGTCAGCGTCAACGGGACGGCTGCCGCCGACGACGGCAATACAGTCACGCTGGACGACAGCAGCTCGTTCACCTCTTCCGACGCGGTCAAGATCGCCGGAACGGTGGCGGGCGTCGCTGCGGGGGCCAGTCTCCTGCGCTGGCTGACCCGGCCCCGTCGTCCCCGGCATCCCGGTCCCGGCCCCATGGGCGGCCCTGGACCCATGGGCGGTCCCGGCGGCCCTCACGGCGGACGGTTCTAACAGACGAACAGCGCAGGCTTGCCGGAAGTCATTCTCCCGGCGGGCCTGTGTTCTGTTTTTCAGGGGAGAGGAGCGATAACGGATGGAACGTGCGATTTTCTGTATCATTCTCGGCTATCTGGCCGGGTCGATCCTGTTTGCCCGGGTGGGAGAACGGCTGTTCCGCCGGGGCGGCGCCATTGACGAGAGTCCTGACCGGAATCCCGGAACGTTCAACGCCTTTCAATACGGGGGCTTCTGGTGCGGCGTGTTCACCCTCTGCGGCGACCTGTTCAAGGGGATCATCCCCGTGTGGCTGTACGTCGCAGGCTCCGGGGAGCTGCCATGGAACGACCCGTGGCTGTCTCTGGTAATGGCCGCCCCGGTGCTGGGGCATATCTTTCCTGTGTTCTACCGGTTTAAGGGGGGCAAGGGCATCGCCACCACCTTTGGCAGTCTCCTGGGCCTGCTGCCGGAGATCCGGCCGGTGGCGATTTTCGCCGCCTTCTTCCTCCTGTTCACCCTGGTGCTGCAAATCACGCCCCACTACCACCGGACGCTGGTGACCTATCTCTGCACTCTGGCGGGGATGTACCTGGTCTGCGGACCCACGGCGGTCACCGCCGGGTTCCTGCTCATTGTGGGGATGGTGTTCGTCCGGCTGCTCACCAGCCAGGAGGAGAAGGAGAAGACGAAAGTGAAGGTGAAGTTACTGTGGAAGCGCTGATCTTATCCTGCGGCACCGGCGGGGGTCACAATGCGGCGGCCGCCGCCATCCGGGACGAACTGGAGCGCCGGGGCCACCGGTGCCAGATGCTCAACCCCTACACCCTGGACGGGGCCCAGACCGCCAAAACGGTGGACCACGCCTATGTGGGCCTGGTGCAGCACGCCCCGGGGGTGTTCGGCCTGGTCTACTGCATCGGCGGGCTGTATCAAAAGCTGCCCTTCCGCTCCCCGGTGTACTTTGCCAACGCCAAAACCGCCAAGGCCCTGGGAGCCTATCTGGACCGGCACAGCTTTGACGTGGTCATCACCACCCACCTGTTTCCGGCGGAGATGCTGACCTGGCTGAAGGAGCGCCGGTCCGATCTGCCGCCTACCGTCTTTGTGGCCACCGACTACACCTGCATCCCCATGGTCGGGGAGACGGAGTGCGACTGCAACGTGATTCCCGCCCCGGAGCTGACGGGGGAGTTTGCAAAAAAAGGGCTGGACGAGAACACCCTGTTTCCCCTGGGCATCCCGGTGAAGAGCGACTTTTCCGACGGTCCGGACCGACAGGAGGCCCGTAAGGCCCTTGGACTGGACGAAAACCGGCGCTATATCCTGGTGGCCGGGGGCAGCATCGGGGCCGGGAGCGTGGAGCACACCCTCCGGCTGCTCCTGTCCCACTACCGGCGGGAGGACGCAGAGCTGATCGTGGTCTGCGGCAACCGACAGGCCCTCTACCAGCGCATCCAAAAGCGGTACGGGGACCGGGCCACGGTCCTGGGCTTTACCGACCGGATGGCGGAATACATGAAGGCCTGCGACCTGCTCATCACCAAGCCCGGCGGGCTGTCCTCCACCGAGGCGGCGGTGGCGGGCATCCCCCGTATCCACACCTCCCCCATCCCCGGGTGCGAGACGTCCAATATGCGTTTCTTCCAGCGCCACGGTCTGAGCGTGGCGGTCCCCAGCCCCGGTCGACGGCTGATCGCCGCCTGTGACGCTCTGCTGGAGGACGGCAAGTGTGGCAGGCCCTCGGAGGCCCCCATCAATCCCCGGGCGGCGTCGGACATCTGCGACCTGGCGGAGCGCCTGACCGTCGCCGACGAGGCCGCAGGGTAAAAAAGCGCCCCGGTCGTCTCCTTCCGTACCGGGTAGCCGGAGAGAGTGTCCTCCTGGCAAAAGCTGTTGCACGCCCCCATTTCCACTGTCTCAGGGAAATGGGGGCGTTTTTCTGTCGGCTCTCCCTTGCAAATTTAGTGCAGCCATTTCTGTGGTAATTAGAATAAACTCATCTGCCACCGGGCATCAGGCCCCTGATGTCCGGCAGCAGGAAATCAGATCTAACATAAAAACTGCCCTGTGCAAGCGCACAGGGCAGTTTTTAAACGCATCAGAGAGAGCGAAATTACTTCAGCTCGACCTTGCCGCCAACGGCCTCGATCTTCTCCTTCAGGGCGTCGGCCTCCTCCTTGGTGGCGGCCTCCTTCAGAGTGTAGGGAGCGCCCTCGACAGCCTTCTTGGCGTCGGCCAGGCCCAGACCGGTGGCCTCGCGGACAGCCTTGATGACCTTGATCTTGGCAGCGGCGTCGAAGCCAGCCAGGACCACGTCGAACTCGGTCTTCTCCTCCACCTCGGGAGCGGCAGCGGCAGCGCCGCCGGCAGGACCGGCCATAGCGACGGCCTCAACACCAAAGGTCTCCTTCAGGGCGTCGGTCAGCTCCTTTACCTCCAGGAGAGACAGGCCCTTGATCTCCTCTACGATCGCATTGATCTTCTCAGACATGGTAATAACCTCCTAAAAATAGAATAACAGTCAGATTTGGTTTGTCGCTGCCCTTATTCGGCGGCAGCTTCTCCGGCGTTGTCCTTGTCGGCGATGGCGGACACGACGGCGGCCAGGTTGGCCACGGGGGCGATGAGCACGCCCACCAGCTGGGCATACAGATCCTTCTTGGAAGAAAGGGTGGCCAGCTGGGCGATCTCCTCCTTGGAGAGCACCTTGCCCTCCATGAAGGCGGCCTTGATGTGGAACTTGTCGTCGCCCATCTTGGTGGCGTAGTCAGAGATCACCTTGATGGGGGCGATGGGATCGTCGTCACCGGTGGCCAGGGACGTATTCCCATGGAGCACGTCGTCCAGCTCGGACAGGCCCGCATCGTCCAGCGCCCGGCGCACCATGGTGTTCTTGACCGCGGTGTAGGAGATACCGGCCTTGCGGGCAGTGTTCCGCAGCTCGGTATCCTGCTCCACGGTAATGCCGGAGTAATCCACCAGAACGCCCGCCTGAGCATTCTTCAGCTGATCCTCCAGAGCGGCCACCACGGCCTTTTTGGACTCCAGAACCTTTGCGTTAGGCATATTGTTTTCACCTCACTACAGAAAAAATCCTCCGCATCCAAAGGACAGGAGGACAGTACAAAAGCGATTTTCAGCTCATGCACTCTCGGCAGGACGGCTGACGCCAGTTACCCCTGGGGATCCTGCTGTCTTTGAACGCAAACGATATTGTACCAGAGGGGAACGGGCTTTGTCAACCCGTTTCCCCTCTGATTTTCACATTTTTCCGGTAAAACCGGCGCTGATCACATCAGCTTGGCGGTGTTCACCCGGATGCCGGGGCCCATGGTGGAGGCCACGGTGCAGGAGCGGATATACTGGCCCTTAGCGGCGGAGGGCTTGGCCTTGATGACCGCGCCCACCAGGGCGTTGAAGTTCTCCTCCAGCTTCTCAGCGCCGAAGGACACCTTGCCGATGGGGCAGTGGATGATGTTGGTCTTGTCCAGACGATACTCCACCTTACCGGCCTTGGCCTCGGTGACGGCACGGCCTGCGTCGGGGGTGACGGTGCCGGACTTGGGGGAGGGCATCAGCCCCTTGGGGCCGAGCACACGGCCCAGACGGCCCACGAACCGCATCATGTCGGGGGTGGCGATGACCACGTCGAAGTCGAACCAGTTCTCCTTCATGATCTTGTCCACCAGATCCATCTCGCCCACATACTCCGCGCCGGCGGCCTTGGCGGCCTCAGCCTGCTCGCCCTTGGCGAACACCAGCACCCGGACGCTCTTGCCGGTGCCGTTGGGGAGGACGATGGCGCCGCGGACCTGCTGGTCGGCGTGACGGCCGTCCACGCCCAGGCGGAGGTGGACCTCTACGGTCTCGTCGAACTTGGCCTTGGCGGTCTTGCCGATCAGCTCCATGGCCTCGGCAGGCTCGTACTGGTTGCCCTTAACGATCAGCTTTGCGCTGTCCTGATATTTCTTACCCTTAAACACTGTTCCTACCTCCTTACTCCCCGACGACGATGCCCATAGAGCGGGCGGTGCCGGCGATCATGGACATGGCGGCCTCCAGAGAGGCAGCGTTCAGATCAGGCATCTTCGTCTCGGCGATCTTCTGCAGATCCGCCTTGCTGATGGTGGCGACCTTGTTCTTGTTGGGTACGCCGGAGGCGGTCTCGATGTTGCAGGCCTTCTTCAGCAGCACTGCTGCGGGAGGAGTCTTGCAGATAAAGGTGAAGGAGCGGTCGGCATAGACGGTGATGACCACGGGAATGATCAGGCCCACATCCTTCTTGGTACGCTCATTGAATTCCTTGGTAAAGGCGGCGATGTTGACGCCATGCTGGCCCAGAGCAGGGCCCACAGGGGGAGTGGGAGTCGCCTTGCCTGCGGGGATCTGCAGCTTGACATAGCCGGTGATTTTCTTATTTTTAGCTGCCACGAAGAGCACCTCCTAAAATTCTTCAGCCGAATGGTTCTGTTCCATTCTTACAGTTTGACGGGTTCCACCTGTTCCAGGTCCAGCTCCACCGGAGTCTCCCGGCCGAACAGGGACACGATAACGCAGACCTTGCCGCGTTCCAGGTCGATCTTCTCCACCACACCGATGGAGGAGGCGAGTGCGCCGTCCACGATTTTCACATTGTCTCCCGGAGCGTAGGACACGTTTACCTCGTTCTTCTCCACTCCCAGAGCCGCGATCTCCGCATCGGTCAGGGCGATCGCATTGTTGCCCGAGCCAACAAAGCCCGTGACGCCCCGGATGTTCCGGATGACGTGCCAGCTCTCGTCGTCGAGCACCATTTTCACCAGCACATAGCCGGGAAATACCTTGCGCTCCACGGTTTTCGGGCCGTTTTCCGTGATCTCCGTCACCGTCTCCATGGGGATAGTGACCTCAGAGATCAGGTCGTGCAGGTTGCGGTTATCCACATTTTTCATGATCGCGCTGGCCACAGCGTTCTCATAGCCGGAATAGGTGTGGACCACATACCACTTTGCGTTTTCAGCCATTTCCCGTATCCTCACGCGAACAGGTTAATGAGGGCACGGACGATGGCGGCGCTCAGCCAGTCGAACACCCAGATGCACACGCCCACCACCAGGACGCAGGCGATGACCACCAGGGTGTTGTGGAGCACTTCCTTCCGGGTGGGCCATACCACCTTTTTCAGCTCCAGACGAAGCTCGTGGAGCCACTTGCCAATGCTCTTTCCGGTACGGACGAACCAGTTGGGCTTCTTCTCCTTCTTGGCGGGCTGCTTTTTGTCCGCCTTCTTCTCGGGAACGGACTCCTGCACGGCGTCCTTCTCGTTCATTGCGTTATTCTCAGCCATTGAAACACACTCACCCTTTCCGATCACTTCGTCTCAACGTGTTCAGTGTGCTTGCGGCAGAAGGGACAATACTTATTCAGCTTCAGCTTTTCAGTGGTGTTCTTCTTGTTCTTGTTGGTGTTGTAGTTTCTCTGCTTGCACTCAGAGCATCTCAGGGTGATCTTCACCCGTGCGCCGGCTTTCGCCATATTCGGCACCTCCTTAGTTTGTGTTAGGCTTCACCACGCAGATCGGCAAGCGCGGCTGACGGAAAATCGCCGTCAGATGTCGCAGACCCATTTGTGCGGTGATGCCTTCGGTTGTCTCGGGCACAAAAAATGCCGGTCCTCCGGCAGACCCGAAACGGGGCAAACTTCCGCCAAAGCACCGGCCAGACTGCGCAGAGGCGCAGACTGTACCAAAATCCTTCGACAGAGGGTTTCTGCCTCCCTGCGTGGCGAAAAAGCCGCCGTGAGCGGGGGCGGCTGCGCTAAAAAACGCAACACAACAAAGCCCGCTTCCACAGGTAGAGATAGAATAACACAGTTTTGCCACACCGTCAAGGATTTTTTGAACGTTTTTTGCGGTCTCCTGTCTACTCCCCCGGCCTTGGCGGGTCCCTCGACAGCCGGACCGTTTTCTGCTATACTGAAGAAAATCAGGCGCAGGGAGGCGGTTTTCATGCGTTACAACGTGGGAGAACGTGAGCTGATCCGGCTGGTCCATCAGACCGGGGCCATCTTCCGGGACAGGACCCGGGTGAGTCAGGTCCGGGAGAAGGGACTGGACGACTTTGTCACCCAGGCAGATCTGGCGGTTCAGGAGACGCTCCGGACGGAGCTGAGCCGCCGCTGGCCCGGGATCGGCTTTCTCGCAGAGGAGGACGCCGTTCGCCCGGAGAGACGGGACCGGCCTCTGTGGATCTTGGACCCCATCGACGGCACCAACAACCTGATCCACGGCTTTCGGGAGAGCGCCGTCTCCCTGGCCCTGTGGGACGGGACCCGGGCGGTGATGGGGGTGGTGTACAACCCGTTTCAGCGGGAGACCTTCTCCGCCGCCCTGGGCCGGGGCGCCCGGTACAACGGGCAGCCCATGGGGGTCAGCAAACGCCCCGACCTGGCGCACAGCCTGGCCATTTTCGGGACCTCCCCCTATGAAAAGGAGCGGGCCGACCTGGTGTTCCGGCAGGCGAAGGAGATCTACCTCCGCACAGAGGACCTCCGCCGGGGCGGCAGCGCCGCTCTGGAGCTGTGCAAGGTGGCGGCGGGCCGGGCGGAGCTGTACTTTGAATTCAACTTAAAACCCTGGGACTACGCCGCAGGGCAGCTCATCCTCCGGGAGGCCGGGGGAATGTGTACTGACCTGGCGGGAGACCCTCTGCCCGTGACGGAGAACGCAGACATCCTCGCCACCAACGGGCAGGTACATGGGGAGGCTCTGGAGGTGCTGGGACGGCAGAGATAGCGCCGCGCCCTTCCGGATTTCCACCACGACCACACGGCGATCGACAGCCCCCGGGCCCCACGGTCCGGGGGCAAATGCTGTCCGGGAGCATGGGAACGGCGGGATTTTTTCGGCTGTCCCCGGAGATTATTTTTGCAAAATAAAATGATGTGTGCTACAATAGTGCGATTCTAACAAAAAAGTTGTGAGGGATGGTATGAAAAGCATCTGGAAGTACATCAAGCGCTACTGGATCTGGGCGATTTTGGCCCCCATCGCCATGGTGGGGGAGGTCTCCATGGACCTGATCCAGCCCCAGCTCATGGCGGAGATCGTGGACGAGGGGGTGCTGGGCCTCTCCAACGGCGGGGTCAGCGACCTGGACATCGTGCTGACCACCGGGCGGGACATGATTTTGTGGTGCATCTTCGGAGCCACCTGCGGGGTGCTCTCCGGGGTGTTCGCCAACCTGTGCTGTCAGCCCCTGGGCGGCGATCTCCGGGAGGAGGCCTTCCGGCGGATCATGTCTCTGTCCTTCGCCCAGACCAACCGGTTTTCCACCGGCTCTCTGGTGACCCGTATCACCAACGACATCGCCCAGATCCAGAACATGGTCATGCAGTGCATCCGGGGCAGCTTCCGGACCCTGCTGCTCTTTCTGGGGGGCATCGGCTGTATGCTGGCGCTGGATCTCAGCTTCGGCGTGGTCATCGCCTGCGCCCTCCCCCTGGTGGCGGGCTGCTCCTGGTATTTTCTGCGAAAGACCGCCCCCCTGTTCACCGTTCTCCAGGAGCGGCTGGACCGGGTGAACAGCGTCATGCAGGAGAACGTCACCGGAGCCAGGGTGGTCAAGGCCTACGTCCGGGAGTCCTACGAGGAGGAGCGCTTTGACAACGCTAACGAGGAGCTGATCGGCACCCAGTTGCACATTCTGGAGCTGTTTGCCACCATGACCCCTCTGCTGAACATCGTCCTGAACGTGTCGGTTGTTGCAGTCATCTATGTAGGCGGCATCCGGGTCCAGTCCGGCGGGGCCACGCCGGGGACAGTGATGGCAGCCATCACCTATGTCTCCCAAATCATGAACGCCGTTCTGCGGATGGCCATGATTTTCCAGACCCTGAGCCGGGGCTTTGCCTCCGCCCGGCGGATAGAGGAGGTCATCAACTGCACCCCCTCCATTGAGAGCGGGGCCTTCGACGGGAAAACCAATCTCAGGGGCCAGGTGGAGCTTCGGGACGTGACCTTCGCCTATCCGGACGGCAGCGGAGAGCCGGTGCTCCGGCACATCAGTCTGACCGTCCGGCCGGGGGAGACCCTGGGCATTATGGGGGCCACCGGCTGCGGCAAGAGCAGCCTGGTGCAGCTCATCCCCCGGTTCTACGACGCCACCGAGGGGACCGTCCTGGTGGACGGAGTGGACGTGCGGGAGTACGACCTCCACGCCCTCCGGGGCAAGGTGGCCATCGCCCTGCAAAAGAGCGAGCTGTTCAGCACCACCCTGGGAGAGAACATCCGCTGGGGCAGAGAGGACGCCACTCAGGAGGAGCTGGAGGAGGCGGCGGAGGTGGCCCAGGCCGCCGAGTTCATCCACCGGAAGTCCGACGGCTTCGACACTCCGGTGGCGGAGAAGGGTATGAGCCTCTCCGGGGGCCAGAAGCAGCGCATCGCCATCAGCCGTGCGGTGCTGAAGGACGCGGAGATCCTCATCTTTGACGACGCCACCAGCGCCCTGGACCTGAAGACGGAGGCAGAGCTTTACGCCGCCCTGAACCGGAGAAAGGGGAACGTCACCAAGATCATCGTGGCCCAGCGGGTGGCCTCGGTGCAGAACGCGGACCGGATCGCCGTGCTGGAGGATGGCAGGCTGGTGGCCTGCGCCTCCCACCGGGAGCTGCTGCGCACCTGCCCGGTGTACCGGGACATCTGCCGCTCCCAGGGAAAGGAGGGTGAGCAGGTTGGCTGAGCAGAAGAAGCAGGCCCCCGTCGTCGCCCCTCCCGGTATGCGTCGGGGCAACCGGAACCAGGAGGTGGAAAAGCCCAAGTCCGCCGGGGAGACCCTCCGCCGTCTGATGGGCTATTTCAGCCACGAGACGAAAACCCTGGTGGTGCTGCTGGCCTCGGTAGCGGTGACGGTGCTGTGTACCGTCTGGGCGCCCAAGCTCCAGAGCAGCGCCATCGACCGCATCACCGAGGGTGCCTTTGACCGGCTCCCCGGTATCCTGGAGATGATGCTGGTGCTCTACGCCGTCCACAGCGTAGCCACCTACTCCCAGAGCCTCCTCTCCGCCCGGCTGAGCCAGAGCGTGGTGCGCAAGATGCGCAGCGACCTGTTCCGGAGGATCGTCCGCCTCCCGGTGAAATATCTGGACAACCACTCCCATGGCGACGTCATGAGCCGTATGACCAACGACGTGGAGAACATCTCCAACACCATCTCCCAGTCCCTCAGCTCCCTGGTCTCCGGGGTGCTGACTCTGCTGGGGACGGTCATTATGATGCTGACCCTGTGCTGGCAGCTGGCGCTGCTGTCCTGCGTGACGGTGATTTTGACGGTGCTGGCGACAAAATACCTCTCCCGGGCTATGAAGCACTTCTTCCGCAAGCGTCAGGTGCTGCTGGGCCAGCTCAACGGCAACGTGGAGGAGATGGTCACAGGCTACCGCACCATCGTGGCCTACAACCGCCAGGAGAACGCCGTGGCGGAGTTCGAGGCTCTTTCCAAACAGCTCACCCGGACCGGTATCTTTGCCGAGAGCCTGGGCGGGTCCATGGGGCCGGTGATGAACGTGATCGGCAACATCGGCTTTGTCATCATCGCCGCCTTTGGCGGATGGTTCGCCATCAACGGCACCATCTCCGTGGGCGTCATCTCCGCCTTTATCGTCTACGCCAAGCAGTTCAGCCGTCCCATCGAGGAGATCGCCCAGCTCTATGGGCAGATCGAGACGGCTCTGGCGGGAGCTGAGCGGGTATTCGCCGTCATGGACGAGGAGCCGGAGCAGCAGACCGGTCTGCTGCCCATGGGCAACGCCGGAGGCACCGTCCGGTTCAGCCATGTGGACTTCTCCTACTACCCCGGCAAGCAGGTGCTCTTTGACTTCGACCTGGAGGTGCGGGCCGGACAGAAGGTGGCTCTGGTGGGAGCCACCGGCAGCGGCAAGACCACGGTGGTCAACCTGCTCATGCGGTTCTACGACATCGACGGCGGGGCCATCCGTATCGACGGCACGGACATCCGGGACATGGACCGGGACGAGCTGCGCCGGGGCACCGCTATTGTGTTACAGGACACGGTTCTCTTTTCTGACACCGTCCGCAACAACCTGAAATACGCCAATCCCGCCGCCAGCGACCAGGCGGTGGAGCGGGCCGCCCGGATGAGCAACTGCCACGAGATGATCTGCCGTCTCCCGGAGGGGTACGACACCCGGCTCAGCGAGTCCGGGGCCAATCTGTCCCAGGGCCAGCGGCAGCTGCTGGCCATCGGGCGGGCGTTCCTGGCCGACCCGAAGATCCTCATTCTGGACGAGGCCACCTCCAGCGTGGACACCCGGACGGAGCAGAAGATTCAGGACGCCATGACCAACCTGATGCACGACCGGACCAGCATTATCATCGCCCACCGGCTGTCCACTATCCGGGACGCCGACTTGATCGTGGTGCTGGACCACGGACGTATCGTGGAGCAGGGCAATCACGACCAGCTCCTGAGCCAAAAGGGCAAATACGCCCAGCTATACGAGACACAGTTTGCAGGAAAAGAGACCTGACCGCAGCGGCAGCCGGAGGACCGTCCGGCTGCCGTCGTCCGTTTCTGTCCGCTCGTAGGGACAGAGAAGCCCGTGGAAAGCAGGGTCACTCTGTCCTGTTTTTCGCCGGATTGCAGGGAAAAAACAGGGGCCAAATCGGTTGACAATTCCCCCGGGGCGTGTTATCTTAGCATCAGCCATATGACTGACGGAAGTGGAGAAATACCACAGGGAGTATGGCAGGAAAAAGCCGCCCGTCTGGGCTGTCTGCCTGGGGGTGCGGTTTTTTGTTCCTCCGGCAAATGTGAAAAGGAGGTCCCCCCATGAAAACAGATATCGAGATCGCTCAGAGCGCAGAGATGCTGCCCATCACCCAAATCGGCGCGTCCCTCCACATCCCGGCGGATGACCTGGAGCTATACGGCAAATACAAGGCCAAGCTGGACTTGAAGCAGGTCAAACAGCAGCCCCGGAAGGGCAAGCTCATCCTGGTCACCGCCATCTCCCCCACCCCCGCCGGAGAGGGCAAGACCACCACCAGCGTGGGCCTGGCGGACGCGCTGCACCGGCTGGACAAGCAGGTGGTGCTGGCCCTTCGGGAGCCGTCCCTGGGACCGGTATTCGGCATCAAGGGGGGCGCTGCCGGAGGTGGCTATGCCCAGGTGGTACCCATGGAGGACATCAATCTCCACTTCACCGGGGACTTCCACGCCATCGGGGCCGCCAACAACCTGCTGGCCGCCATGCTGGACAACCACATCCAGCAGGGGAACGCTCTGGACATCGACGTGAAGAACATCACCTGGAAGCGCTGTGTGGACATGAACGACCGGCAGCTGCGCAACATCGTCTGTGGCCTGGGCGGCAGGATGCAGGGAGTCCCCCGGGAGGAGGGCTTTGACATCACGGTGGCCAGCGAGGTCATGGCCGCCCTGTGCCTGGCCAGTGACCTGATGGACCTGAAGGCCCGGCTCTCCCGCATCATCGTGGCCTACAACCGAAAGGGCGACCCGGTCACCGCCGGGGACCTGAAGGCCGCCGGGGCCATGACCGCCCTGCTGAAGGACGCCATCCGGCCCAACCTGGTCCAGACTCTGGAGCATACCCCCGCCCTCATCCACGGCGGACCCTTTGCCAACATCGCCCACGGCTGCAACTCTGTGGCCGCCACCGACGCCGCCCTCCGGCTGGGGGATTACGTCGTCACCGAGGCGGGCTTCGGAGCCGACCTGGGGGCAGAGAAGTTTTTGGACATCAAGTGCCGGGCTGCCGGGCTGACCCCGGACGCGGTGGTCATCGTGGCCACGGTCCGGGCGCTGAAATACCACGGGGGCGTTCCCAAGGGCGAGCTGAAGGAAGAAAACCTGGCCGCCCTGGAGCGGGGCCTGCCCAATCTGCTCCGCCATGTAGAGAACATCACCCAGGTCTACGGCCTCCCCGCTGTGGTGGCCATCAACCGGTTCGACTGTGACACCCCCGCCGAGCTGGAGCTCATCCGCACCGCCTGCGCCAAATACGGCGTCCGGGTGGCTCTGAGCCAGGTCTGGGGCAAGGGCGGCGAGGGCGGTCTGGAGCTGGCCCGGGAGGTCCTCTCCGCCATTGACAAGGGAGAGAACCGGTTCACCATGGCCTATCCCGATGAGCTGCCTCTGGTGGACAAGATCATCGCTGTGGCCCAAAAGGTCTACCGGGCGGACGGGGTGAACTTTCTCCCCGCCGCCAAAAAGGAGCTGGCCCGCCTGGAGGAGCTGGGCTTCGGCCGTCTCCCGGTCTGCATGGCCAAGACCCAATATTCCTTCTCCGACGACCCCGCCCTGCTGGGCGCGCCGGAGGGCTTCACCGTCACCGTCCGCAAGGTCAAGGTCTGCGCCGGAGCCGGGTTCGTAGTAGCCTATACCGGGGACATTATGACCATGCCGGGACTGCCCAAGGTCCCCGCCGCCGAGCGCATCGACGTGGACGAGAACGGGGTCATCACCGGGCTGTTTTGAAACAATGCCGTCAAAATCACAGAGCGCACCGCCTCCCGCAAGGGGACGGTGCGCTCTGTGTCATTATTGATCGTTATTATGCCGGCCTGTGTACGGCGGTCCTCCGGACGAACGGCAAATGGATCTGTCTGAGCGGTCAGGTCCGGCGCCGCTCACTCCAGCTCCGCCCTGGCCTGCTCCAGCTCCTCGCCCATGACGGCGGTGACATAGGTCTTGATGATGGAGGCGGCCACATCGAAGGGCAGGTCGTCGGTGTCGATGACCAGGTGATAGTTCTCCCGGCGGCCCCAGGTGCGGTCGGAGTAGAAGTTGTGATAGGCGGCCCGGCTCTTGTCGATCTGCTTGACGTAGGCCCTGGCCCGGCTCTCGTTGAGGGCCAGCCGTTCCATGGTGCGGGCGATGCGGGCCTCCATCCCGGCCTGGACAAAGACGTTCACCGTCCTGGTGTAGCCGGTGAGCACGTCGTCGGCGCATCTGCCCACAATGACAGCGGGCGTCTGGTCCGCCACGGTGCGGATGATGGAGGACTGGACGGAGTAGAGCTGGTCGCTGATGGGCATGGAGTAGGCGCTGCCCGCACCCAGCCGGTTGATGGCGTACAGGAAGCTGTTGGTGGCGGTAGTCTCCTCCACACGACGGAAGAGCTTGGGGTCGAAATGGCTCTCCTGGGAGGCCAACTCAATGATCTCATTGTCGTAGAAGGGGATCTCCAGCTGAGCGGCCAGCAGCCGCCCAATCTCTGCGCCGCCGGAGCCAAACTGACGGCTGATGGTGATTACGGGGTATGTCTTCATCTGATTCACGACCTTTCAGTGCGGGCAGACGGCCCGTGACTTTTGATAAATACATTATAGCAAGTTCGCAGAGAAAATGCAACCCGCAATTTACAGAATCAGGGAGTTCCCTCCTATCCCTCTCTGTGGGGCTGGGTCAGCGGCCCCGGCCGCAAAGGCCGGAGCCGCTGTTTTCATCGCTGCTCCTACTGCTCGATGCCCTCCACCGAGGCGTCTTTTACCAGGGTCAGCCCGTCCGCCCAGGAGTAGAGGGTGTAGCTGGGGGTGCCGAAATACACCGTCCGCTCCACCGTCTCCCCGCACATATCGGTGTAGGACACCGGGACGAAGGGGCTGTCCGGGTCACTGACCGCCGCCTCGATGACGGCGATCTGGTTGGTGGTGAGCACCGGCCACTTGATTTTGATGGTGGTCTTGGTGGCAATAATGCTCCCCACCATCCTGCCGGAGGCTGTCCGCCCGGTGTTGGAGGACCACACCTTCTCCGTGGAGATGGTCACCCCCTCCAGCGCCGGGTCGGGCATGGACGCCCCGTTGATGGTCAGACCTCTGACCGAAACCGTTGCCATAGCTGTTTTCCTCCTCTCATCAGACGTAGATGGGGCAGCGCCCCGTCCGCCGGGTGGTCTCGTTCACTCTGCGGATGACCTGCTTTGCCAGCAGCTCATCCCCCACATGGACCTCCAGCACCAGGCCGTCCCCCTGACGGCCCTCCGCCTGGGCCAGACGCTCCGCCAGCCGGTCCATCCAGTCCGTGTTCCGCTCCAGAGGCAGCACCGCCTCCCGGCCCGCCTCGCCGATCAGGGAGAACACCGGCCCGGTGGTGACGCCGCCCTCCGCCAGCCTGGAGATAGTGGGGAGCTTCGCCAGGGTCACGCTCCCCGCCGGGACGATGACCTTGCCCAGCACCTTGACCGCTGACCAGGAGAATTTCAGCGCCGAGTTCACTTTGTTAATCATGCGGTTCACCAGGTCGATCACCGCATTCAGCCCGTTTTTGAAGGGGGTGGTCAGGGCGGTCTTGACGCTGCTCAGCTTGCTCTTGATATTGGTGACGATGGTGCCGAAAATGCCGGACAGCCTGGTTTTCAGGCTGTTGCCCTGGCTGGTCGCGCCGCTGTTCATCTGGGTAAAGGCGCTGACCACCGAGGTCTTACAGCTGCCCGCCGCACTGGAGAGGGCGCTCTTGATGGAGGACCAGATGCCTGCCACACTGGTTTTCAGACTGGCTCCCTGGCCGGTCGCGCCGCTGGTCATCTGGGTAAAGGCGCTGATCACCGAGGTCTTACAGCTGCCCGCCACACTGGAGAGGGTGCTCTTGATGGAGGACCAGATGCCTGCCACACTGGTTTTCAGACTGGCTCCCCGGCTGCTCACGCCGCTGTTTATCTGCGCAAAGGCGCTGATCACAGCAGTTTTGCTGCCGTTTGCCGCCCCGGTCAGGGCGGTTTTGATAGACGTCCAGATGCTGGAGGCCCTGGCCTTCAGCGACTCCCACCCGGCGGGCAGGCCGTTCAGCGCCCCCGCCAGGGCGTTGAAGGCGTTGGAGACCGCCCCCAGAGCGGCGGTGATGACCTGCCCCGTCCAGCGGCCCAGGGGCTGGAGCAGATTGTTCCACACCGCCAGTCCCAGGGGCTGGAACAGGTTCAGCGCGGAGGTGAACAGGTTGACCGCCGAGGTCAGCACATTCAGCGCTGCCGGTCCCGCCGACTGGATGACCCACCCCGCCAGGGGCAGCAGCACGTTGGTATACGCCCAGCTCAGCCCGCCGGACAGCAGCTCCACCAGCGGCTTGCAGGCGGACACCAGATTACCGAAGCCGCTGACCAGGCCGGAGAAGTCCAGTTGCCCCGCCCAGGCGGCGGTGGCGGAGGCCATGTCCTCCAGCGCCCCCAGAAAGACGTTGGCGATGTCCGCCAGATCCTGGAAGATAGCGTCTCCTGCGCCCCCGGCAGTCCAGGCCTCCCGGAACCGGGCGGCGACATTGCCCACCGCCGTCAGCAGGCTTTGGACGATGCTCAGCACAGAGGACACCGCCTGCTCCCCGGCCCCGCCCGTCCAGGCCTTGAGCCAGCTGCTGCCCACGGCGGCCGCCGCCGAACCGATGTTGGCGAGGGCGGCCTGGGCCGCCTCCACCACCCCGGCTCCCTGGCTGTCCCAGGCGTCGGCAAAGGGCTGCCAGATCTGGCTCAGGACTGACTTTGCCCTTTCCGCGAAGCTGTCCAGCAGTCCGGAGATGCGCACCCAGCTCCCCTCCGCCTGACCGCTGCCCCCGGAGGAGCCACTGCCGGAGCCGCCCCCGGAGGAGCCGCTGCCGGAGCTGGCGCTGACCCGTGTGATCTGGTCAAAGCCGTATAGGTCACGCTGGGCGCTGGCCGCCGATTTGGCCGCCTTTGCCACAGAATTGATGGCGGAGGCCGTGGCGTTGGCCGCCTTCGTCCCCGACTGCCAGACCGTGGCCCCGAACAGCTTCACTGCCAGATTGGACAGGGTCTGCACCGCCGGGGTCACGGCGGAGATCAGGCTGGAGAAGGCGTTCATCCCCACCGCCTCCAGCCCCCGGAATGCCCCGGAGAGCTGGCTCAGTGCGCTGTTCATCCGGTTCAGCGCATAGGTATAGGCGCTCTGCATCTGGGCGGCGCTGGCGGTAAAGCGGAGGGCTGCATCGTTGGCCGCCGACAGCTCTGCCCGGATCCGGGCCGCCTCCTGCGTACTGTCACTCATGCTCTCTCACCTCTCTCTTGTTCCCGGCCAGGCGCTCCATCATGGACCGATAGCCCGCCAGCCGGAGGGATGCCTGTTCCGATTCCTCCCAGAAGGGGAACCGCTCGTATACCGGCTCGGCCCGCTCCCCCGCCAGCAGCCGGGCGGTGAACACCGCCTGCTCCCAGGCGATGACGCTCAGGGCCTGATACCGCTGCCGCTCCGCCTCCCGGCGGCACCGGACGAGCTGAAGCACCTCGCCCCAGGTCCAGTCCTCCAGCTCCGGGGGACTGCCCCCCGCCCGGACGCCGGCCTCCAGCAGCTCCTCCAGGGTCAGGCCCGGAGAAAAGGGGCAGCGGTCTGTTCCTCCTGGACCGTCTCCGGTGTCTCCATCCGGGTATAGGCCTGCTCCACCGCCGAGCGGAGAGCTCCCTTGAGCTGCCCGGCCTGCTCTGCCGTCAGCAGACCGGAGGCAGCCGCCAGGTCAAAGGCCAGCGCCCCGAACCGCTCCTGTCCCTGATAGCCCCAGTCCACCAGCAGGTCCAGGAACTGCTCCCCATCGGTGCAGTCGTTGCCGCTGCCGGGCCAGCTCAGGGCCTCTCCCAGCAGGGCGCACAGCCGCTCGCTGTCCCCGGCGGCCAGGAGGACGGTCTGGAGCGTCTCCTCCTGGAACCGCTCCCGGAGGTTCCGCTGTCCCCCCACCGTCAGCCGCAGCCGGTATTCCCGTCCGTCTCCCCGCAGGGGGAGATACTTTCTTGCCATTGAAATCCCTCCGTTTCATTTACTCAGGCCGTCCCGCTCCGAAGAACGGGACAGCCATTGGAACGTCTGTTACGCCGCGCTGGGGTCGGTGACCGTCCAGTCGCTCTGGAGGGTCATAGACAGCTTGGCGGAGATCAGCTCATCCACCTTCGCCCCCACCACATAGGTGCTGACGTAGCCGGAGCTGGTGAAGGTGGTCCCGTCCGGGAATACCACCCCGATGGGCACCACCTTCCCCGCCGTCTGGAGGGCCTTGAGCACCCGATAGTCCGAGTCGGCGGCGGTGTTGTCGTAGAGGTAGGTCACCTCAAACGCCTTCACGTCCTGCACGCCGGGGACGCTCTTCTTCATGCTGTCCTGCATACAGGTGGCGTCCAGCGTGGCGGGAGTGCCGCCGATGTCGCCGATCTCGGTGACATAGTTCATAGCCACCTCGTTGACCTTGACCTGAATGCCAATGGTGGAAAGTCCCTGTGTTGCCATTGTCGTATCATTCCTTTCTGTTCATTCACTTGGCTCCCGCTTTAAGGCAGGGAGCGCAGCAGAAGTACCGCTTGACAGCGGAGCTGTCGCCGCAAGGCGACTGAGGGAGAGCCGCAGGCACTGCCGTCCAGCAGAGTCCCCCGGCGAATCCGTCCCTAGCCTCCTCAGTCCACCAGCCGCAACGTCCGCTTGTCCACCCTCCGGCCAAACCGGAGGGTCTTGCGGCAGTACCCCGGCCCAATGTCCTCATAGCCATCCGGCCCGGCGTAGATGCGCCGCAGGCCGATCTGACCCAGAGCCTGATTCACCGCCGTTGCCAGTTCGTTCTGACTGTCCCGGTCGGCGGTCCACAGGTCTACCTGAAAGACCAGCTCGTCCACTACCGGACAGTCGGTGGCGATGTTGGAGTATTCCCCCCAGACCACCACGGGCGGCTCCGCGCTGCCGGGGGCGAACCTCCCCCGGAGGGAGAAGGATCGCTCCGTCTCCATCGTTTCCAATGCCTGGCGCACCTGCTCCCGGGCGTCTACCATGGCCCATCTGATGTCTGCCATCCCGTATCACCTCACCCGATCCGCTGGGCCAGCACCTTCCGGTGTCCCGGCCACTGCTGGAGGGAGCGCACCTCGTACAGCCCCTCTCCGATGGTCAGACGGTCCCCCGGCGACAGCTCCAAATCGGTGAAGAGGCACCCCTCCACCGCCCCGGTGGAGCTCTCTCCCGGCTCCTGTCGGGCGAGGCCGGAGGTCAGCCGCCCGCCGCTCTGCCAGGACTGAACGCTCTGCCAGCAGATGCCGTCCTCCGTCCCGTCTGCGGCGGTGAAGTCCGGCTCGTCCATGTGGTAGACCGCTGCCGGGTCCCCCATGCTGTCCGTCTCCAGACTGCGCCGGTAGAGGGAGAACCCCCGCCGCCAGGCCAGGGGGGTCTGACGGCTCAGCATGACACCCTCCGGTACCGGGCCAGACTGTCCAGGATCTCCGCCGTCCCGGCCCGCAGCTCGGCGGGGGAGAGATACTGCTCGGGCTGGCTGATTTGTCCCTCGGAGTAGGCGGCAGAGCGCAGCCCGCCGCCCTCCAGCTCCCAACGGTCCCGCTGATAGTAGAGGGCCGCCAGCTCCACCGCCTTATAGAGGAACTGCTCCTCCAGGGAGCTCACCCCCAGATAGATCAGCAGCTCCCCCTCGGCGTCCAGCAGCTCGTCCTCCAGCAGCAGGGCCACGTCCTCTTCAGGATTTTCCAGCCCCAGCTTTCTGGCCAGCCGCTCCAGACTGGACTCCATCTGCTCGTTCGTCATGGTCTTACCCCTTGTTGCAGGTCATGACCGCCAGGGCCTTGGGCTGGACGACCTTGGCCCCGTAGACGTGGAGGCCCTTCACGGCGTCGGAGAAGTTCTTCTCCAGCCGGTAGGCCTCCAGCTCCACCAGCTGCTCGGCATAGGCCCCGGCGGCGCTGGTGCCGGCGATGACCTTGTACAGAGAGCCGTTGGTGTTGGGGACGTTGTTGGACAGATGGATCTGGAACCCGGCGGCCTCGCCCACCAGACCGCCCTGGAGGATGGCCTGGTTGTAGCCGGTGCCGTTGCCCACGAACCGGGAGTCCTTCAGCAGCAGACCGTGGTACCAGGGAGGCAGCACCACCCACCGTCCCAGCATGGGAACGTTGGCCTCGTTGAGCAGCACCCCCAGGTCCACCAGATAGTCGTAGGCGTCGGCACTGGTAGGGGTGACGGCGGAGCTGTCGTCATAGAGGACATTGCCGCTGTCCGCCCCCTCCAGCAGCAGGGAGGCCAGATACTGGTCGATCACGTCGTTCATGCCGTAGCTGGCCCGCTGCATGGCGGCATCCACCAGCTTGGGGTTGGACTGGGCGTGGTCCACGTCCTTCACCTGGAAGTTGAAATACTTGGCCTTGTCGATGGTCAGGTCCTGCATGGAGCCGTCCAGCTCCTCCGGGTCGGCGATGTCCGCGCCGGTGTAGTCGCTGATGGTGATGTCCCCCAGCTGATTGATGTGTACCGTGTCGCCATAGGCCCGGATCTCGCCCTCATAGTCCCGGTTCATCAGACCGGCGTAGACGTGGACGTTGTCCAGATGCTCCAGCAGCCGGGCGGACCAGATCTCAGGGATAAAATTGGAAAATGCCATTCGCTCTCATCCTTTCCTTATGTTGTCATTGTCGTACCGTGTCATTGCGTCTCCCGGAGCAGGCCGGAGATCTGCTCCCAGTTCCGGTTGATCTCTTTGGGGGACATCCCCCGCACCTGCTCACGGGTCAGCTCACGGGGCCGGTCCGGCTCTCTGGGGGCGGCCTCCCCCCGCATCCGTCCGGCCACCGCTTGGGACAGGGCCTCCTGAAACAGCCCGGTGAACGCCTCCACCCGCTGGGCGGAGTCCTCGTCGCTCTCGCCGGTGATCCAGGGGGCGAAGCGGGCGTCCAGGCCCCGCTGCTGCAGAGCCTCCCCCACCGCCACCTGCCGGAGCCGCCGGTCAAAGTCCTGCCGCTGCCCGGCCAGCACCTGCCGCTCCTGCGCCAGCGTCTCCTGCATCTCCGCCTCCAGCGTCTGCCGAAGCCGGTCCTCCTCCCCCTGACGGTCCCGTTCCCAGTTGGCCCGGGCGGTGGCCAGAGCCTGGCTCACCTTTCTGTCATAGGCGGACTGATAGTCCCGATCCTCCCGGAGCAGCGTGTCCAAATCCGGCCGCTCCTGTCTCAGCTCCTCTGCGCTCATCTGACCTTCTCCTCTCTGTCCGGACCGTTCCCGAAGGCCCGCCCCGTCCTGTTATGGTCACAGGCATCGCCTGCTGTCCCCTGTAGCTGCTCCTGGCGGCGGAGATTCCGGAGCGCCTCCGCCGGGTCCCGGATGAACCAGAGCTGCCCCAGCAGCGTCTGGTCGTCCACCATCCCCCGGAGGCGGGTCACCATGTCCACCGTCTCGCTCTCGTTGATGGGCAAATTCCGGGTGAATACCACGTCCACCTCCGCCGCCGACACCGGGGCCATCTCCCCCTTGACGGCCAACCAGTGGCTGTACAGCTCGAACCGCTCCCGCAGTCCCCGCTCCATCTGCCGCATCTTGCCCTGTACCAGCTGCTCCATGGTCAGCAGCTTCAGCTTCAGCGCCTGCCCGGAGGCGTTGCCGGAGAACTGCTCGTCGGACATATCCACCGTCAGGGTCATCTTGTGCATCTCCCGCACCAGGCTGTCCGCCAGCACCTGCACCCCCGCCTCGTCGAAGGTCTTCTGGATGTACTCCGCCCGGGCGTCCAGGGGCGCTCCGTCGATGAACCGCTCCCGGAGCAGCTTTTCCTCCTCCCCTGGAGCCAGGGTCATGCCGAAGAACACCAGCAGCGCGTCCACGAACCGCCGCTTGTCAGTGAGGCGGCTGGACATCAGATCGTCATAGGCGTCGATCAGGCTCATGATCTGCTCAAAGTCCCCCTGGCGTTCGGCGTTGTTCTCATAGGCGATCACCGGCACCGCCCCGAAATAATGCTCTCTCGCCGGGCCGATAGGCCGAAAGGCCGCCGTCTCCAGGTCGCCGCTGATATAGTCCCGCTCCGTCCGGTCGGTATAGCAGGTGACGGCGTAATACTGCTCTCCGGAGGGCCGCTCTCGCCGCTCCCAGACCAGGGCCAGCAGCTTGTTGTGCTCCACGGTGGCGTCGCACAGGAGAATGCCGTTTCGCGGGTCGATCCGGGCGCTCCTGGGGTGGGGATCTGCCTCGCAGGAGGCGTAGCACAGCTCCAGGCAGTCCCCCATCACTCCCATGGTCTTGCCGATCTCCCGGTCCACCTGGCCGATGTGCTGCCGGTCATAGCAGGCCAGCAGAGGGGTGATGTCCAGCGCCCGCCGTCCCAGCAGTCCCTGGGAGGGGGTCTCTCCCCAGCTCTGAGGATTGGGGTCGTACTTCACGTCCGTCCCCAGATAGTACCCCAGGGCGATGTCCACCACATACCGGGCGTAGTTCACCGCCACCCGGCTCTCCCCCTCCCCGCCGCTGCGCCGGAGGATGTCGTGTTCCCCCCGGTAATACCGGTCCAGCCGCTGATACCGTCCGTTGGCGATCTCCGCCTTGCGGATGCACCACTGGAGCACCGCCGGGTCGGGATGCTCCGGGTCGGGGAGATCCTGTCTGTCCACATACAAAATCATGTTGTTCACCTCGTATCTGAAATTGGCTTATAATCCTTTGGGCCGTTTCCCCGCACGGGCCTGGCTGCGGGCCAGCACGGTGCTGACGAAATACCGCAGGGCGTCCATACAGTGGTCATGGTCCTTTACCGGCCGGTCCTGACCGGTTTCGTCCTCGTCCCAGACGTAACTGCGAAACTCCTCTATGGTTCGGATGCAGCCGGGGGAGAAAAGCAGCCGCTCCTCCCGGAGCAGCTCGCCCACCCGGCGGATGCCTGAGAGGACCTGGTTGTCCGCCCCCAGGACGGGATAACCCTGCTGCCGGAGCAGAGCGATAAAGCTGGCCGCCGACGGGTCCACGATCACTGCACGGGGCTTTACACCGTCCAAAAATGTCTCCAGATCGTCGGCGTACTCCCCGTCGGTCTTTTGTCGCATCCGGTCCCGGCCGGACCAGTAGTACTCCCGCAGGCAGTACCACCGCCCCCGCTCCCCTTTCTGCCAAAGGAGGAAGACGGTGGGGTTCTGGGTGCCGTAGTCTACGGAGACGTAGCACCCCCGCCCGGCCTCCGGCAGCTGCTCCGTGACGTGTACCTCCGGCCGGAACATATCGTAGATCAGCCCCTTCGCCGCCGCCCAAAGCCCCTGGACGTACCGCTGGTAGAACACCCCGGTGTACAGCCGCTCATACCGCTGCCGGATGGCGGGGGAGAGGGATGGGTTGTCCTCCATGGTAAAGTGGAGATAGAGCAGGTTCCGCTCCTCCGCCCGGGTGAGCCAGCTCTGATAGAACCAGTGGGTAGGCCCCTCCGGGTTGCAGTTGAACCAGAATTTGGAGCCATCCACGCTGCACCGGGCCAG
This sequence comes from Clostridiales bacterium, assembly GCA_020860575.1. Lineage (GTDB taxonomy): Bacteria > Bacillota > Clostridia > Oscillospirales > Oscillospiraceae > Onthomonas. Next base: position 7,413 of record JAJBUB010000102.1, on the reverse strand, counting down.
AGCCTGCTCCACAAAGGAGCGGGGCATCAGCGCCACCTCGTCGAACAGCACCCCCGCCAGGGTCATGCCCTGGATGAGAGCGTAGCTCCCCTCGTCCTTGCCGCCGAACAGGTAGTAGTCGTTTTCATGCCCGTTCATGCGCACGGTGAGCCGGTTCTCTCCCCGGCGCTCCTCCATGACGCACAGCCCCTCCATCCACTGAGGCAGCAGTCCTGACACGTTCCGCCGCAGGCTCTCGATGGTCTTGCCGCAGAGGGCGAACCGCTGCCGGTCAAAGGTCTCCATGCTCCACAGCAGAAAGCCCACCGCCATGCTCACCGTCTTGCCCGAACGCACCGAGCCGTCGCAGATAATGCCGTCACGGCTCTGGAACGCCGGGTGCTTCCACCAGGTGAGCACCAGCTTCTGCCGCCTGCTGAACGTCCGGTAGTGCATCCCCTCTCAACTCCTCTCTCTCCCAGTCTCCCAGGGCCGCAAACAGATTGTTCTCCGCCGGAGGTCCCGGCTCCTCCTCTCCGCAGTCCCACACCTCCGGCTTCCGCCGTTTCAGCCACAGACTGATGGCGGTGACGTTGGGGCTGACCTCCTTCTCTGTGGAAACCAGCTTGTCCCCCCGCTCGGTCTGCTCCGTCTTTTCCTCGGTGTACCGATAGCCCAAGGCCGCCTTGAGCAGCGCCTCCTCCACCTGGTAGTCGGTGAGCTCCCCCGTCTGGGCCAGGGCCGCCCCGATGGCCGGATACCTGCTCCGCCAGATGCGCAGCCCCAGGGGCTTGAGCCCCATCCGGCGGGCGATCTCCTTCGTCTCCACGCCATCCCGCACCCAGCCCCGAACCAGGGCCAGCTGCTCCGGCCGCTGCCAGAACTCCGCCTGGGTCATGCTCTCTACCTCCCTCCCGCGCCGGACGCCCCGGCGCTCTTGCCGAGTAAAGAATAGAACATTTGTGCTATTTCCGAAATGCAACAATCTCTTTTTTCCGGTCAAATAAGTCCCGGAATCCCGGGAAGTTGCCATTCTGCGCAAGTAAGCCCGAAGGCGTCCGGACACGCCTGGGCCGGAACGCAAAAAAGCGCTCCACGGGACGCCAGGTCCCGTGGAGCGCTTTACCAATGGGGCAGATATTCTGTTGTAATTTGTCTCTAAACGCAGAGAACACCCCGGAACAGGTCATTTGACCGCTGTTCCGGGGTGTTCCTTGTCAAAATCGGTTATTGCTCCACCAGCATCAGGCATCCGTCCTCGTCGTATTTCAGCGTCTGGATGTCATACTTCTGGCTGCGGATGATCTCGTTGAGCTTGATCTCCTCCGCCACGGTACCCACAAAGGTGTAGCTGACACCGTGCTTCTTCGCCCGGCCGGTGCGGCCGATGCGGTGGATATAGTACTCGTTCTCGTCCGGCACGTCGTAGTTGAACACCACGTCCACGTCGTCGATATCCAGGCCACGGGCGGCCACGTCGGTGGCCACCAGCACCCGGAGCTTGCCGCTGCGGAAGCTGGACAGGGTCTGCTCCCGCTCCTTCTGGGGAATGTCCCCGTGGATGGGTCTGGCGGAGATATGGTGCTGCTGGAGCAGCGCCGCCAGGCGGTCGGTCATGTTCTTGGTATTACAGAAAGCGATGGCCCGCTCGTAGCTGCCTCCCTTGAGCAGTCCCAGAAGGGTGTCCAGCTTCTGGTCCCGGCTCTCCAGGAGGATGCGGTACTGCTGAATGTCCGGCTTGTCCTCGTTCACCGGGCGGACGGTGATCTCCACCGGGTCCCGCTGGTACACCCAGGAGATGTCCATGACCTCCCGGCTGATGGTGGCGGAGAACAGGCCCAGATTCTTCCGGCTGGGGATGGAGTCCAATATCTTGGTCACATCGTCGATAAAGCCCATGTCCAGCATCCGGTCCGCCTCGTCCAGGATAACGGTGGACGCCTTGTCCAGCCGGAGGGTGCGGCGCTTCTGGTGGTCCATCAGCCGTCCGGGGGTGGCGACGACGATCTGGGGGGCGTTTTTCAGTTGCTTGATCTGCTTGTCGATGGGCTGGCCGCCGTAGAGGCAGACCACCCGCACCCCCTCCTGGAAGGCGCACAGGTCCTTTAATTCATCCCGGATTTGAATTGCCAGCTCCCGGGTGGGGGCCAGGATCAGCGCCTGGACGCTCTCGGAGGCCCGGTCGATATGCTCCAGAATGGGGATACCAAAGGCAAAGGTTTTGCCCGTTCCCGTGGGAGCCTTCGCCACCACGTCCTTCCACTCCATCAGCGGCGGGATCGCCCCGCCCTGAATGGGAGTTGCCTGGACAAAGCCCTTTTTGTCCAGCGCCTGCATGATCGCCGGGGACAGTCCCAGCTGGTCGTAGCGCACATCCTCGCTGCATTCAACGCCATTGATTTCCATGGATTTCGTTCCTTTCCGGCATTCTGCGCCAGATACAGCTCCCCTTCCGGCCCCTTCGCCGTCCGGTGTGTGGCGCACGTTTCTGCTCGATTCACATTCTCGTTCATTGTAGCATACCCCTTTCCCCTTGACAAGCGAAAAGTCCGCAGGTTTTCGACCATTTCCCGCCCCGCGCGTCCCCCTCTCTTGCATTTTGGGACAAGTCATGGTATAGTACCGTTAAATCATGGCGGACGGCCGCGTCCGCCCACGCAGGAAGGTATTTTCTATGAGCGAGCAGGCCGCAGAACAGGCCCCGGTGTCCATCACCGCCGAAAACATTCATCTGAGCTACCGGAGCATCGTCCCCGTCTCCATGCAGGGCAATAAAAAGAAGGCGCCCGCCGACAAGTCCCCCGCCGCATCCAATGACGAGGCCTCCGGCATCTCCGCCCACGTCCTCTCCTCCTTCTCCCGAAAGGGACGGGTGGAGCACTTTGAGGCGCTCCACGGCGTCTCCTTCGAGATTCACCGGGGAGAAATTGTGGGCCTGGTGGGCAAAAACGGCAGCGGCAAGTCCACGCTGCTCCGGGTACTGGCCGGCATCTTCGAGCCGGACGAGGGAAGGGTAGACCTCCACGGCTCCACTGTCTCTCTGCTGGCCCTGGGCGTGGGCTTTCTCAGGCAGCTCTCCGGCCGGGACAACATCTATCTCTCCGCCATGCTTCTGGGCTTCTCCAAGGAGCAGATCGACGCCCAGATCGACGAGATCATCGAGTTTTCCGAGCTGGGGGACTTTATCGAGCGACCGGTCAAGACCTACTCCAGTGGCATGGTCTCCAAGCTGTCCTTCTCCATCACCGCCATTTTAAAGACGGACATCATCCTGGTGGACGAGGTCCTCTCGGTGGGCGACGCCAAGTTCCGGAAGAAGAGCCTGAACAAGATGCTGGAGCTGATCTCGGAAAAGAGCCGGACAGTGGTCATCGTCTCCCACGACGCCAAGACGATCCAAAAGCTGTGTACCTCGGTGATCTGGCTCCACGACGGGGACATCCGCATGATCGGCCCCACCAAAAAGGTCATGCCCGCCTACCGTAAATTCATGGACGACGAGGAGTGAGCTTCCCCCTCTCCCATCACACCATCCGCTCCTCCAGCCCTGGCGGGGGAGCGTTTTTCTTCCTATGACCCACTGCGGACGAAGGGAGGTATTCCATGGACCTGTCCGCCATACAGGCTGCCCTGTCCTCTCTCTGGGACAGCATTCAGACCTGGTTTTTCGATCTCTCCCAGGACACCGCTCTGATGGAGACGGTTTCCGACGTGCTGGACGTGATATTGCAGTTTTTGCTGCCGCTGATGGCCCTTCTGGTGGTGGTCCGATGCGCCCGCAGCCTGCTCCAGGGCAAGCTGGAGCAGGAGCGCTGGGGGCGGCTCACCGACCCGGTGGGGAACTCCTATCCCCTCTGTCACTGGGAGATCCTCATCGGCCGCTCCCGCTCCTGCGACGTGGTACTCTCTGACCCCGCCGTTTCCCGGAACCACGCCGCCCTGACCAGAGACGCCCAGGGGCAATGGCGTCTGTTTCCTTTAAAAAGCAAAAACGGCGTCTATCTCAACGGCGCTCTGCTGGAGTCTGACGCCCCCATCCAGGCGGGAGACGTCGTCGGCCTGGGCAGTACCCAGCTGGCCTTTTACCCCATCTCCGCCGCCGAGGAGGCGGCCCAGGCCCAGAGCCGTACCCGCCCGGGAAAGGTCTTTTCCCCCGGCGTCACCCTGATTCTGCTCACCATCTTTCAGGCGGGCCTGTGCTTCCAGCTGGAATCGGTAGTGGAGGAGGAATACCTTCGGCCGGTACTCGTCTCCTTTGGGGTGCTGTGTCTGCTCATGTGGATCGTCTACTTCATCTATCGCGTTCTCCGGCGGACCGGCTTTGAGATCGAGACGCTGGCCTTCTTCCTGACCACCCTCTGCCTCACCGTCACCGCCGACTCCGCCCCCTCCAGCCTCTACAAGCAGCTTGTCGCCGTGGTCATCGGCATCGTCCTCTTCTTTGCCCTCTCCATCGTCCTCCGGGATGTGGAGCTGGCCAAAAAGCTCCGCTGGCCCGCCGCCATCTTTGCGGTCGTTCTGCTGGCCTTCAACCTGCTGCTGGGGGAGACGCTGTTCGGGGCCACCAACTGGGTCTCCATCGGCCCCATCTCCTTCCAGCCCTCTGAGCTGGTGAAGGTGGTCTTTATCCTGGTGGGGGCCACCACTCTGGACCGGATGTTCACCCGGCGGAACCTGGTCTTTACCCTGATCTTCTCCGCCTACTGCGTGGGCTGTCTGGCCCTGATGAGCGATTTCGGCACCGCTCTCATCTTCTTTGTGGCTTTCCTGGCTATCGCCTTTCTCCGCACCGGCGACCTGCCCTCGGTGGCCTTTATCACCGCCGCCGCCGTCTTTGCCTGCGTGCTTATCCTGAGCTACAAGCCCTATATCGCCAACCGCTTTGCTGCCTACCGCCATGTCTGGGAGGACCCCTCCGGCACAGGCTATCAGCAGACCCGGACCCTCTCCGCTCTGGCCAGCGGCGGCCTGTTCGGCCAGGGGTTGGGGGAGGGCTGGCTGAAAAACATCGGCGCAGCCAACACCGACCTGGTCTTTGGCGTTCTGGCAGAGGAGCTGGGGCTGATCATCGCCCTGCTGGCGGTGGCAGCTATCGTCCTTCTGGCCCTGTTTGCGGTCAAATCCGCCGCCGCCGGGCGCTCCTCCTTCTACGTCATCGCCGCCTGCGCCACCGCCACCATCTTTGTCGTCCAGACCATGCTCAACGTCTTCGGCTCCACTGACCTGCTGCCCCTCACCGGCGTGACCTTCCCCTTTGTGTCGGTGGGCGGCTCCAGCATGATGTCCTGTTGGTGCCTGCTGGCCTATATCAAGGCGTCGGACACCCGGCAGAATGCGGGCATCGCCGTCCGGCTGCCCAAGCGGCTGAAAAAGGGCCAGGCCCCCGAGCCGGAGCCGGCCCCTCGTTTCCGCCCCTCGTCCAGACCCAATGCCGCCGGGACCGCAGCCTCTGGTGTCGATGTCACCCAGACGCTGCACGTCCCAAAGCCGGAGGGATGGGACGAGGGTAGCTTTTCCGCCCATCTCTCCATCCACCGGGACGAACCGGAGGACTGGAAACTGCCCGGCGACATCGGAGAGGAGGATCCCCCATGAAAAAGCTACAGGGCCGCACCTGGTTTGTACTGATCTTCATCCTGCTGCTCATCGCAGGCTCCGCCATCCTCACCGGGATGTACTTTGTGGAGGGCCGGGACTGGGTCGCCTTCTCCGCCAACTCCCATCTGTACACCAACGGGCGAATTGCCACCGGGACCATCACCGACCGGAACGGCGTCCTGCTCTATGACGGGGAGACGGGTGACTACGCCGACGTGTCCTCCGTCCGCATCGCCACCCTTCACGCCGTCGGCGACCAGTATGGCAACATCGCCACCGGGGCCAAGGTGCTTTTCGATGAATATATGGCCTCCTACAACCCCATCACCGGAGTGACCAGCGGAGGCAATCAGGTCTCCCTGACCATCGACGCAGAGCTGAACGTCACCGCCTGGAAAGCCCTGGACGGACGGAACGGCACGGTGGCGGTCTACAACTATGAGACGGGAGAGATCGTCTGCATGGTCTCCTCCCCCACCTTCGACCCCTATGACTCGGAGGAGGTGCTGGCGGCGGTCAACGAGGGGGACAGCCGGTATGACAGTGTCTACCTGAACCGGTTTCTCTCCTCCTCCTTCACCCCTGGCTCTATCTTCAAAATCGTCACCACCGCCGCCGCCATCGAGCAGATGGACGACCTGGACGACTTCACCTTTACCTGCACCGGCTCTCTGGAGGTGGGGAGCGACACCGTCACCTGCCCCTCCGTCCATGGGACCCAGACCCTGGCCGAAGCCCTTGCCAACTCGTGCAACTGCGCCTACGCCACCCTGGCCCTGGAGCTGGGAGGCGACACCCTCCAGACCTACGCCAGTCAGGCAGGGCTGCTGGACAGCGTGACGGTGAACGGCCTGTCCTCTGCCAAGGGGAGCTACACCATACCCACCTCGTCCTCCGACCTGGCCTGGTCCGGGGTGGGACAGTACACCGACCTGGTGAACCCCTGCTCCATGCTGGTGCTCATGGGCTGCATCGCCGGAGACGGAGAGGCCGCCGTCCCCACTTTGTTAAAATCGGTCACCGGCAGCTTCGGCCTCCCCGCCGCCATCCTCACCACCTCTACCACCTCCATCGGCTGGGAGGAGGATACCTGCGAGGAGCTGAAAGCCCTTATGCGCAACAACGTCACCAGCCATTACGGACAGGACCAGTTCGGCGACCTGGCGGTCTGCGCCAAGTCCGGCACCGCCGAGGTCAGCTCCTCCGACGACCCCCACGCCTGGTTCGTGGGCTTTATCGACGACGAGGACTACCCCTATGCCTTCGTCGTCCTGGTGGAAAACGGTGGCTGGGGCAGCTCCACGGCGGGGAGCATCGCCGCCACAGTGTTGACCCAGCTGTGCGGGTGAGCTTCCCCATTTTGCAAAAACAGCGCCCCTGATCGCCTCCCTCTCCGCGGTTCTTCGCCCCGGAGCGGGAGGCGTATCACATTCCCCGCAAAATTGATTTCCCCAGCCTGCAAGAAACCGTTGCCAATCGTCCCAAAAACCGTTATACTAAAGTCATCACAAAAAGGCAGAAACAGGAGGTCATTGCCGATGTACGGAGGCCATTTTGTAGAGCTGGGAGCTATTATCAGGGAATTCAACCTGGAGGTGCTTCACGGCTGCGAGGGCTACGAAAAAATTCATATCGTCAAGGCCAGCATCAACCGCCCCGGGCTTCAGCTGGTGGGCTTTTACGACTACTTTGACACCACACGCATCCAGCTGCTGGGCATGGTGGAGTGGACCTACCTCACCAAGCTCACCCCGGAGGAGCGGCAGCAGCGGGTTGACGACCTGTTCTCCCGCCCCGTCCCCGCCGTCCTCATCGCCCGAAAGCTGGGGGGGGTTC
>JAJBUB010000085.1 GCA_020860575.1 Clostridiales bacterium | reverse complement strand
AAGAACGTGCTGGACTACGACGACGTGATGAACACCCAGCGGGAGGTCATCTACGGTGAGCGCCGGAAGGTGCTCAACGGGGAGAATCTGAAGCCCTATATCGAGAACATGATCGACCGGATCATCGAGCACGATGTTCTGGGCGTCGCCGGAGAGCGAAAGCACCTGTCCGCCGACGATCTGGCCGAGGCCACCAAGGACTACCGTAACGTATTCCTGACCCCGGACGAGCTGGTCTACACCGACGAGGAGCTCAAGACCATGAAGCCCCAGGAGGTCTGTGACCAGGTCAAGGAGCGGGCCCACGACATCTACCAGAAGAAGGAGGACATCCTGGGTGAACCGCTCATGCGTGAGCTGGAGCGGGTCATGTTCCTCCGGGTGGTGGACGAGTACTGGATGGACCACATCGACGCGGTGGACGATTTGAAGCAGGGCATCCGTCTCCGGGCCTACGGCCAGGAGGACCCGGTGAAGGCCTTCAAGAAGGAAGCCGCCAACATGTTCGAGGAGATGAACGCCGCCATCCAGCGGGAGGCGGTGCGCCGCATCTATATCGCCCGGGTCCAAACCAACAAGGTGGAGCGGAAGGCGGTGGCCAAGGTCACCGGCGAGTCCGCCGGAGGCGAAAGCCCCAAGGAGAAGCCCCGCCGCGTCCCCATCCGCAAGGCCAAGAAGATCGGCCCCAACGACCCCTGTCCCTGCGGCTCCGGCAAGAAGTACAAAAAGTGCTGCGGCCGGAACCGGGGGATGGACTGAGGTGGCCTTTCGGGAGCATCGGGAGGAGGGCGGACTTGTCTGGTGGGAGAGCGAGGCACTGTTCCAGACCGAAGACGTGGCCCACGGCTTCTCCACACGTCTGGGCGGCGTGAGCCGGGGAGTGTACGCCTCCCTGAATCTGGGACATACCAGAGGGGACGACCCCCAGGCCGTCCGGGAAAATTACCGCCGGTTCTGTCAGGCCACGGGAGCGGGGGAGGTGTCTGACCTCGTCCTCTCCCATCAGGTACACGGCAGGGAGATCCGGGTCTGCACCCCGGCAGACCGGGGCAAGGGCCTGGACCGGGAGCGGGACTACGAGGCCGACGGCCTGGTGACCGACGTGCCCGGCCTGATTTTGACCATCTTCACCGCCGACTGTATTCCGTTACTGTTTTATGACCCGGTGCGCCATGTGGCGGCGGCCAGCCACGCCGGATGGCGGGGAACGGCCCAGGCCATCGCCCCGCACACCGTCCGCCGGATGGGGGAGGTCTACGGCTCCCGGCCGGAGGATATCCGGGCGGCGATCGGCCCCGGTATCGGCCCCTGTTGCTTTCTCACCCATGAAGACGTGACAGTTGCCATGGAGACCGCCCTGGGCGATCTGGCGAAGCCCTTTCTCCGGCCCGCTGAGGACGGCAGGTTCCATGTGGACCTGAAGGGCATCAACCGGGCGCTGCTGCTGGACTGCGGCGTTTCCCATATCGACGTCTGCCCCGACTGCACCGGCTGCCACCCGGAGAAATACTGGAGCCACCGGACCACCGGCCCCGCCCGGGGTTCCATGGCGGCGGTCATCGCCATCCGTCCCTGAACAAAACTTCTTCGGCAAGGAGGCCGCTTTAGCAGTCTCCTTGTCCGTCTGTTCCGTCCACCGCCGGAGCGCAACGCTCCGTTTGTATGTACTACCTCCGTGAAATATAGAAGGGAGATCAGTGCCATGAACCAAGTGTACCGCTGCTATGCGGAAAAACGCCCCGGCTTTGACGTCAAAGCCAGTCAGGTATTCAGAGAGCTGAGAGAACAGCTGGGCATCGGAGATCTCACCGGTCTGCGAATGCTGTACCGCTACGATGTGGACCGCATCGACCGGGCCGTGTTCGAGCAGGCGGCCTCCACCGTCTTCTCCGAACCCATGGTGGACAACTACTATGAGGAGACCATGCCTCAGGTCACAGGGCCCCACTCCGTCCTGGTGGTGGAAGCCCTCCCCGGCCAGTTCGACCAGCGGGCAGACTCCTGCGCCCAGTGTATCCAGCTGCTGGCGGGCTGTGACCGGCCCCTGGTCAGCGCCGCCACCGTCTATGTCCTCCTGGGGACGCTCACCGAAGACGAGGTGGACCGGATCGCCGGATACCTCATCAACCCGGTGGAGAGCCGCCGGGCATCCCAGGACAAGCCGGAGACCCTGGAGCGCACCTACGCTGTTCCCAGCAGCGTCCCCACGTTGGCGGGCTTTATCGCCCAGGACGAGGCGGGGCTGGAGGCCACCCTCCGGCAGTACGGCCTCGCCATGGACCTGGACGATCTGAAATTCCTCCAGGCCTATTTCCGGGACGACGAGGGACGGGACCCCACAGTCACGGAATTGAAGGTGGTGGACACCTACTGGTCCGACCACTGCCGCCACACCACCTTCGGCACCCATATCGACGACGCCGATCTCCAGGATGAGAGGGTCAAAGCCGCCTACGAGCAATTCCTTGCAGACCGGGTGGAGGTCTATGGCCCGGAAAAGGCGGCCCAGCGCCCCGTCACCCTGATGGACATCGCCACCGCCGGGACCAAGGTGCTGAAAAAGCGGGGAGAGCTGCCCAACCTGGACGAGAGCGAGGAGATCAACGCCTGCTCCATCCACGTCCCGGTGGACGTGGACGGTCAGGAGCAGGACTGGCTGCTCCAGTTCAAAAACGAGACCCACAACCACCCCACCGAGATCGAGCCCTTCGGCGGGGCGGCCACCTGCATCGGCGGAGCCATCCGCGATCCCCTGGCGGGCCGGGCCTATGTGTATCAGGCCATGCGCATCACCGGCTGCGGCGACCCCCGCACCCCGCTGGAGAAAACGATCCCCGGCCGTCTGCCCCAGCGGAAGCTGGCCACCACCGCCGCTGCGGGCTATTCCTCCTACGGCAACCAGATCGGTCTGGCTACCGGTGTGGTCAGCGAGTTCTATCACCCCGGCTATGTGGCCAAGCACATGGAGCTGGGCGCCGTGGTGGGCGCTGTCCCGGCGGACCAGGTAGTTCGTGTCCAGCCTGAGCCGGGAGACGTGGTCATCCTCCTGGGCGGACGCACCGGACGGGACGGCATCGGCGGAGCCACCGGCTCCTCCAAGAGCCACAGCATGGACTCCCTCCAGACTATGGGCTCTGAGGTACAGAAGGGCAACGCCCCGGAGGAGCGGAAGCTCCAGCGGCTGTTCCGCAACCCGGAGGTGACCCGGCTCATCAAGCGGTGCAACGACTTCGGCGCTGGGGGTGTCTCCGTAGCCATCGGCGAGCTGGCCGACGGCCTGGAGATTGACCTGAACGCCGTTCACAAGAAGTACGAGGGTCTGGACGGCACTGAGCTGGCCATCTCCGAGTCTCAGGAGCGGATGGCCGTGGTGGTGGACGCCGAAAACGCAGACCGGCTCATCGCCTTCGCCACGGTGGAGAATCTGGAGGCCTATCCGGTGGCGGTGGTCACGGAGTGTCCCCGGATGGTCATGGAGTGGAACGGGGTGAAGATCGCCGACCTGTCCCGGGCCTTTCTGAACACCAACGGAGCCTCCAAGCACACCACCGTCTCCGTGCCCGCCCTGCCGGGACGGAAGACAGAGGCCCCTGTGACCGACATCTGCCAGGGCTTCTACGATTTGGCGTCTAATCCCAACCTGGCCTCTCAGCGGGGCCTGGGAGAGCGGTTCGATTCCACCATTGGCGCATCTTCCGTTCTGGTCCCCTACGGCGGCAAGTACCAGCTCACCCCGGAACAGACCATGGTGGGTCTGCTGCCCGTCGGCCCTGGAAAGCACACCGAAACCTGCTCCGTCATGGCCTGCGGCTTCGACCCCTACCTCATGGAGCGGGACCCTTTCCTGGGCGCTCAGTGCGCCGTGGTGGAGAGCGTGGCCAAGCTGGCCGCCGCTGGCGCCGACCCGGAAAAAGCCTATCTCACCCTCCAGGAATACTTTGAGCGTCTCCGGGAGGAGCCGGAGCGGTGGGGCAAGCCATTTGCCGCTCTGCTGGGTGCATACAAGGCACAGATTGGCCTGGGCTGCGCCGCCATCGGCGGCAAGGACTCCATGTCTGGCTCCTTTATGGACCTGGACGTGCCGCCCACCCTGGTCTCCTTCGCCATCGCACCGGAACAGGCAGGGCAGATCGTCTCCGCCGCCTTCAAGGAGACGGACAAGCCGGTTTACCTGTTCCGCGCCCCCGCCGGGGATTACGCCGGGACACGGGCCATGTGGGCTGAATACCGCTCTCTGGTGCGCTCCGGCAAGGTCCGGGCGGCCTGGGCTCTGTCCGCCGGCGGCATGGCGGAGGGCCTGATGAAGATGGCCTTCGGCAACGGCATCGGGTTCCGAGGCAATGGACATTTGACCTCTGAGCTGCTGTTCTCCAGGGGCTACGGCTCCATCATTGCCCAGCTCACCGAGGACATTCCCGGCTTTGGTGAGAAACTGGGTGAGACCACGGCGGAGCCGGTGCTGGAGGTTTGCGGCGTCCGGGTGCCTCTGGAGGAGCTGACCCGCCGCTGGGAGGGGACGCTGGAGGAGGTCTATCCCACCCAGGCCAAGGCGGAAACCAGCGACGCCCCGGTGCTCTCCTGCACTGTGCGCCCCGTCTCCCGGCCCGCCGCCAGGACGGCCCGGCCCCGGGCGGTCATCCCCGTGTTCCCCGGCACCAACTGCGAGTATGACACCGCCAACGCCTGTCTCCGGGCGGGCATCGAGCCGGAGATTTTGGTCATCCGCAATCTGAATGTGGAGCAGCTGCTGGAATCCGAGGGCGAGCTGGAGCGGGCCGTCCACAAGGCCCAGATGATCGTCCTGCCGGGAGGCTTCTCCGGCGGCGACGAGCCGGAAGGCTCCGGCAAGTTCATCGCCTCCTTCTTCCGCAACCCCCGCATTAAGGATGCGGTGCATGACCTCCTGAAAAACCGGGACGGCCTGATGCTGGGCATCTGCAACGGCTTCCAGGCGCTGGTCAAGCTGGGCCTGGTGCCATACGGGGAGATTCGGGACCTGGACGAGAGCTGCCCCACTCTGACCTTCAACCTGATCGGTCGCCATCAAAGCCGTTACTGTGATACCCGGGTTGCCTCTGTAAAGTCCCCCTGGATGCTGAAATGCCATGTGGGGGATGTGTACACCGTCCCTGTGTCCCACGGCGAGGGCCGGTTCGTGGCCCCGGAGCCGGTACTGGAACAGCTCATCGCCAACGGCCAGGTGGCCACCCAGTATGTGGGCGGCGGCGGATTCCCCTCCATGGATATCTCCGCCAACCCCAACGGCTCCGTCTGCGCCATCGAGGGCATTTTCTCTCCAAACGGCCGGGTCTTCGGCAAGATGGGCCACACCGAGCGGTGGAACCCGGGCGTTGCCCAGAACATCCCCGGCGAGAAGCTCATGCCCATATTCGAGTCCGGCGCACTGTATTTCAAATGACAATGACCCGTCCCGGTGCTGTCCGGAGCGGGAGAAGGGAAGTGGCCCCATGGATGCGCTGATCTTCGACATCGACGGCACCCTTTGGGACTCCCGGCAGGTGGTGGCCGATGCCTGGAATCAGGTAGTGATGGAGGAGCTGGGCTACCGGCCCGGCTACGACCGGGAAAACATCAGCTATCTCTTTGGCAAGACCATGACCGCCATTGCGGACAGCCTCTTTCCCCAGCTGCCCCCGGAGGAGCGGTACCGCATCGCCCGCCGGTGCTTCCGGGACGAGAACGCCGCCCTTGAGCGGACGCCCGGCGACTTCTATCCCGGCGTGCTGGAGACCATCCCCAAACTGGCGGAACGGCTGCCTCTGTACATCCTCTCCAACTGTCAGGCGGGGTACATCGACATCATGGTAAAGCACACGGGTCTGGCCCGGTGCTTCTCCGGTTGGATGTGCTTTGACGACACGGGGCTGCCCAAGGGGGAGAACCTGAAGCTGCTGGTGAATCGCTACGGACTGTGCAGCCCGGTCTATGTGGGGGACACCCAGGGGGACTGGGAGGCCTGTCGGCAGGCGGGCGTCTCCATGATTTTCGCCGCCTACGGTCTGGGAACGGTGGATGCCGTCATTCCCGCCATTCAAAGGTTTGACCAGCTGTTGAAGCTGGTCCCCTGAAAACCGAATCACTGGAATACCAGGCCCGACAGATTTCTGTGTCTGCCGGGCCTGGTCTGTCCGAAGTATCCTCAAAATATCTAATGACTTTTTAAAATCATCTTGACTTTTCAATGAAAAGCGCATATGATAAGGGGCAGGAAAAGCGGTTGCGCATGGGAGACGCCGCCGCTGCATCTCTTTGATCGGAGCGAGCGCAGAAGGAGACAGGGGAGCATGGCACAGACAGCAGATCGAAAGATATATACCATCGACGAGGTCGCCCGGGAGTTGGGCATCAGCAAGACCACCGTGTCCCGGGCTATCTCCGGCAAGGGCCGGATCAGTGCGGAGACCCGGGCCAGAGTGTTAGACTTCATTCAAAAGCACAACTATCGCCCCAATATGGTGGCCCGTGGCCTGGCCCAGAGCCGTACCTACAACATCTGCCTGGTGCTGCCCAGCGACCACGCCATCGACGACATGCCCTTTTTCCAGCGGTGCATGGCCGGGGTCTGTGAGATGGCTGCCAGCCGGGACTATGACGTAGTGCTGTCCATGGTCACCGACCGGGACGCATCCCATCTCCAGCGCATCCTGGACAACCGAAAGGTGGAGGGGGTGCTCTCCACCCGGACCACGGTGGAGGACCCGGTGGTCAGTCTCATGCGGGAGAGCGATCTGCCCTTTGCGGTCATCGGCACCTCCGACGACCCGGAGCCTATCCATGTGGATAACGACCAGCGGGATGCCTGCCGTGAGCTGACCTTTATCCTGCTCATGCGTGGTATCCGGAATATGGGCCTCATCGGAGGCAATCCCCGGCACCTGGTCAACGAAAACCGGCTCCAGGGCTTCCTTGACGCCCACGAGTCCCTGGGTATCCCGGTACGGCAGGAGCTGATCCGGATGGGGGTGGTCAACGACCTCCAGGTGAGCAAGGCGGTGGAGGAGCTGCTGGCCGCCGGGTGCGAGTGCATCGTCAGCGGCGACGACACCATCTGCCGCCTGGTCATGACCGGCCTGGCCAGACGGGGCGTGCGGGTCCCGGAGGACGTGAAGATCGCCAGCTTTTACAACAGCGTTCTGCTGGAGCAGAGCGCCACGCCGGTCACCAGCCTGCGCTTCGACGCCCGGGAGCTGGGCCGCACCGCCTGTAAGCTGCTGCTGGACCGGATGAGCGGCCTGGAGGTGCAGGACGAGACCCACCTGGGCTATCAGGTCATCCTGCGGGAGTCCACAAAATAGTCTGTTTCAGCGTTGGAGCGAAACTGTTTCGCAGACATTTTGTAGGTGAGCAACCGATTGCAAAGAAATTTTAGGCTGGAAAACATAATTTCAGGTAAAAATCGACAAAAAACGGCGGTCTGAATTGTGCAAAATAAAGCGTTGACAATAAAAGTCACCTCTGGTATGATATGCTTTAAAGGATGCATGAAAAAACTTGTTTGAAGTTCGTTGCGCAAGTTGCGCACGGTTGGAAGGGAAGATGCCACAATCGTGAACTACGGGGAGAATCCCCGAAAATGATAGTTCAAAAAACAATCAAGGAGGAACAGACAACAATGAGCAAGATCAAGAAGCTGCTGGCGCTGGTCATGGCGCTGGCAATGGTTCTGTCTCTGGCGGCCTGCGGCGGTAGCGATACCACCACAGAGGACACCTCCACCGACGACACCACCACCACTGAGGACAGCACCGACGACACCGAAGAGGCTGCTGACACTGAGGAAGAGGCCGAGGACACCACCGAGGAGACCTCCGGCGACGCCACTGCCTCTGGCGACGTCATCTCCCTGACCGTCTGGGGCGCTGAGGAAGATCAGACCCTGCTGGCCGAGCTGGTAGAGGGCTTCAAAGAGACCTATGCCGACTACGCCACCTTCGACATCCAGATCGGCGTTGAGTCCGAGTCCACTGCCAAGGACACCATCCTCACCGACATCGAGGCCGCTGCCGACGTGTTCGCCTTTGCTGACGACCAGCTGGCCGACCTGGTGAACGCCGGCGCCCTCCAGTCCATCGACGCTCTGACCGAGGCTCTGGAAGCCTACACCGGCAAGACCGTGGAGGACATCGAGGCCGCTAACGGCGCCGGTTCCGTGGCTGCTGCCACCATGAACGATACTCTGTACGCCTTCCCCATGGGCGGCGGCAACAACTACTTCCTGTACTATGATTCCTCCGTCCTGAGCGAAGAGGACGTGGCCTCCTGGGATTCCCTGCTGGCCGCCGCTGAGGCCGCCGGTAAGCAGGTGGGCATGACCCTGGCCTCCGGCTGGTACAACGCCTCCTTCTTCATCGGCGCTGGCTTCACCACCAGCCTGAACGACGACGGCACCACCAGCATCGACTGGAACGGCACCTCCTCTCTGGGCTACACCGGCGTGGACGTGGTCAAGAGCATGCTGAACATCGCCTCCAACTCCGCCTTTATGGCTATCGCTGACGGCGACATCTCCAACCAGATCGCCTCCGGCAGCCTCTGCGCCGCCGTCTCCGGCACTTGGGATGCCGAGGCCGCTCAGGCCGCTTTCGGCG
>JAJBUB010000030.1 GCA_020860575.1 Clostridiales bacterium | reverse complement strand
ATGCCTATGGCTGGATGCCATAAACCAAGGGGCAAATATTATAGTAACAGGAGGAGCTGGAAATGAAATTTGTGACTGGAACGCTGGAGACCGGACAGCTGGAGCTGTCAGAGCTGAAAACAGGCGCATACGACGGACAGACCGTCACCGTCCACGGGGCGGTACACAGCAAGCGGCCCATGGGGGAGGGGCTGACCTTTCTGACCCTGCGGAAGCGGGACGGGGTGCTCCAGTGCGTGTGCGGCGCAGGGGTCGACCTCTCGTCGGTGAGCGAGGAGTCCGCCGTCATCGTCACCGGGACCCTCTGTCGGGAGCAGCGGGCGCCGGGAGGGATGGAAATTCGGGTAGAGGAGATTCAGGTGCTCTCCTCCCCGGCGGAGCCGATGCCCGTGCCGGTGAACAAGTGGAAGCTGGACCTGAACCTGGACACCGAGCTGGCCCTGCGGCCGGTGGTGCTGCGCAACCTGAGAAAACGCTCCGTGTTCAAAATTCAGGAGGGCCTGGGTCGGGCCTTCCGTGAATATTTCTCCGCTGAGGGCTACACGGAGATCCACACCCCCAAGATCGTACACGCCGGGGCGGAGGGAGGAAGCAACATCTTCCGCCTGGAATACTTCAACCGCAAGGCGTTCCTGGGCCAGTCCCCCCAGTTTTACAAGCAGATGATGGTAGGAGTCTACGAGAAGGTGTACGAGGTGGCCCCGGTGTTCCGGGCGGAGAAGCATTCCACTCCCCGGCACCTGAACGAATACACCTCCATGGACTTTGAGATGGGGTATATCCGCTCCTTTTACGACATTATCGAGGTGGAGACAGGCTACCTCCGGTACGCCATGGACCTGCTCCGGCGGGATTACGCCGACGACCTGGAGCGGCTGGATATCCGGCTGCCCAACGTGGAGCAGATCCCGATCTGTACCTTCCGGGAGGCCAAGGAGCTGGCTGCCGCCAAATATCACCGTCCCATCCGGGACCCCTACGACCTGGAGCCGGAGGAGGAGGCCAACATCGGCCGCTATTTCCAGGAGGAATACGGGGCGGACTTTGTCTTTGTCACCCACTATCCCACCAAAAAGCGGCCCTTCTACGCCATGGACGACCCGGAGGACCCCCGCTACACCCTGTCCTTCGACCTGCTGTTCCGGGGCATGGAGGTCACCACCGGGGGCCAGCGCATCCACGACTACAAAACGCAGGTGGAGAAGATGTTGTCCAAGGGGATGCACCCGGAGGAGTTTACCTCCTACCTGACCATCCACAAGCACGGGATGCCCCCCCACGGGGGCCTGGGCATCGGCCTGGAGCGGCTGACCATGAAGCTTTGCGGACTGGACAACGTCCGGTACGCCTGCCTGTTCCCCAGAGATTTGAGCCGCCTGGAGCCGTAAGCCATAAAGGAGGAATACTGTCATGAAGATTACCGAAGAGATGGTGGACTACGTCTCCGCTCTCTCCCGGCTGAAGCTGCCCCTGGAGGAAAAGACCCGGATGACCGGAGAGCTGGAGCAGATCATCGGCTATATGGATATTTTAAATCAGTTGGACACCACCGATATCGAACCAATGAGCCACACCTTCCCGGTGAAAAACGTCCTCCGGGAGGACGTGGTGGAGCCGTCCTTCCCCCGGGAGGCGCTGCTGGCCAACGCCCCCGCCCCGGACGGGGAGAGCTATCTGGTGCCCAAGACGGTGGAATAGGAGGGATGAGACATGAGCCTGCTGGAACTGACTGCCCTGGAGCTGGGCAGAGCCATCAAAGCCGGGGAGGTCTCCGCTCCTGAGGCCACCCAGGCCGCCCTGGAGGCCATCGAGGCCAAAAACCGGGAGAACAACGCCTTTATCACCATACTCAACGATCGGGCCATGGAGGAGGCGGAGGCAGTGCAGAAGCGCATTTCCGCCGGAGAGCTGACCGGTCCTCTGGCGGGGGTGCCTCTGGCCATCAAGGACAATATCTGCACCAAGGGGGTCAAGACCTCCTGCGCCTCCAAAATACTGGGGGACTTTGTGCCCCCCTATGACGCCACCCTCACAGAGAAGATCCGCGCTATGGGGGGCGTGGTGCTGGGCAAGCTGAACATGGACGAGTTCGCCATGGGCTCCACCACCGAGACCTCTTTCTATGGCCCCACGAAAAACCCCTGGGACCTGGGCCGGGTGCCCGGCGGCTCCTCCGGCGGGGCGGCGGCGGCAGTGGCCGCCCGGGAGTGCTGGTACGCCATCGGCTCGGACACCGGCGGCTCCATCCGCCAGCCCGCCTCCTACTGCGGCGCCACCGGCATGAAGCCCACCTACGGCACCGTCTCCCGGTATGGACTGATCGCCTACGCCTCCTCCCTGGACCAGATCGGCCCTCTGGCCCGGACTGCCGAGGACTGCGCCGCCATTCTGGACGGCATCCAGGGAAGAGACCCCAGAGACGGCACCAGCCTGGACGCCCCTCACGGCAATCTGCTGGCGAACCTCTCCGGCGACCTGACGGGGATGCGCATCGGCGTGCCTGCCGACTGCTTCGGGGATGGCCTGGACAGCCAGGTGTCCGAACGGGTGCTCGCCGCCGCCCAGGTGCTCCGTGACCGGGGAGCCGTAGTGGAGGAGTGCAGCCTGCCCATCATGGAGTATGTGGTGCCCACCTACTATATCATCGCCGCCGCCGAGGCCAGCAGCAACCTGTCCCGGTTCGACGGGGTGAAGTACGGCTGGCGGGCAGAAAACTACGAGGATCTGACCGACCTCTACAACAAGACCCGCACCGAGGGCTTCGGGGCGGAGGTCAAGCGGCGTATCCTGCTGGGAACCTTCGTTCTCTCCACCGGCTACTACGACGCCTATTACCGCAAGGCGCTCCAGGTGAAGGCGGTCATCAAGAACGCCTTCGACCGGGTGTTCGAAAAATACGATCTGCTGCTCATGCCTGTGGCCCCCACCACCGCCCCCAGACTGGGGGAGAGCCTGTCCAACCCCCTGCAAATGTACCTGTCCGACATCTACACCGTCTCGGTCAATCTGGCGGGACTGCCCGGCATCTCCCTCCCCTGTGGACTGGACGGGAACGGGATGCCGGTGGGCGCGCAGTTGGTGGGCCCTGCCCTGGGAGAGCAAAAGGTGCTCAACGCCGCCCACGCCTTCCAGCTGAGTACGAACTATCACACCCTCGTTCCCGCAGAGCAAGGAGGCGTTCGATAATGGATTGGGAAATCGTCATCGGTCTGGAGACCCATGTGGAGCTGGCTACCCGGACCAAAATCTTCTGCTCCTGCACCACCGAGTTCGGGGGCGCGCCTAACACCCACTGCTGTCCCATCTGCACCGGTATGCCAGGGACGCTGCCTGTCATGAATAAACGGGTGCTGGAATACGCCGCCAAGGCCTGTCTGGCTCTCAACTGTGAGATCACCCGGTACTGCAAATTTGACCGGAAGAACTATTTCTACCCCGATCTGCCCAAGGCCTACCAGATCTCCCAGCTCTACCTCCCCATTGGCCGCAACGGAAAGGTACCCATTCAGGTGGGTCAGGAGGAGAAGATCATCCGCATCCACGAGCTGCACATGGAGGAGGACGCGGGCAAGCTGGTCCACGACAACTGGATCGACCAGACCCGTGCAGACTACAACCGCTGCGGCGTCCCCCTCATCGAAATCGTCACCGAGCCGGATTTCCGCTCTGCCGACGAGGTCATCGCCTATCTGGAAAAGCTCCGCTCCACCCTGGAGTATCTGGGGGTCTCCGACTGCAAGATGCAGGAGGGCTCTCTCCGGTGCGACGTGAACCTGTCCGTCCGTCCCATGGGCTCCTCTGAGCTGGGGACCCGGACGGAGATGAAGAACCTGAACTCCTTCAAGGCCATTGCCCGGGCCATCCGCTACGAGGCCCGCCGCCAGCAGGAGCTGATCGAGATGGACCACAAGCAGGTCGTCCAGGAGACCCGCCGCTGGGATGAGAACAAGGACGCCTCCTTCTCCATGCGCTCCAAGGAGAACGCCCAGGACTACCGGTATTTCCCGGAGCCGGACATTCCCCCCATGGAGCTGAGCGAGGACTATCTGGCGGACCTGCGCGCCGGTCTGCCGGAGATGGCCCAGGCCCGGCAGCAGCGGTACGTCCGGGAATTCGGCCTCCCGGCGTATGACGCGGAGCTGCTCACCGGTACCCGCGCCCTGGCGGACTTCTTTGAGGCCACGGTGGCCCTGGGTGTCCCGCCGAAGGAGGTCTCCAACTGGATGATGGCGGAGCTGCTCCGCACGCTGAAGGAGAAGGGGATAGAGGCCAAGAACATGGCCCTGACGCCGGGGACGCTGGCCGCCATCATCAAAATGGTGTCCGACGGCAAGCTGAACCGGAGCACCGCCTCTCAGGTGTTCTCCGCCGTCTTTGACGACGACGCAGACCCGGTGGCCTATGTGAAGGCCCACGGCCTGGAGCAGATCAGCGACGCCGGTCTGGTGGAGGAAACGGTAAGGACCGTCCTCGCCGCCAACGCCGCCCAGGTGGCGGAGTACCGCTCCGGCAAGCAGAAGGTGTTTGGCTTCCTGGTGGGTCAGTGTATGCGCGCCCTCAAGGGAAAGGCCGACCCTAAGGTGGTCAACCGGACCCTGCGGGAGCAGCTGGATAGGTGAGGGGTTGGTGCGGATTCGCCGGGAGATTTATGCTCATCGAAGGTGCGTGCTGCTCTCCCTCCGTCACGGCTTACGCCGTGCCACCTCCCTCACGGAGGGAGGCAAGAGGGTTGCGCGAAAACCCTGGCTCACTCCTTGAGGCAGGGAGCGTAGCGGAAGTGCCGCTTGACGGCAGAGCTGTCAGCGAAGCTGACTGAGGGAGAGCGGCAGGGGCTTATTCTTTGCACCATCCTCTCGGCGAATCCGTAAACCCCCAAACTGCCCCATAAATCCGAAATCGCCCTCTGTTTTGCAGGATGTCCTGCAAAACAGAGGGCGTTTCTTTTACACAGTAAATCGCATAAGCGAAATTTGCACAGAAAAATCCACGAATGAACGACAAATTTTTCGAAAATGTACTTGACAAGCGGAATCTAACGGCTATAATAGGAGTTGCAAGGGGGATGGTTCTCCCCCACGAAGGAATTCGTCTTTTGGACTGGAGGAAATTGATATGAAAAATTTCATTCAAAATTTGCTGCGGTGCAACCACACCAGGGAGCGCACCTGGCGGACGGACAGCTGGGATGAGTACTGCGTCCTGCGCAACGCCTGGAGCTGCTGGCGCTAAGCGGCTCTCAGAGCATCACCGCACAAATACGGCGATCCGCCCGGGGGAAACCGCCGGGCGGGCAAACGAAAAAGATTTTTGTCTCTCTGAGGGAGCCAGGGGATTTGCGAAAATCTCTGGCTCCCTCAGTCTGTCCTTCGAACGTCCTGCTCCGCCGTCGGGGGCGCTCCCGTTTTGCCTCCGTCGCGGAGAGCCGCGAAAATCGTATGTTCAGCCATGCCGTATCGGCTTGGGCAAGATAGATTAGATGAAATAAATTGCCGCGCTCCCACAATCCCCGTTTGAATGACCTCCCGATGGACTACAATAGAGAAAACGGCCCGGAGGACGGGCCTTTTCTCACAGGAGGACGCACCATGGGAGATACAGTCTTTTCTGCCACGGCCCAGGAGGCCATTGGCTATTCCCGGGAGATCGCCAGCAGGCTGGGTCACGGATATGTTGGCTCGGAGCATCTGCTCCTGTCTCTGCTCCACTTCGAGCGGGGACAGGGAGCCAAGCTGCTGCTGCGCCACGGGATACAGGAGGCGGCCCTCCGCCGCTCGGTGACGGAGCTGGGTGGGGAGGGGACGCCAGGGGCGGCCCCAGAGCTGGGCCTGACCCCCTGCTGTCGGCACATCATCCAGCTGGCGGCGGAGGAGCGGGGCCGTCTCCGAAGCGGCGAGGTGACGCCGGATCATCTGATGCTGGGTCTGCTCCGGGAGCGGGAGGGCATGGCCTGCCTGCTGCTGAAGCGGGCGAAGCTGGACTGTCCCCTGGTCTACCGACAGCTGGCCGCTCTCATGGGGGACGGCAGCGGGGCGGCCTCCCCCTCCCGAAAGCCGGGCCGGGAGACGGAGACGGTGCGGGAGTCCCGGCTGCTGGATCAGTTTGGCCGGGACCTGACCCGGATGGCGGAAAACGGTCGGTTGGACCCCGTGACCGGCCGGGAGCAGGAGCTGGACCGGATGATTCAGATTTTATGCCGCCGGACGAAAAACAACCCCATCCTCCTGGGCGACCCAGGGGTGGGCAAGACTGCTGTGGCGGAGGCCTTGGCCCAGCGAATCGCCGACGGGCAGGTGCCCTCGCCTCTCCGGGAAAAGCGGATACTGGCGGTGGACCTGTCCTCCACCGTGGCGGGCACCAAGTACCGGGGAGAGTTTGAGGAGCGGGTGAAGCGCATCCTCCGGGAGGTCCAGCGGCTGGGTAACATCATCCTGTTCATCGACGAGATACACACCCTCATCGGCGCAGGCTCGGCGGAGGGCTCCATCGACGCGGCGGACATCCTCAAGCCAGCCCTCAGCCGGGGAGAGTTACAGGTCATTGGAGCCACCACCCAGGAGGAATACCGAAAGCACATCTGCAGGGACGCCGCCCTGGCCCGCCGGTTCCAGCCCATCCAGGTGGAGCCTCCCGACCGGGCCACAGCGGTTGCCATTCTCACCGCTCTCCGGCCCCGGTACGAGGCCCACCACCAGCTGACCATCTCCCAGGGGGCTGTCGAGGCGGCGGTGGACTACTCCGTCCGCTACCTGCCAGACCGGTTCCTGCCGGACAAGGCCATCGACCTGATGGATGAGGCGGCGGCCCGGGTGCGTATCCGGCTGGAGACCCCCTCCGACGGGTGCCGCCAGCTGGTGGAAAAGCTACAGTCCGTCCAACAGCAGCTGGAGGAGACGGTGCGCAGTCAGGACTTTGAGCAGGCGGCCCTCCTCCGGGACGCCGAGCTGAGCTTCCGCCGTCAGCTCCAGGAGGCGAGACGCCGCCCGGGCGTCCAGCCCCCGCCCCAGGTGGAGACGGAGGACGTGGCGGAGGTGATCGCCCGCTGGACGGGTGTACCTCTGCAAAGCATCACCCAGGGTGAGGCGGAACGGCTGCTCCATCTGGAGGAACGGCTCCGCCGCCGGGTGGTGGGCCAGGACGAGGCGGTGCAGGCGGTCAGCGCCGCCATCCGCCGGAGCCGGGCAGGGCTCCAGGAGGAGACGCGGCCCATCGGCTGTTTCCTGTTCGCCGGCTCCTCCGGGGTGGGCAAGACGGAGCTGTGCCGCGCCCTGGCGGAGGCGCTGTTCGGGGACCAGAACGCCCTCCTGCGGCTGGACATGAGCGAGTATATGGAGGCCCACTCTGTCTCCCGGCTCATCGGCTCTCCCCCTGGCTATGTGGGCCACGAGGAGGGGGGACGGCTCACCGAGGCGGTGCGGCAGCGGCCCTACCGGGTCATCCTGCTGGACGAACTGGAAAAGGCCCACGCCGACGTGTGGAACCTGCTCCTCCAGATCATGGAGGAAGGCTCCCTCACGGACAGCCAGGGCCAACGGGCGGATTTTCGGAATACGGTGCTGGTGATGACCACCAATGCGGGAGGGGAGGAGCTGGCAAAGGCGCGCCAGCCCCTGGGCTTTGGCAAGCCGGGACAGGAGGCGGAGGACCAGGCGGCGCGAAAGGCCCTCTCCCGGCTGTTCCGGCCGGAGTTTCTGAACCGCATCGACGAGGTGATCTGCTTCCGGCCCCTGGGAGAGCAGGAGATCCGGGAGATCGCCGGGCTGATGCTTCGGCAGACGGCGGAACGGTTCCGGCGTCTGGGTGTTTCTCTGAATGTGTCAGACGCCGCCCTGGCACAGATCGCCGCCCAGGGCCGGGACAGGAGCTATGGCGCCCGGCCTCTGCGCCGGTATATCCGCCGCAGCATCGAGGACCCGGCCGCTCAGCTGTTGTTGGAGGGACGGCTGCCCGCCGGGGCCGTTCTCACTGTCTCGGCAGCAGGGGAGGGGCTGACCCTGACGACAGAGCCGGGGCCTCAGATGACGTAGTCGTTGCCCACGTCCTCCGTCACCATCAGGTCTGCGATGGTGACGCTGTCCAGATAGTCGCTGACCATGTCGTTGAGCTTTCTCCACATGGGGAGGGTACGGCAGTCGGACATCCGGGGACACTGCTCCGCCCCCGGCTCCAGGCAGGACACCGGGGCCGTGCTCACCTCGGTGAGCCGGAGGACGCTGGCCACGGTGTACTCCTCCGGGGCGCGGACCAGGCGATAGCCGCCCCCCTTGCCCCGGAGGCCGGTGAGCAGACGGTTCTGTACCAGGGCTTTCAGAATGTTTTCCAGGTATTTCTCGGAGATCTCCTGCCGGTCGGCGATCTCCTTCAGGGGCACATAGCCGCTGCCCTGATGCTCCGCCAGGTCGATCATGACCCGCAGGGCGTAGCGGCCTCTTGTTGAAATCATGCGGTTCACCTCGTGAAATGATAAAACCCATTATACTATAGGGTTTATGGTTTTTCAAGGCTTTACCGACGTTTTCTGCCTGCGGCGTTACGACAGCGGTGCGACCGGACGGATGACAGCGAAGTGGACGGTCTGTCAGTTCCCTGCCGTCATCCTCTGATACAGCTTCATCAGCTCGGCCACGCAGGAGGATTCCGTCGTGTCCTTCACGGAGAAGCCGTAGGCCTGCATGACGGCCCGGTCATTCTGCTGATGCGCCCGGCGCAGCTCCGGGGGCATGGTCAGCTCGTCGTACAGGTCGGCCAAACTGCTGTCCGGGTACAGCGCCCTTGCGTCCAGAATGGCCTGGGCGGTCTGCTCGATTTTGGCTTTCTGGGCCTCGGTGGGGGTGGGCCAGGGGAAGTTGTTGTAGACAACATCCTTGGAATAGCGGTAATCGCTTTTCAACCTGCCACAAACTGCTCTCATCCATGCCATATGAACATTGGAAGTCAAAACGCCAAAATGATATAGGGACGCATTTGGAATTATTAAAACAAGGTTCGTTCCGTGAGGAAATTTCCACTGCCGCAGGCTGGGTCCAGATACGACCCCTAGGCCAGTAA
>JAJBUB010000041.1 GCA_020860575.1 Clostridiales bacterium | reverse complement strand
ATTTACTGCAATAATTCCTGCAAGCGCCGTCCTTGCCCCAGAGAGGAGCGAGCCATGAACATTACCCCTCTTGTCCCTGTCTCCGCCGGAGCGGAGGAGCTGCAGGCGGACTATCAGTCCGGCTGGCAGGTGGGAAAGCTCCATGTAGGTCAATCCCACCTCTTTTTCCGGGAGGGCGGGGAGATTTCCTGCGTCCCCTACAGCGCCGTGCGGTATTGCTATCGCCGCATCGAGGCCACTCCCGCCCGGCTCTGCTGCGGCGCGGGCAATCTGGAGACGGAATATCTGATGCTCGTCGGGGCGGAAGGCCAGCTGGCCAAGATCCAGGTCCCGGACGGCCGGGCGGGCAAGGTACTGCTGGAGCGGCTCCGCCCGCTGATCCCCCACGCCCGGTTTTGTAAGCCGGAGGGCGGCCCGGCAGAGGATTGAATACGAGAGAGAACGGAGAAACATTTATGACCGTTGATCAGGCGCTGGATGCGCTGCTCAAGTCCTACACCCAATACTACGACATCAAGCGGGAGGACGTGACGCCTCCATTTACTGCCGAGGCGGAGTTCCACTCCCATGACGAGCAGTTTTTCCTCGTCAAAACGGCCAAGCTCTCCGAGGCGGAGGCCCATGAGTACGTCTTTTTCGGCACCGCTGACCGGCTGGATGCACCGGATGTGGAGCAGATGGACGCCGCCGCGTGGGAGACCGGCATGAGCCGGGTCAAACCCCACGCCTACCACCGCAGCACCGACGTGGTGCTGGTCCTGCTGGCGGACACCGTCACACCGGAGGCCATGGCCCTGGTGAAGCGGCTCCGCCGCTATAAAAGCTATCGTTTCACCCTCAACGGGTGGAGCCATTACCGGGTGATTGCATTGGAGACCTCCACAGGGAAACTGACCTGTAACCGGTTGGGCCGGCCCCTGCGGAAGCTCTTTCGCAATATAACAAAGGAGCTCGCCGACAGGACGACGGCCTCCGAAAAAAATCCTTGAGTTAGGAGAGATATGAATGACTGCAATCCTGATCATCGTTGTGGGCGTCATCTGCCTTGTCTGCGGCTACGTGTTCTACGGTTCCTGGCTGGCAAAGCAGTGGGGCGTTGACCCTACCCGCAAAACTCCCGCCTATGAAATGGAAGACGGCGTTGACTACGTGCCTGCCAAGCCGGCTGTCCTGATGGGCCACCACTATTCCTCTATCGCCGGCGCCGGCCCCATCAACGGACCTGTGCAGGCTGCCGTATTCGGATGGGTACCCGTTTTCCTGTGGTGCGTCATCGGCGGCATCTTCTTCGGCGGCGTCCAGGACTTCGGTTCCCTGTTCGCCTCCGTCCGCCACAAGGGCAAGAGCGTGGGTGAGATCATCCACGACACCATGGGCAAGCGGGCAGCCCGCCTGTTCAGCATCTTCGCCCTGCTGGTTCTGATTCTCGTAATTGCCTCCTTCGTGAACGTGGTGGCCGGCACCTTCGCTTCCGATAACTGGGGCATCACCACCGGGACTGTCACCGGTAACGAGACCACCGCTATGGTCTCCGTCCTGTTCATCATTCTGGCTATCGTCTATGGTCTGCTGACCAACCGGGCCGGCCTGAGCACCAACGTTGCCACCGTCATCGGCATCGTGTGCATCATCGCCTTCCTGTTCGTGGGCCTGAACGTGGGCCTTGCCCTGAGCCGCACCACCTGGATCGTGCTCATCGGCGTCTACATCACCATCGCCTCTCTGGTCCCCGTCTGGATTTTGCTCCAGCCCCGTGACTATCTGTCCAGCTTCCTGCTGTATGCCATGATGGCTGTGGCAGTCATCGGCATCTTCTTCTCCGCCTTTGCCGGCACCGCCACCTTCGAGCTGCCCGCTTTCACCGGCTGGAGCACCAGCATCGGCACCCTGTTCCCCGCTCTGTTCATCACCGTGGCCTGCGGCGCTTGCTCCGGCTTCCACAGCCTGATCGCCACTGGCACCACCTCCAAGCAGTTGTCCAGCGAGGCTGATGCCAAGCCCATCGGCTATGGCTCCATGCTCATCGAGTCCGCCCTGGCCCTGATCGCTCTGATCGCTGTGGGCATGGTGTTCACCAAGTACACCAACGGCGAGTTCGGTTCCCCCGCCGTGGCCTTCTCCTCCGGCATCGCCCTGATGTTCGGCGCTGAGGAGTCCTCTGTCTACAATACCGTCTACGCTCTGCTGACCCTGGCTGTCTCCGTCTTCGCTCTGACCAGCCTGGACACCGGCACCCGTCTGAGCCGCTTCATGTTCACCGAGCTGTTCCTGAAGGAGGGCGAGGCCTCCTGGCGTGACGCCACCGGCATCCGCAAGTTCCTGGCCTATCCTCTGACCGGCACTCTGATCATGGTCGTCATCGGCTGCGTCCTGGGCGGCCTGTCCCTGAGCCAGATCTGGGGCCTGTTCGGCGCTGCCAACCAGCTGCTGGCCGGCCTGGCTCTGCTGGCCGTGGCTGCCTGGCTGGGCAACATTGGCCGGAATAACAAGATGTTCTACATCCCCATGTGCTTCATGCTCATCGCCACTCTGACCAGCCTGGTCATGACCGTCTACAACAAGATCGTCCTGATCGGCGCCGGCGGCGCCGCCTGGGGCGACTGGTTCCAGCTCATCTTCGCCGCTGCGATGGTGGTGCTGGCCGTCATCCTGGCCATCGAGGGCATCCAGACCCTGAGCCGTCAGGCAAAGCAGAAGAAGGCCTAAGTCCTTCCCGTCTCTGACCGCTAAATTGAGAGCGGCGCATCTCCTTCGAGGTGCGCCGCTCTTTTTGGGCTTTCAGGTCGAAAAACGGCCCCGGCTGTGTGCCGGGGCCGTTTGATGTTCAAAGAGGCGGTTTAGTTTTCCTTCACTTCCAGCCGCTGATACAGGATGGGGCAGTCGCCCAGCACCAGGCCCTCTTTGATGTTGATGGGGTTCCAGGTGGGGGTCTCCGGCAGCTCCAGCATGGTGCGGAGCTTGGCGCAGCCCCGGGTCAGCACCGGGTTGAGCAGGTTGGACATATTGGCGATGATATACATGCAGGTGGCGGTGGTGTTGTTGAAGGCGGTCTTGTCCTCCGCCTTGACCTGGGTCCAGGGGGCCTGGCCGTCATAGTATTTGTTGGCGTCCTGGATATACTGGAGCATCTGCTCGGCGGCGGCCCGCAGCTCTCCCGCCTCCAGATGTGCGCCGATCTCGTCGTACATCCTCTGGGTCTGAGCCTGGATGTCCGGGTCCACCGTTCCGGCGGGGACGACCCCCTTGAACTTCTTTTTCAGGAAGGAGACGTTCCGGTTGACAAAGTTGCCAAAGGCTCCGCAGAGGAACTTGTTGTGGGCGGCGATCAGCTCGTCCTCGCTGTAGCTGATGTCACGGCGCTCCGGGTTGTTCACCGTGAAGAAGAAGCGGATGCTGTCCGGGTCGAACTGATCAGCCAGCTCCTGGATGGTCACCAGGTTGCCCTTGCTCTTGGACATCTTGTCCTCCCCCAGCTTGACATACTCGCTGGAGACGATCATCTTCGGGCACTGCCAGCCCTTCTCCAGGGCCATGATCAGGGCGGGGAAGATGACCGTGTGGAAGGGAATGTTGTCCTTGCCGTGGATATAGTAGGTGATGAGGTCGTCGCCGTCCTGCATGAACTCGTCAAAGTCGATGCCTCGCTCCTCGGCCACCTTTCTCCCGGCAGTGAGATAGCCCATCACCGCCTCGAACCAGACGTAAATGCGCTTGTCCTCGTAGCCCTCGAAGGGGACCTTGATGCCCCACTCCAGGTTCCGGGTGGCGTCCCGGTCCGGAAGGCCCTGCTCCAGATACTTCTTCGTCTCGTTGACCGCATTGGTGCGCCAGGCGGGGCTGTTCTTCTTGTAGTAGTCCTCCAGCTTGTTCTGGAACCGGGACAGGGCGAACACCATCTCATGATTGGGCCGCTGGACGGTGGGGTTGCCGCAGGTGATGCAGTGCTTGTCCTTCAGATCCTCCGGGTCGAAGGAGGTCAGGCAGTGGTCGCACTGGTCCCCCTTGGCGGGCTTGCCGCACACCGGACACAGGCCGGTGATCTCCCGGTCGGCCAGGAACTTGCCGCAGGTCTCGCAGTAGTCCTGCTGCTTCTCCTTCTCGTAGAGGTAGCCGTTGTTGTAAATATCCACCAGCATCTGGCGGACGTGTTCCTCGTGGTAGTCCGTGAAGGTGGCGGTATACAGGTCATAGGAGAAATCCATGGCCTCAAACGCCTTGACGAACTCCTCATGATACTTGTGGGCGATGGCGGAGGGAGTGGTCCCCTCCTTCTTGGCCCGCTGGGTGATGGGGGTGCCGTGGGTGTCGGAGCCGGAGACGTAGATCACCTCGTCCCCGTGCTGCCGGAAATACCGGGCCAGGATGTCCCCGGGGAGGAGGGCCGCCAGATGGCCCACATGGAGGGAGTAGTTGGCATAGGGCCAGGCGCCGCCCAGCAGGATCTTTCTCTTCATCTATCCTCGATTCCTTTCGCTGTGGAATACGTTTATTTTGTGACAGGGTTATTATAGTATGATTTTACCCGTTTCGCAAGGGAGAAACAGGCTGTAACAACAAAATGGCCCTGTCTGTGACAGGGTCATTTTGCGAAAACCCATCGTTTTACTTCTTTTCCATAGACATCTGGAGGGCCGCTGCGCCGATAATGCCGGCGTCGTTGCCCAGGGTGGCCCGGACGGCGGGAGGGGGCGGGAATTCGTCTGCGGCGAAGGAATATTTCCGGATGCCCTCGTTGAGAGGGATCATCAGATAGTCCCCCTGGTTGCAGATACCGCCGCCCATAATGATCAGCTCCGGCCGGAAGGTGTCAACGATGCCCGCAATGCCCATGGCCAGGTAGTCGATGTACTGGGCCACCACTGCCCGGGCAGTGCCGTCGTCCAGCTTGGCAGCGTCAAAGGGGACCTTGCCGTTGACCTTGTCGATGTCTCCGTCCACCAGCGCCCACATCTTGGAGTCGGGGTTCTTCTCCATGGCCCGGCGGGTCTGGCGGATGAGGGCGGTGGCGGAGGTGTACGCCTCAAAGCAGCCCCGCTTGCCGCAGCCGCACAGCTCCCCGCCGTAGCAGAAGGTGAAGTGTCCCGGCTCGGTACCCTGGCCGGTGCAGCCGCTGAAAATCTTGCCGTTGACGATGAAGCCGCCGCCGATGCCGGTACCCAGGGTGATCATCAGGGCGCTGTTGCAGTTAGACCCGCTCCCGGCGACCACCTCACCCAGGGCGGCGCAGTCGGCGTCGTTGCCCAGATAGACGGGCAGGCCCAGCCGGGAGGACATGATCTCCTGCAGGGGCAGGTTCTTCCAACCCAGGTTTACCGCCTGGATGACGTTGCCGTCCGACGTCACCGCCCCGGGCACGCCGATGCCGATGGAGGTGATCTCCGACAGAGTCATCCCCGCCAGCTCCAGCACCGCCCGGACGGAGGCCACCATGTCGTCGATCAGCGCCTCCGCTTTCCGGTCTGCCCCGGTGGGGACGCTGAGCTTTTTCAGCATATTTTTCTCTTCATCCACAACGCCCACGGCAATGTTGATTCCGCCAATGTCTATTCCGATAAAGTAGCGCATAGTGCTTTCCCTCCAGGGCATATTTTGTTTTTGAAACGCCGTCCGTTTCTATGCTGTCCGCACACAGAGCAAACAGGAAGCGGCAAGCGTTTCCTGTTTCCGAATATTTTTCAACGGTTCGTCAGCGCACAGGGCAGGCAAAATACCCATAGCGTAGTTCGAACCATCGCACAGCCGGACAAACGGACTGCGTTTTTTCACTGACGATATTATACCAACAGAATTAAGAATTTGCAAGGTTTCAACAGCGGTATCGGCCTTGAATTTTCGACCCGGATTCGCTATACTAAACGAGATATCGAAAACATCGAAAAAACGCGCCGTCTGCCCCGGGCAGGACGGCTTGACCCTGGAGGCATATGATGGCAAGCAACACAAAGACTGCGCCCCGTGGGGCGAAAAAAGCCAAATCCAAGGGGAAAAAGCACAACGGACTGAAGGCGGTCCTCGTTCTGCTCTTCCTTCTCATCGCTCTGGTGTTCGCCGTCTACCTGTACCTGTGTATGCAGGTGGACCAGGACACCATCATCGGAGATGTGACCATCCAGGGGGTGGACGTCCAGGGTATGACCCGGGAGGAGGCCTCTGCTGCCGTGGACGAGGCGATCGCAAGCGTCTACGAGGACCGGACGGTAGACATCCTCCTGGCAGGCGAGACGTACAGCGTCACTGTCTGGGACGAGGAGCAGAACCTTCTGACCTGGGATTACAGCAGCGTCCTGGACGATGCCATGGAGCTGGGCCACGGGGACTTTCTCACCCGGGGCTGGGAGTGGCTCCAGGTGGAACTGGGGAACACAGAGGCGCAGACTGCCACGGTATCGCCTGTTCTCACGGACACGGAGACGCTGAAATCACTCATCCAGGCTACCGGCATCGAGGCGGTGGATACCGCCGTGGAGACCACCTACACCATCGAAGGCGACTGCGTCATCATCACTAAGGGCAGCGCCGGGGTGACGGCGGATGTGGACACCCTGACCGACCAGGTGGCCAGCCTGGTCAACTCCGGCAACTGGCCGGAGGAGCATACAGTGGACTGCGCTACCCTCTCCAGCGAGATCGCCGAGCTGGACATTCAGGCGATTTACGACCAGATCTATGTGGCGCCGGTCAGCGCCACCCTGGACCCGGACAACGACTATGCCATCGTACCCTCCACGGAAGGGGTATCCTTCGACGTGGACGCCGCCACACAGGCGCTGGCGGACGCCGAGGCAGGCGGTCAGGTGACGGTGGACCTGGTCTACACTGAGCCGGACATCACCACGGAAAACCTGGAGGAAAATCTCTTTGCCGATGTGCTGGGGAGTTATACCACCACTGTCACCGGCTCCTCCGGCCGGGTGAGCAATGTGAAGCTCTCGGCCCAGTTCTGCGACGGCACCATCCTGCTGCCGGGAGAAATCTTTAATTACAACGATACGGTAGGCGAGCGCACCACCGCCCGGGGCTTCTCTGCGGCCCCTGCCTACAACAACGGCGAGACCGTCCAGGAGGTAGGGGGCGGCATCTGCCAGACCTCCTCTACCCTGTACGCCGCCTGTCTCTACGCCAATCTGGAGATCGTCACCCGGACCAACCACACCTACGCCTCCAGCTACATCGGCCTGGGCCTGGATGCCACCGTCTCCTGGGGCGGTCCGGAGTTTGAGTTTGCCAACAACACGGACTATCCCATCAAGATCGTCACCAGCTATTCCGGCGGCAAGCTGACAGTGAGCATTTACGGCACCAAGACAGACGACATCACGGTGAAGATCGTCAGCAAGACCCTGGAGACCATCCCTTATTCCACCACCTACACCACTGACAGCAGCCTGTCCTCCGGGCAGAGCAAGGTCATCACCACCCCCTACACCGGCTACAAGGTGCAGACCTACCGGGAGTTGTATGACGGAGACGGCAATCTTATCTCCTCCACGGAGGAGGCATACAGCTACTACAAGGCCCGGAACAAAGTTATTGCCACCGGCGATTAAGCTGGCCAACAGCCACAGTTTCCCAGGGGCGGAGCTTCTCCGCCCCTGAGGTCTATTCCAGATTCAGACAGGAGCGTAGCACACATGTTTCAAGGCTTTTCCGACGAGACCATCCAGTTCCTCTGGGGGATCGCGCTGAACAACGAGCGGAGCTGGTTCAATGCCCACAAGGAGGAATATCTGACCTACCTCTACCAGCCCATGCAGGAGCTGGGGCGGACCGTCTACGACCGGATACTGGAGCGGAATCCGGGGCTTTTGGTCAATCTCCACGTCACCCGCATCTACCGGGATGCCCGGAGACTCCACGGAGGCGGGCCATATAAGGACCATCTCTGGCTCTCCCTGGAGCGGCCCCACGACCGGGACGAGGACTGGCACGACATCCCCTCCCTCTGGTTCGAGGTTTCCCGCCAGGGCTACGGCTACGGCCTGGGCTACTGGGGGACCCCCGCCGACATGGAGGCCTACCGCCGCCGCATCCGCCGGGAGCCGGAGGCGCTGGAAAAGCTGATCCGGGACTTTGAGCGGCAGGACACCTTTGTCCTGGAGGGGCAGTCGTACAAGCGACCCAAGGGCAGCGTATCCCCAATGCTGGACGGCTGGTACAATCGGAAATCTCTC
Source organism: Clostridiales bacterium (assembly GCA_020860575.1). Classification (GTDB taxonomy): domain Bacteria; phylum Bacillota; class Clostridia; order Oscillospirales; family Oscillospiraceae; genus Onthomonas. The sequence continues at coordinate 876 of JAJBUB010000041.1, read as the reverse complement.
AGCTTTGTCCGGGAGTGTCCCCCGGACGAGCTGTTCTGCTCCCCGGAGCTGGCGGACGCCGTGGCGGAGGGCTGGGAGCTGCTGCTGCCTCTGTATCACTATTTTGACGATTTGCGTATGGAGCCGCCGGTGACGGATCGGATTTTGTGAGGGCTGGGACTGCCTGCGCAAAAATACAGTTGCAATTTTTCTTTATCCGAACTATAATGATGGCCGTCGGGCTTGCCCGGCGGCCAATGCTGTTGTGAGCGCATCGCTGTACCCCTGTGCGGACGGCAGATGCCTGGGCATCACCGCATAAATGCGTCTACGGCATCTGGCAGCTATTTTGCCAGCTGCTCTTGCCGATTTATGCGGCGACGCCTGAAAAACAACGGCGGCGGCACATCATATTGCGCTGTATCCGACGAAGGGCGGAACGGCAGCAGGAGGTAACTATCATGAAAAACAGCAACGACAAGGTACGCTATCTGACCGAGGTAGCCCTGCTCATCGCCATCATCCTGGTGATGAAGCTCACCGGACTGGCCAGTATCCCGGTGGGACCCCTGGTGATGACCTTCACCATGATCCCCATCGCCATCGGCGCCATGCTCTCCGGGCCGCTGGCGGGGGCGGTTTTGGGCATGGTCTTTGGCTTCACCAGCTTCTATGATGCCGTCACCGGCGCCTCCCTCATGACCGGGGCATTTTTCCAGCTCAGCCCAGTCTCCACCTTCATCCTGTGCGTGGGTACCCGGACGCTGGTGGGAGCGCTCACCGGCTGGATCTTCCGGGGGCTGAAAAAGATCGACAAGACGGATACGGTCTGCTACTTCGCCACCGGGTGACCCGCCGCCTGATTCTGGAGGCCATGGGCCGCCGGTCCAACCTGAT
>JAJBUB010000004.1:8413-43475 GCA_020860575.1 Clostridiales bacterium | reverse complement strand
TCAGGATGGGCTGGATGTCGCTCTTGGCGAACACGCCGCAGCGGGAGGCGATGGGATAGATCTTCTCGTGCCCCATGGACAGCCGATCCAGCTCGTCGCCGGTGACGTTCATCAGGGTGGCCATCTGGTCGATAAAGGCCCCGGTGCCTCCGGCGCAGGAGCCGTTCATCCGCTCCTCCAGCGCCCCGCCGAAGAAGATGATTTTGGCGTCCTCGCCGCCCAGCTCGATGACGGCGTCGGTGCCGGGGATGTAGGTGTTCACCGCCGCGGCGGTGGCGTAGACCTCCTGGACAAAGCCCACCCCGCTTGCCTTACTGACGCCCAGACCGGCGGAGCCGGTGATGACCGCCTTCACGTCCTGGCCACTGTACCGGTCGGCGATGGAGCGGAGGGTCTGGCAGGTCCGTTCCCGGACCTTGGAAAAGTGCCGCTCATAGGAGCGGAACAGCAGTTTGTTGTCGTCGTCCAGCACCACTACCTTGACAGTGGTGGAGCCGATGTCAATGCCGATACGATAGCTCATAGTGCGATTACCCCTGCGCTTGTTCAAAATGGGAGACCCAAGGCTCGTCTGCCCTGGAATTACGTTCAGGTCATATTTTATCACATTCTGCGCAAATGGCAAGAGAATTACATTTCCAGATGTGTAAATCTTTCGTGAAGGGAGAAAATAGGTCAATATGGATAGAAGTTCAGTAAATGTCATTGACAATTATCCCCCCTCAGTATAATAAAAAAGAAGGAATACGGAAAATGGGAAGGGATGGTGTCACATGAAAAACAGGACTCGATGGACGGCAATTTTGACGGTACTGTGTATGCTCCTGCTGCTCACTGGCTGCGACAGCGGGGCCTCCGACGGTAGCATTGCGGCCCTGCCCACCGAGACGACGGTGGATGGGGAGACCTACGAGCTGGAGGCCCTGGTCTGCGAGAGCGATCTGGCCGTCTCCGCTACCTATCAGAGCATGGAGGCATATGAGGATTATGTCTACTATCTCTTTCAGGTGGACGAGGTGCTGTACGGCACCTGGACGGAGGAGGAGCTGTATGTGTATGCCCTGTGTGACCAGAACCGGGACGGAGGCATGGCACCGGTCTACGACACCGGGCAGCAGTACCTGCTCCTGCTGATGGAGGGCGTCCAGTCGGAGGAGGCCGAGCACCCCCATATCCTCGCAGTACGGGACAGGATAGATTTTCCCATAGACGGGCCTTACACCTACAACGGGGCGGAGTTTACCCCACCTGAGGGACAGTCCATGGCGGAATACCTGTGCGAGCTGGCGGAGCAGTACGGCGTGAGCGGCTGACGGCAGAATAAATACATTCATTTTTCCAAAAGTATCTTGCTTTTTCGAGCGGAATGCCTTATAATGTTCCCATCCTGATATCGGAGGTGCTCCTTATGTCGCTGGACCATAAGATTGTCAAGTTCTATGCAAAGAACAAAAACACGGACCTGTATCTCAAGGCCATTCCGGGCCATTTTATCACCAACCACTCCCACATCAACTATTTTATGGAGCTGACCTCCATGAAGACGGTTTACCGGGAGGCCAAGGCGGTGGCCGACGTCCTCTCCCGGAAGTATAAGAACAACATCCCGGTGGACACCATCCTCTGTATGGACGGCACCGAGGTCATCGGCACGCTGCTGGCGGGGATGCTGGTGGACTCCCACCTGGGCCGGGGCCTGAACGCCAAGAAAGAGGTGGCTATCGTCACCCCGGAGCAGAACGCCAACACCAGTCAGCTCATCTTCCGGGATAACTACAAGTCCCTCATCCAGAACCGGGACTGCATCGTTCTCATGGCCTCCATCACCACCGGCTACACGGTACACAAGGCCATTGAAACCATCCAGTTCTACGGCGGCGTGCCCAGAGGCGTCTCCTCCATCTTCAGCAACATCAGCCAGATGGACGGAGTACAGATCGACAGCATCTTCGACGTCAGCTCGCTCCCGGACTACCGGAGCTATGACTACACCAACTGCCCCTACTGCAAGCAGGGCGTCCCGGTGGATGCGCTGGTCAACCGGAACGGCTACTCCATGCTGTAAGGCCGAACAATCACACATTTTTTCAGGGCGCACGGTTTCTGCTGTGCGCCCTTTGATACGGCCCGGGCGGATGCCGTTTGGATGCAGAGCGGATGTAATATTTCGGGAGAGAAAAACAGGCCGGAGCCAGTCTCCGGCGGCAGGGAGGCAGACATGATCCGAATTTTGATCGTGGAGGACGAGCGGGCGATTTCCGACCTCATCCGCATGAGCCTGACCAGGGCGGGGTATCAGTGCCGCTGCGTCTACGACGGGCTGGCTGCCGCCGACCTGCTGGAGGCGGATGCCGCTTTCGACCTGATTTTACTGGACATCATGCTCCCCGGTGCGGACGGCTTTGAGCTGATGGAGTACATCCGGCCCCTGGGCATACCGGTCATCTTTCTCACGGCGAAAAATGCAGTGAGCGACCGGGTGAAGGGCCTGCGGATGGGGGCGGAGGACTATCTGGTCAAGCCCTTTGAGATCATCGAGCTGCTGGCCCGGGTGGAGGTGGTGCTCCGCCGGTACCAGAAGCTGGCGAGCACTTTGGACGTGGGCGGCCTGCACATCGACCTGCGCTCCATGCAGGTCTTTCGGGACGGGCAGGAGATCTCCCTGACCCCCAAGGAATACGAGCTGCTCCTGCTCTTTGCCCAAAACCCCGGCATCGCACTCTACCGGGAGACCATCTATCAGCGGGTCTGGGGCGGAGAATATACCAGCACCACCCGGACGGTGGACCTCCACGTCCAGCGCCTCCGGCGCAAGGTGGGTTGGGAGCGTCGGCTGGTGGCCATCCCCAAGGTGGGCTACCGGCTGGAGGCCTGATATGCGCTTTCGCACCAAGATATTGCTCTCCACTGTGCTGGTGCTGGCCCTGTCCTTCGGAGTGGGAGGAACGCTGCTCCTCTCCCTGTCCTTTTCCAGTCTGCTGGGCGAGGAGGAGGATGCGGCGGTGCAATCCTACCGGATGGTGCAGAGCACCCTGAGCCTGGTCAACGCCGTCAGCGACCAGACTGGGCCGGAGGACGTGGCGGACATCCTCAACCAGATGGACGGGCAGCAGACCGGCGGCTGGCTCACCCTCCGGGTGACAGACGGGGCAGGGGAGACAGTCTATCTCGGCGACAGCAGATTTGCCGACCTGCTGCTGGATCTCCGGGTCGACACCCAGGAGGAGCAAGGGGTGATGCAGCTCTTTGCCGCTGGGGACAGCCGCTACTATCAGATCACCAGCCAATTCCGCATGGGAGAGACGATCTGCTATCTGGACGGGCTGTATGATATGTCCTCTGTCTATGCCCTCCGGGAGAGCCAGCAGCAGATCTACTTCCGGGTCTTTTGGGTGGCGGTGGCCCTGGGGGGCGCGCTGTCCTGGCTCATCGCCACTCTGCTCACCCGGCCCCTGACCAGGCTCTCCCGCACAGCCCAGTCTCTGGCCCAGGGCGATCTGTCCCGTCGCTCCCGTATCCGGGGCGGGGACGAGGTGGCAGCTCTCTCAAGGGAGTTTGACCGGATGGCGGACAGCATCCAGGATTATGTAAATCAGCTTCAGGAGACCATGCACCGTCAGGAGGAGTTTATGGGCAGCTTTGCCCACGAGCTGAAAACCCCCATGACCTCCATCATCGGCTATGCCGACCTGCTCCGCAGTCAGAGCCTTCCCCCGGAGGATGCTCGGCAGGCGGCGAATTACATCTTCCTGGAGGGGAGCCGCCTGGAACACCTATCCTTGAAGCTGCTGGACCTGCTGGTGCTGGGGAAGGACGACTTTGCACTCACCCGGACCGACCTGCCCCAGCTGGCCCGTCAGGTCAAGGACACCATGGAGCCGGTGATGCAAAAGAACGATATCTGCCTCCGGGTCTACTGCCAGCCAGGGAGCGCTCTGCTGGAGCCGGAGCTGGTAAAGTCCCTCATCCTGAATCTGCTGGACAACGGGCGAAAGGCCCTGGACGGAGACGGGGAGAAGACTCTCCTGCTGGGCATCCGGCCCACGGGGGACGACGGCTGTGAGATACAGGTCATGGACAACGGCCGGGGGATTCCCCCGGAGGAGATCGAACGGCTTACCGAGGCCTTTTACCGGGTGGACAAGTCCCGCTCCCGGGCCCAGGGGGGTGCGGGCCTGGGGCTGGCCCTGTGCCGGGAGATCGTCCGCATCCACCACGGGACCATGACCTTTCAGAGCGAGCCGGGAAAGGGGACTCTGGTCACGGTGGAGCTGAGAGGGGGAGAAAAACCATGAGAGGAAAACGGGCGCTATTGACTGCCTTGGCGGCGGCGTGTACCGGGGCGGTGCTGTTCCTGTTCAGTCAGCTCCCCAGTCTGGCCTTTCCTTATCAGGACGCCATGGCCCAGACCCAGACTGTCCTGGCCGACGTGGCGGGGCTGAGCCTGACTCAGAGCCAGAGCTTTTCCTTAGACACCTATCTTTCCCGGGTGTACTGCATCCGTGATGGCTACACCAGCAATTATTCCATGGACGAGTCAGAGATGGGGCTGACCTCGGAGGATGTGATTGCCATCAGTCAGGAGATTTTGGACCGGCTTCAGACGGCGCTGGGGCTTTATCCCTGGCAACTGGACGATTGCGAGCCTGAGGTGAGCTGCCACCTTTTCGTGGACGAGACCGGCGAGACGGCGTTTCAGTGCTGGGACGTGGTTTTCTTTGGAGAGCTATCCGGAGAACCCATGTTCTGCTCCCTGCTAGTGGACGACGAGACGGGACTGCCTCTGACGGTCTACTGCGACGGCGGGGCAGAGCTGACAGAGGTAATGGGATATACGGACTCCGGCAATGCAAATGGAGAGGCCCTGGAGACTTTGACCTCCGTTCTGGCGGAGAGCTATCTGGAGATCCTCCGGGAGCATGAAGAGCTGTCGGACGCCCTGGACGAGGGGGACATCGGTTACTCCGGGGGCGATAACGGCACCATGAGCGCCTATCTCTTTCTGCCCGCAGATGCGCTTTCGTCCACCGGTGAGCAGACGGAGTATGTCAACGGACAGGTGATAGCTTATGGCGACGACGCCACAGGGACGGAGGAGGCCTACCTCCTGGTGCGTCTCTCTCCAGAGTGCTGGACGATCAATATCCGGTAGCAAATTTCTGGAGGAGAACGAGGAAAACGGTTGAAAATCCGGTCCCTTCCGGGTATAATAGGGGCGATCAGAAAAATCGACCGCCGCCAAAGGCGGAAATCACCATGACGGAGGGAATCACCATGACGGAGATCACCAAGGATACCATTATCAGCGATATTCTGCGGATTGCCCCGGATGCGGCCCCGCTGTTCATGTCCATCGGGATGCACTGCCTGTACTGCCCCGCCTCCATGGGCGAGACGGTAGAGGAGGCCTGCATGGTTCACGGCGTGGACGTGGACACCCTGCTGGACGAGCTGAACAGCATTGTCGACCTTCCAGAGTAAGGCGGCAGACCAGACCGAACAGGCCGCCGGAACAAGCTCCGGCGGCCTTCCTTTTTTTCGAGTTTCGAGGTGCGCTATGACACTGGAATTATCTCCCCGGCTCCGGACGGTGGCGGCCCTGGTGCCCAGAGGCTGCCGCTTTGCGGATATCGGCACCGACCACGCCTATCTCCCGGTGTGGCTGCTCCGGAACGGGGTCGTTGAAACCGCCATCGCCGGAGATCTCCGCCCCGGCCCCCTGGCCCATGCCAGGGAGACGGCGGAGCGGTTCGGCTGCACAGAGCAGATTCAATTTCGTCTTTCCGATGGACTGGCCGCCCTGTCCCCCCACGAGGCGGACTGCATCGCCATAGCCGGGATGGGAGGAGATACAGTGCGGGGCATCCTGGCCGCCGCCCCCTGGACACGGGAAAATGTCCGTCTCCTGCTCCAGCCCCAGAGCAATCTGCCGGAGCTGCGGGAGTGGCTGACGGAAAACGGCTACGCCATCCGGCAGGAGTACTGCGTCCGGGAGGAGCAGCGGTGGTACACTGTCCTGGTGGTCCTCGGCGGGGAGAGCGACACCTACTGGACGCCGGGGACCCGCATCGCCGGACGGCCGGCAACCTGGGCGGCAGGCTGTCCCTGGGGAGATTATCTTTGCCACGAGCTGGAACGGCTCCGGCGGCAGAGAGAGGGCCTGCTCCACGCCGCCCAGCCGGATGTGATACGGCTGGACGAGCTGACGAGGGCCGGAAACGAGCTGGAACAGTGGCGAAATGCCGCGGAGAGGGGAGAGCTGCCATGACGACAGTAGAGGAAATCAGAGCGTATTTAGACCAAAAGGCCCCCTTCCGGCTCCAGGAGAGCTGGGACAACTCCGGGCTGCTGGTGGGCGACCCTGCGGGAGAGGTCCGGCGGGTGCTGGTGGCCCTGGACATCACCGACCAGGTGATTAGTGAAGCGGCGGAGCGGGACGCTCAGCTCATCGTCAGCCACCATCCCCTCATTTTTAACCCGGTACGCCATGTCACCCTGGCCCCGGAGGACCTGGTGGGCCGGAAGCTGTGGAGCATGGCCCGGCTGGGGCTGGCCGCTATCTGCTGTCACACCAATCTGGACGCCGTGGAGGGCGGGGTGAACTCCGCCCTGGCGGATGCGCTGGGGCTGGAGCAGGTGTCTCTGTTGGAGGCCAGCGGCACAGACGACCAGGGGCGGCCTGCCGGTATCGGCCGGGTGGGACTGCTGCCGGAGACGCTGACCACCGAGGCGCTGCTGGAGCGGGTGAAGATCGCCCTCCGGCCCAACGGTCTCCGATATGTGGACGGGGGACGGCCCATCCGCCGGGTGGCGGTGGGCGGCGGCGCCTGCGGCAGTATGCTGGAGGCTGTCCGGGCCGCCGGATGCGACGCCTTCATCACCTCTGACCTGAAATACAACCACTTCCTGGACGCAGAGGAGCTGGGCCTGACCCTCATCGACGCGGGCCACTTTCCCACGGAAAACGTGGTGGTCCCGGTGCTGCGAGGCTGGCTGGAGGAGGGATTCCCCCAATTGGAGGTCATCGTCTCCCGGACCCATCACGAGGTCCTGAGCTACGCATAACGAAACCGGCCCTGCCTGAATCCGCTCAGACAGGGCCGGTTGTTTTCTGCTTTATTTCGTTGGCACCCGCAGGGCGCGGATGGCGTTGAGCACGGCCAGCACCATCACGCCCACGTCAGCGAAGATGGCCACCCACATATTGGCGACGCCGATCGCCCCCAGCAGCAGGCAGACCAGCTTGACCGCCAGGGCAAAGACGATGTTCTCCGTGACGATGCCCATACATTTCCGGGAGATGCGGATGGCGGTGACCAGCTTCATGGGGTCGTCGTCCATGAGGACGATGTCGGCGGCCTCGATGGCGGCGTCTGAGCCGAGAGCGCCCATGGCCACTCCCACGTCCGCCCGGGCCAGCACGGGGGCGTCGTTGATGCCGTCGCCCACAAAGGCCAGCTTCTCCCGGCCGTCCTTCTGCGTGAGCAGCCGCTCCACCTGCTCCACCTTGTCTGCCGGGAGTAGCTGACTGTAGACCTCGTCCACCCCCAGCTCCCGGGCCACCTGGTTTGCCACCGGCGCAGCGTCTCCGGTGAGCATGACGGTCTTGCGCACGCCGGAGCGCTTCAGCTCCCGGATGGCCTGGGCGGAGGTGGGCTTGGGTACGTCGGAGATGAGGATGTGTCCCTGATAGACCCCGTCGATGGCCACATGGACCACGGTGCCCACACTGTGGCAGTCCACCGGCTGGATGCCCAGCTTTTCCATCAGTCTGGCGTTGCCCACGGCGACGGCGTGCCCGTCCACCAGGGCGGTGACGCCGTGGCCGCCGATCTCCTCCACCTGGGAGACCCGGGAGGCGTCCAGAGGCGTTTTGCAGGCATCTCTCAGGCTGCGGCTGATGGGGTGGGAGGAGAAGCTTTCTGCCAGTGCGGCGTATTCCAAAAGCCGCTGCTCCTCCATCTGACTGTGGTGGACGCCCACCACCTGGAACACGCCTCTGGTCAGCGTCCCCGTCTTGTCAAAGACGATATACCGCACCTGGGACATGGCCTCCAGATAGTTGGAGCCCTTCACCAGCACGCCCGCCCGGCTTGCCCCGCCGATGCCGGCAAAGAAGCTGAGGGGGATGCTGATGACCAGAGCGCAGGGACAGCTGATGACCAGGAAGGTCAGCGCCCGATAGACCCAGGTGCCCCAGTCCGGCCCCTGGCCCAGAAGCAGCAGCACCAGAGGCGGCAGAATGGCCAGGGCCAAGGCGCTGTAACAGACGATGGGGGTGTAATAGTGGGCGAACCGGGAGATAAACTGCTCCGAACGGGATTTCCTGGAGCTGGAGTTTTCCACCAGCTCCAGAATTTTGGATACGGTAGACTCCCCAAACGCCCGGGTGGTGCGGATCTTCAGCACGCCGGTCATGTTGATGCAGCCGCTGATGACCTCGTCCCCGGCGGACACCTCCCGGGGCAGGCTCTCCCCGGTGAGGGCGCTGGTATTGAGGGACGCCTGACCCTCTACCACCACGCCGTCGATGGGAATTTTCTCTCCGGTCTGCACCACGATGACGGTGCCCGGCTCTACCTCATCCGGGTCCACCTGCTCCAGGCCGTCTTCTCCCTGGATATTGGCGTAGTCCGGGCGGATGTCCATGAGCTGGCTGATGTTCCGGCGGCTCTTGCCCACGGCGTAGCTCTGGAACAGCTCGCCGATCTGGTAGAACAGCATGACCGCCACGCCCTCGGTATACTCCCCCAGGGCCATGGCCCCCACAGTGGCCACCGCCATGAGGAAGTTCTCGTCAAACACCTGCCGGTTCAGAATACCCTTCCACGCTTTGCGCAGGATGTCGTATCCGACGACGAGATAGGGAATGAGAAACAGCACAAATCGCAGGATACCCTCCACCGGCAACAGGGACAGGACGATCATCAGCACCCCGGATACCAGGATGCGGGCCAGCATCTTTTTCTGCTTTTTGTTCACGTCTATGCCTCCCTTGAGACAGACTGCCTGTCTTACAGGAAAATTTCGCAGTCGTCCTCCACCTTTTTGCAGTTTTTGAGCACTTGTGCCATGACGGCCCTGGGGTCCTGCCCCTCCTCAAACTCCACGACCATTTTCAGGGTCATAAAGTTGACGACGGCCTTGGCCACGCCGGGGGTCTGGCTGGCGGCCTCCTCCATTTTGTTGGCGCAGTTGGCGCAGTCCACGTCGATCTTGTAGGTCTTTTTCATGGTGAGCATCCTCCCTGAATATCAATTCATCATATGAACAACTGTTCAATTGATGATTCTATTATAGACCATATGCGGTCAATGTCAATAGGGAAATGGAGAAAATTTGTGGGGAGCGTGTGGAGAGCTACGAAGCCTTCAAATTGACAATCCACCGGAAAATGCTATACTGTTAGCAAAGTAATGTCTGCGCCCTCGTGCGCTTTGGAGTAACCATTATGAAAGAGATCATTCGAGGAAACATCATCGACGCCCCCGCCCTAGGGGAGCTGCGCTGTCTGCCGGGGGGCTGTCTGGTGCTGGAGGACGGCGTCATCCGGGCGGTGCTGGAGACGCTGCCCGAGGGCACAGAGCTGCCGGTGACCGACTACGGCGACTGCCTGATTTTACAATCCTTTGCGGATATGCACCTCCACGGCCCCCAGTACCCCATGTTGGGTACCTGTATGGATGTCCCGCTGCTGGAGTGGCTGAACCGCTATGCCTTCCCCACAGAGAGCCGGTTTGCCGACCCGGACTATGCCCGGGAGGTCTATGCCATGCTGGTGGCGGAGCTGGTGGCCAACGGCACAACGCGGGTGGTCATGTTCTCTTCTCTCCACACGGAGGGGACCTGGCTGCTGATGGAGGCCCTGGAGCGGGCGGGCGTCACCGGCTATGTGGGCAAGGTGAACATGGACCGCAACGGCTCCCCGGTGCTCCAGGAGACGACGGAGCAGTCCAAACGGGAGACTATCCGCTGGCTGGAGGGGTGCGGGCGCTTCTCCCGCATCAGACCCATCCTCACCCCCCGCTTCACCCCCAGCTGCACCGACGAGCTGATGGCCTGGCTGGGAGAGCTGGCAGGGGAGCGGGGGCTGTATGTCCAGTCCCATCTGTCCGAGAACACCAACGAGCTGGACTGGGTGTCCCAGCTGCACCCGGACTGTCGGCGCTACTGGGAGACCTACGCTAAATACGGTCTGTGGAAAGATCACACCGTCATGGCCCACTGCGTCTACAGCGACGAGACAGAGCGGCAGGCCATGAGAGAATCCAACGTCCTGGCGGTCCACTGTCCGGACTCCAACACCAACGTGTGCAGCGGCATCGCCCCGGTGCGGCGGATGCTGGAGGAGGGGGTCTGGGTGGCTCTTGGCTCCGACATCGCCGGAGGGGACCATCTCCCCATGCTGGAGGTCATGTCCAGCGCCGTGCGCACCTCCAAGGTGCGGTACATGACGGCCGGGGACGCGCCTCTGAGCGCAGCCGAAGCCTACTACCTGGGGACGACCGCGGGCCACCGCTATTTTGGGGCGGGAGACGGCTTCGCCGTGGGCGACCGGCTCCACGCCGTGGTGGTGGACGACAGCACCCTGGGGCCAAAGGGGGAGATGGAGCTGCCCCTGCGGCTGGAGCGGGCCATTTACCGGGCCAAGAGGGAACAGATCACAGCGGTCTATTCCGACGGCAGAAAAATCAAGGGGAGATGAGCACCTATGGCAAACCGCCCACTGGCGGATGAGATACGCCCCCAGACCCTGGACGAGATGGTGGGGCAGCGGCACATCCTGGGGGAGAACGGCATTTTGCGCCGTATCATCGAGAGCGGGAACATCCCCAACATGGTCTTTTACGGGCCCTCCGGAACGGGAAAGACCACGGTGGCCAACATCATTGCCCGGCGGACGGACCGCACCCTCCACCGGCTCAACGCCACCACTGCCTCCATCAACGACATCAAGGAGGTCATCGCCGACGTGGACACCCTCATGGCGCCCAACGGCGTGCTCCTCTATCTGGATGAGATCCAGTATTTCAACAAGAAGCAGCAGCAGTCTCTGCTGGAATTCATGGAAAACGGCAAGATCACCCTCATCGCCTCCACCACGGAAAACCCGTACTTCTACGTCTATAACGCGGTGCTCAGCCGGTCCACCGTCTTTGAGTTCAAGCCGGTGACGGCGGAGGAGGTGCGCCCGGCGGTGGAGCGGGCGGTGGCGCTGCTGGCGAAACGGCGTGGGGTGGAGATCGAATGTCCTCCCGAAGTGACTGACCACATCGCCGCCGCCTGCGGCGGGGACGTGCGCAAGGCGGTCAACTCGGTGGAGCTTCAGGTGAACGCCGCCCGCTCCACAGGGGGGAGGATCACCCTGACGCTGGAGGACGCCCAAATGCTGGCCCAGCGCTCCGCCATGCGCTACGATCGGGCGGGGGACGACCACTTCGACATCGCCTCTGCGCTGATGAAATCCATGCGAGGCTCCGACCCGGACGCCGCCCTCCACTATCTGGCCCGACTGCTGGAGGCGGGGGACATGGTGACCGCCATCCGGCGCATCCTCTGCTCCGCCAGCGAGGATGTGGGCATGGCCTACCCTCAGGCGGTGTCCATCGTCAACGCCTGTGTGGAAAACGCCAATATGCTGGGACTGCCGGAGGCCCGGCTGCCTCTGGCCCAGGCGGTGGTGCTGCTTGCCACGGCCCCCAAGTCCAACAGCGTCTATCAGGGCATCTCCGCCGCCATGTCTGACGTGGCGGCAGGAAAGACGGGGGACTATCCCCGCCATCTGCAAAACGTCCACGCCGACAGCGCGGGCATGGAGCGGGAGCAGGGTTATCTCTATCCTCACGACTACCCGAACCATTGGGTGGAGCAGCAGTATCTCCCGGACGCTCTTGTGGGGCGGAAATACTACGAGTTTGGGGAGAACAAGCAGGAGCAGGCCGCCCGGGCCTATTGGGAACGGGTCAAGGGGGAATGGGAGCCTTGACAACCTCCCCCCGACATGATAACGTGTTAGCGTAACAGAGCGAGAGACAGGAGGCCAATATGGATGTTCAGGTCAACGATATCCTCCAGATGAAAAAGCCTCACCCCTGCGGCGGCAGGGAGTGGGACGTGCTGCGCATTGGCATGGATTTCCGCCTCCGGTGCCGTACCTGCGGCCGGGAGATGATGATCCCCCGGAGCAAGGCGGAGCGTTCCATTAAAAAAATCATCCGGGAAGGCAGTGACACGCTATGAAGGAATTTTGGTCTGGCAGGATACAGAATATCACCCCTTACACCCCCGGTGAGCAGCCCCGTGAGCGGAAATTCATCAAGCTGAATACCAACGAAAACCCCTATCCACCCTCTCCCAAGGCGCTGGAGGCCATCCGGCAGGGAGCGGGGGAGAGCCTCCGCCTCTATCCCGACCCGGCAGGGACCGAGCTGGTGCAGGCGCTGGCGGAGGTCTACGGCCTGGAGGAGGCGCAGATTTTCGTGGGCAACGGCTCTGACGAGGTGCTCTCCTTCGCCTTTCAGGCATTCTTCGACCAGGGAAGCGAGATCGTCTTTCCCGACATCACATACTCCTTTTATCCCGTCTACGCGAACCTGTTCGGCATCCGCTGCCGGACGGTACCTTTGGGGGAGGACTTCACTCTCCCGGTGGAGCCTTTCCTGGGAAATAACGACGGCGTGGTCATCGCCAACCCCAACGCCCCCACCGGGATGGCGCTGGAGACGGAGAGCATCCGCCGCATCCTGGAGGGCAACCCGGAACGGGTGGTCATCGTGGACGAGGCCTATGTGGACTTCGGCGGCGAATCGGTGACGCCTCTCATCCGGGAGTATCCCAATTTGCTGGTGGTGCAGACTGCCTCTAAATCCCGCTCTCTGGCGGGGCTTCGGGTGGGCTTTGCCTTCGGAAACCCCAACCTGATCGCCGGGCTGAACTGCGTGAAGAACTCGGTCAACTCCTATACCCTGGACCGTCTGGCCATTGCCGGGGCCGCCGCCGCCGTCCGGGACGTGGACTACTTTGACGCTCAGCGCCGCCGGGTCATGGCGACCAGAGAGCGGACGGTGGGACAATTGAAGGAGCTGGGCTTTACCGTCCTGCCCTCCAGGGCCAACTTCATCTTTGTCTCCCATCCCGCCGTCAGCGGACAGGAGCTGTTCTCCGGTCTGCGGCGGGATGGCATCCTGGTCCGCTGGTTCGACCAGCCCCGTATCTCCGACTTCCTTCGTATCACCATCGGTACCGATGAGGACATGGACGCCCTGGCGGCTGCGCTGGCCCGGCTGACGGGTGGGAGAGGGCCGTCTGCCTGACGACAAAGACGGTCAAATAGACTGAAAAATGCCGGGAATGGCCTCTGGAAACGTTTGCTTTTTCTCTTGCGTACTCTCTTCTCTTATGATATACTAAAGTCCTGAAAATTCATTTTGGTAACGTTATTTTAAGGTTGCCAGTTTGGAGATGGTTACTTTGGTTCGAATCAAGGACATTGCAGAGCGGGCTGGTGTGAGTACCACCACGGTCTCCAACGTCATCCACCAAAAGGAGGGCAAGGTCTCTCCCGCCGTGGCGGAGAAGATTCGCAAGCTGATCGAGGAAATGGGGTATATTCCCAGCCTGAGCGCACAAATGCTTGCCCGGGACAGCTCCCATATTATAGGTGTTGTCATGGGCTATTCCCCTCAGGATGCCCTCCGGTCCCGAAACGGTCTGCTGGCGGCGGGCCTGATCGGTTATCTGGAAGAGGCGATCCACAGCGAGGGCTACTATATGATGCTCCTCACCCGTCGCAGCATAGAGGAGATCCTTCAGGAGAGTCGGGCATGGAATTTTGACGGGCTGATCGCCTTCAATCTGACCCAGCAGGAGATCGAATCTCTCCACGCCTCCTATGAAAAGCCTCTGGTACTCATTGACTCATATATGGAGCGGAGCATTCCTGATGTCTGTCAGGTCAGTTCGGATGAGATGGGCGGCGGCTATCAGATCGGCCGATATCTGCTCGCTCAGGGCCACCGGCATATCCTGTTCATTGTGGCCGACAACCAGGAGAGCGACCGGCTACGTTGGCTGGGCTTCCGCCAGGCCATGGAGGAAGCCGACGTCGTCGATGCAGACGCCATGCGGCTGTCGGTGTCCGGCGACCGGGCGGAGCGGCTGGCCCAATACGAGGAGAAGCTGCCCCTCCTGCGGCAGCAGACCGCCCTCTGTTTCAGCTCGGACTTCCATGCAGTGGAGGCGATGAACTGGCTGCGGGCGGCGGGATTGGAGATGCCGGAGGAGCTTTCGGTGACGGGCTTTGACGACATGGTCTATGCCAAAACTGCGTGGCCCCCTCTGACCACGGTACATCAGAGCCTGGACGAAAAGGCCCAGGCGGCGGTTCGGGCGCTGGCGGATATGATCTCCGGGGTCGAGCCGGAGAGCAATGACGTGAAAACCGCAGTCTGTGTGGTGGAGCGGGACTCCGTTCGAAAGATTTGACCCCGTAGAGAAGGGAAATCAGCATGAAACTGGGAACACACGCCCTGAGTGCAGGGAAGGATTTCGGCAGGAAGCGGCCACTGGCCTGCTTCTGTCTGTCCTTCGCCGCCGGGGTGTGTCTTTCTGTCTATGCCCTGGTGGGGTGGCAAATGCTCCTGCTGGGAGCGCTGTGTCTGCTGTGCGGCCTGGCCTGCTGCGTCAATCGGAGCGTTCTGCCGGGCCTGTGCCTGCTGGCGGCTGCGGCGGGCTTCTGGCTGTTCTGGTGTCGGTTTTACCAGGTGACCAGTCTGGAGACGGACTGGTTAGACCAGACGGCCTCCGTGACAGTGGAGGCTGCGGACTATTCCACACAGAGCCAATACGGCTGGTATGTGGAGGGTACTGTGGCCGACGGAGACGGCCCGGTGGGGACGAGGGTTTTGCTCTGGCTGGACGAGTCGGGGGAGGATATCCGTCCCGGGGATACGGTGACGGCAGAGGTCAGCTTTAAAACTGCCCGGGAGGAGGACGGCGTCTGGGCGCTGTCCAACTATGCTGACGGTATCTGGCTGACCGGGTCGGCATCGGATGCTACTGTCGTCCATGTGGAGCAGACGCCGATGCTCCTGTTGCCGCGGGTCTGGGCCAGAGATCTGCGAAACTCCCTGGAATCTCTGTTCTCTGAAGAGACTGCCGGTTTTCTCCTGGCCCTGACCACAGGACAGAAGGACGGGCTGACGGACGAGCTGGACGAGGCGCTGACCCAGACCGGCCTGCGGCATATCGTGGCGGCGTCCGGCCTCCATGTGACCCTGCTGACCTCCGCTCTGTTTTTCCTGCTGCCCGGGAGCAGAAAGGGAAAGGGACTGATCCTGCTCCCCGCCCTGGCGGTTTTTGGTGCGGTGACGGGATTTCCGCCCTCGGTCTGTCGGGCGATCGTCATGCAGGCCATCCTGCTCCTGGCCCCGGTGTTGGAGCGGCAGGAGGACCCGCTGACCTCCCTCTCCCTGGCTCTGGCGCTGCTCCTGGTCGCCAATCCTTATGCCGCTGCCTCGGTGAGCCTACAGCTCTCCTTTGCCGCCATGATGGGGATACTGGTAGTCTGTCCTCATATTCGGGTGGGGAAGGGAAACCGGGCGCTGAGATACCTTCAGAGCGGTCTTGCCCTGACTGCCGGGGCGAACTGCTTCACCGTTCCTCTGGTGCTGTACTACTTCCGGGAGTTTTCCCTTTTGACGCCGCTGTCGAATCTTGCTATATCCAGGCTGCTGCCCTTTCTGCTGCCTCTGGGCATGGCCTGCGGTATTCTGGGACTGCTCTGCCCGGAAATTGCAATGCTTCTGGCCGTCCCGACAGAGTGGCTGACGCAGCTTGCCGTCCGATTGATCGATGCACTGGCGAGTATTCCCAACGGCCTTCTGACCGCAGAGCATCCCATCTGTCTGGCCTGGGTGTTGCTGTGCTATTTGGTGGGTATGCTGGTTTTGACCGGGCGATGTGGCCGAAGAACAGGATATGCCTCTCTGGCGCTGCTTCTGGGCGCTCTGGCGATCTGCGTCCGCCTGACCGATCTGCCCGGGGCGGGAGAAACCCTCACCGTCGACCTGTTGGATGTGGGACAGGGACAGTGTATCCTGGTGAGCGGCGGGGAGTTGACCGCCGTCATCGACTGCGGCAGCCTCACCGACGACGCCGGGGCGGTGCTGACCGACGCGCTGGCCCGGCGCGGGTTGAAACGGGTGGATGTACTCATCCTGACCCACTATGACGCCGACCACACCAACGGCGTTGTCGCCCTGTGTGAAGAGGGATATGTGGAGCGAATCCTGGCCCCAGAGCCGGACACGGACCCGGCGGCGGCGGAACCGCTGCTCCGGTCAGTGGAGGAGATGGGGACGGAGGCGGATACGATCTCGGGAGAGACGGAGCTGTCCGCCGGGGCATTGACGATCTCCGTCCTGCCGATTTGCGGCGGCGACTATGACGGCCTTTGCGTCTGGGCCAGCTATGGCTCCTTTGACCTGTTGGTCACTGGGGATGCGGGCTTTGCGGCAGAGGAGATGCTGCTGGAGCGCTATGACCTGCCCCGGATGGAGGTGCTGGTGGCTGGACACCACGGCTCCGCCTATGCCACAGGCGAGGCACTGCTGGAGGCACTGTCGCCTCAGACGGTGCTATTTTCCGTGGGGGAAAACAGCTATGGACACCCCACCCCGGAGACTGTCGCCCGGTGCCGGAAGGCAGGAGCAGCGCTCTACGGAACATCAGAGCAGGGAACGGTGACAGTGGTGGTGTCCCAGTCAAATGAGACGGAGGTTACTTCGGATTCGTAGTTTTTAACATTTTGTGACAAAAAGGATTTTTCTGGTTGTAACACTGGACGAAAGATGGGGTTTGTGCTAAACTGTTCTATACCGACTGATTCCAAAGAGACAGAGGACGGATAGAACAGGGAAGGATGTGGAATGGTATGAGTGAGCCTATCGTACTGCTCACCACACTCAACGAGAACTATCTGCCTCAATTGCAGGTGCTTTTGACCTCTGTCCTGATCAACAATCCGGGGGAGCGGTTTCAGCTCTACCTGATCCACCGCTCCTTCTCGGCACAGCGACTGGAGGAGCTGGAGGCACAGTGCAATCGGTGGGGTGTCGAGCTGTTCCCGGTGCAGGTGGACGAGGCGGTCTTTGCCGCTGCGCCCGTGACCCGGCAGTATCCCCAGGAGATGTATTACCGCCTCCTGGCTCCTCAGCTGTTGCCGGAGACGCTGGACCGCATCCTCTATCTCGACCCGGACATTCTGGTCATCAACCCCATCCGCCCTCTGTGGGACCTGGACCTGGAGGGAAAGCTGTTCGCCGCTGCCGCCCATACTGGCAAGGCCGAGATCGCCAACGATGTCAATCGTATCCGGCTGCAGATGGAGAACGAGTATTACAACTCCGGTGTACTGCTCATCGACCTGGTTCGGGGCCGGGAGGAGATCGACTCGGAGCAGATCTTCCGGTATGCTGAGGAGCATCCCAAGGAGCTGATTCTGCCGGACCAGGATATTTTGAACGTGCTGTTCGGAGACCGTATCATGCCTCTGGATGATTACATCTGGAATTATGATGCCCGGAAATACAGCAACTATCAGTTCCGCAGCGCCGGGGAGGCGAATATGAACTGGGTCATGGAGCATACGGCCATTCTCCATTTTTGTGGCAAGGCCAAGCCGTGGAAACCAATGTATGGACACCGCTTCGGTATCCTGTATAAGCACTATCAGCGATTGACGGAGCGGTTCTTTGTTTCGGCCCCGGATGTAAAAAAGGAAGTAGATGCATGAGACACATCCCCAATATTTTATCTGCATTCCGCATCGTGCTCATCCCCTTCTTCGTCTGGCAAATGCTGGCGGGGAATACGCTCAATGCCGGACTGATCCTCATCTCCTCCGGCCTGACGGATACCCTGGACGGCAATCTGGCCCGGAAATTCGGTTGGATCTCCGATTTGGGAAAGGTGCTGGACCCGGTAGCGGACAAGCTGACCCAGACGGCGGTCTCTATCTGTCTGATGATCCGGTTCCCCTCCCTGTGGTTCTTCTTTGCTGCCCTCATCATCAAGGACCTGATCATGCTGGTGCTGGGGGGCTACCTCACCAGGGGCGGCGTGCATTTGAAGGGCTCCCGGTGGTTTGGTAAGGTCGCCACGGTGGTCTTTTACACCGTTATGATTTTGATCGTTCTCTTCCCCTCCATTCCGGACTGGTGTACCACTCTGATGCTGGTGGTCGCCGTCGCCTGCGCTGTGATTGCCGGGCTGCTGTATATTCCGGACTACCTCCGATATAAAAAGGAGCGGGACGAAAAGAGGGCGGAAGGAACTGAACCTCCATCTGAATAAAAACAAGACAGGCTTCGAACGGGTTTTGTTCGAGGCCTGTCTGCTGCATGGATGAAGAAGTGCGGCCTATGCCTGCTCCTTTTCCCTGCAGAAAATGCCGATCATCGCGCCGACACAATCATTAGGTGAGACGACCTGCTGAAGCTCCCAGCCCTCTGCGACGCACTGGTTGATGGCGTTTTGCGTCTGCTCCAGATCCTTTTTGCGTGTGAGTTTGACCTCTTTGTTCAGTAGAACGACCTTGTATTCCTTCATAAAATGCTTTCCTCCCCAACGGCTGCACCTGTACGGTGGGCCTGTTTTTTCCTCTCATGATGCGTGGAAGACGGTATATGAGCAGAAAACGGCTCCTGATGTCCGGCAAAAAAACAGGAGTCTGCGTCTATGGACCTTCCACACTTTTCCCATTATAGCAACGAAAGGAAAATGGTACTATCACAGATGGGTAAAATAGCGGATAAATAGTGGTAAGAAAGCAGAAAAGGGAGCCTGAGGGGGCGTCGTCCCCACTCAGGCTCTCAATGGGATTACAGTCCCATGGCGTCGGCAATGTGATCCGCGACCTCGGCCACAGCCTTGATCGCCTTCCCGGCGGGGGAGCGTTTGATACAGCGGGGCTTCGGTGTCACAGATATGGCAAGGGCCGCGCCTACGGCGACGCCCACGCCTACGCCGCTGAGAAATTTGGAACAACTCATCCTGATTCGCCTCCTTTCGCCCGGATAGTTTGCCCGGCGACCGAAAAAAACACCCTGAGAAATTCCGGGAATCCGTTGCGCAACGGATGGTTTTACGTTATAATGCAAATTAGATAATTATGCAAACCCCTGGAAAGGAGTGTTGTACCTTGAAGCTGCTCATTCGCAACGGTACGCTGATCGACCCGGTCTGCGGGATCGGCGGGGTGATGGACATTCTCATCGAGGAAGGCGTGATCGTCATGATCGGCAACGGCGTGGAGGAGAGCGACGCTCTGGTGCTGGATGCCCGGGGCCTCTGCGTCTGCGCGGGGCTGATCGATATGCACGTCCATCTCCGTGACCCCGGCCTGACCTATAAGGAGGATATCCTCACCGGCTCGGCGGCGGCAGCCCACGGCGGCTTTACCTCCATCGCCTGTATGCCCAACACGGTCCCTGCCATTGACAGCCCGGAGATGATTCGATATGTGAAGGAACGGGCGACGAAAAACTGCGGCGTCCACGTCTGGCCCATCGGGGCGCTCTCCAAAGGCGAGCGGGGGGAGGAGATTACCGACGCCCGCGCCCTGAAAAAAGCGGGTGCGGTAGCCATCTCAGACGACGGGATGCCGGTGATGAACGCCAACCTGATGCGGGACGCTCTGCTGCGGGCGCACCGGAACAAGCTCACCGTCCTCTCTCACTGCGAGGACGACAAGATGGTCCGGGGGCGCAGCGTGAACGAGGGCCGCGTCTCCCGGCAGCTGGGGCTGCCTGGCCGTCCCGCCATCGCGGAGGAGCTGATGGTCATGCGGGACGCCATGCTGGCCGAGGAGACCCGCACCGCCGTCCACATCTGCCACGTCTCCACCGCCAACAGCGTAAACATCATCCGGCAGTACAAGCGCCGGGGTGTGCGCATCACCTGCGAGACCTGTCCCCAGTACTTTGTCTTTACCCACGAGGAGATTCTGCGCCAGGGGACGCTTGCCAAGGTGAATCCGCCTCTACGCAACACAAAGGACCGGGCGGGCATCCTGGCCGGTCTGAAGGACGGCACCATCGACTGTATTGTGACAGACCACGCACCTCACTCCGCCGAGGAGAAGGCGAAGCCTCTGACCGAGGCCCCGGCGGGCATGGTGGGGCTGGAGACTTCCCTGGCCCTGGCCCTGACCTACCTGTACCACACCGGGGAGATGTCCCTTGCGGATATCATCCAGAAGATGACCATCAACCCGGCCAAGATTTTGGGCATCCGCCGTGGCTCCCTGGCTCTGGGCGCGCCTGCGGACATCACCATTTTCGACCCGGACGAAAAGTGGACCATCGACCCGGACCAGTTCGTTTCCAAGGCGAGAAACACCCCCTTTGGCGGCATGGAGGTCCAGGGAAAGGTACGCTATACCATCGCAGACGGAAACATCATCTATCAGGCGTGAGACAGCTGCCTGAGACACGTTCAGAGAGGAGATTATCACCATGTCCTTCGATACCCTCCAGAGCAAAATACGCAGCATGAAGAACCCCACAGTGGCGGGACTGGACGCCCGGCTGGAATACGTCCCTGCCGCTATCGTCCAAAAGCAGATCGAGGCCTACGGGGAGACCCGCAAGGCCGCCGTGGAGGCCATCTTTGAGTTCAACTGTGGACTGATGGACGCCCTGAGCGACATCGTCCCCGCCGTCAAGCCCCAGTCCGCCTACTATGAGAACTGGGGCTGGGAGGGGATGGAGATGCTGGAGCGCACCATCCGCTACGCTAAGAGCAAGGGCTTTTTCGTCATCGCCGATGTGAAGCGGGGAGACATCGGCTCTACCGCCGCCGCCTACTCCGAGGCATGGCTGGGCAAGAGCCAGGTGGGGGAGGAGCAGATCCCTGGCTTCGACGCAGACTGCGTGACCCTGAACGGCTATATGGGCAGCGACGCCATCAAGCCCTTCCTCAAGGACGCAGAGACGGAGGACAAGTGCGTCTTTGCCCTAGTGCGCACCTCCAACCCCTCTGCCATCGAGCTCCAGGATATGGTGGCCGGCGACCGGGTGGTCTACAAGGTCATGGGCGAGCTGGTAGACCGCTGGGGCAAGACCACCTCGGTAGGGGAGTACGGCTATAACCGGGTGGGAGCGGTCATCGGCGCCACCTATCCCTCCGACCTGCGCCAGCTGCGCAAGCTGCTGCCCCACACCTTCTTCCTGGTGCCCGGCTACGGTGCCCAGGGAGGCACGGCGGAGGACGTTCACTACGCCTTCGACCGGTACGGCCGGGGCGCCGTCATCAACGCCTCCCGGAGCATTATGTGCGCATGGAAAAAGACGGGCCACAACGGCGAGGACTACGCCCAGGCGGCCCGCGCTGCCGCCCTGGAGATGCGGGACGCCATCCGCGCGGTCACGCCCATTCTCTGAGATGATCTCTGCCGCCTCTTTTAGAACGAAAGGAACAGGTGAGCCTATGCCAATGACAAAGCTCTGCCCCATCGCCGATCTCCGGCAGCTGACCGGAGATGTATTTTCCCTCACCCTGGAGGCGGGGGAACTGGCCCGGACGACCCGGCCCGGCCAGTTTGTCAACATCCGGTGCAGCGAGGGCCTGCTGCTCCGCCGCCCCATCTCTGTCTGTGACGTGGAGGGAACACTGCTGACCGTGGTGTTCCAGGTCAAGGGAGAGGGGACCCAGTGGCTCTCCCGGCGTCAGGCGGGGGAGGAGCTGGATGTGCTTGGCCCCCTGGGCCACGGCTATGATATCCCCCAGGGGAAGGTCCTGGTGGTGGGGGGCGGCATCGGCGTGCCTCCCATGCTCTATGCCGCCAAATGCTGCCAGGAGGCGGACGCCTGCGTGGGCTTCCGCAGCGCCGACAACGCCATTTTGCTGGAGGAGCTGAACGCCGTCTGCGGAAAGGTGTTGATCGCCAGCGACGACGGGACGCTGGGCGTTCACGGCTTTGTGGATACGCTGGTACGTCAGACGCTCTCCGAGGAGCGGTATGCCGCCGTCTTTGCCTGCGGCCCCCGACCCATGTTGAAAAGCGTGGCCCAGGCGGCGAAGGAGGGGAACACCCCCTGTTACGTCTCCATGGAGGAGCGGATGGGCTGCGGCGTCGGAGCCTGCCTGGTCTGCGCCTGCTCCGTGGGAGGACATTACAAACACGTCTGCAAGGACGGCCCTGTGTTCAACGCCGAGGAGGTGGACTGGTGATGGAAAAGATCGACCTCTCCGTCCATCTCGCCGGTGTGACGCTGAAAAACCCGGTGGTGATGGCCTCCGGCACCTTCGGCTTTGGCCGGGAGTTCGGGCAGTTTTACGACCTGAGCGAGCTGGGAGGCATCTGCGTCAAGGGACTGACCCTCCACCCCAGGGAGGGCAACCCGCCTCCACGCATTGCTGAGACCCCCATGGGCATCCTGAACTCGGTGGGGTTACAAAATCCGGGCGTGGACGGCTTTATCGCCCACGAGCTGCCCTGGCTCCGGGAGCATGACGTGAAGATCATCGCCAACATCTCCGGCAACACCCCGGAGGAGTACGGCGTCATGTGCGAAAAGCTCTCCCAGGCGGGGGTGGACATGATCGAGGTGAACATCTCCTGCCCCAACGTGAAGGCGGGAGGGCTGCAATACGGGGTGGTCCCTGAGATGGCCGCCCAGGTGACGGAGGAGGCTAAGGGCCATTCAGATGTGCCGGTGATGGTGAAGCTGTCTCCCAACGTCACCGACATCACCGCCATCGCCCGTGCGGTGGCGGAGGCCGGGGCGGACGCCCTGTCCCTCATCAACACCATCCGGGGCATGCGGATCGACGTGCGCACCCGCCGCCCGGTGCTGAAAATGAACACCGGGGGACTCTCCGGGCCTGCGGTGTTGCCGGTGGCGGTACGCATGGTCTGGGAGGTGGCCCAGGCGGTAGACCTGCCCATTCTGGGAATGGGCGGCGTGTCCAAGGGGGAGGACGCGGCCCAGCTTATGCTGGCGGGGGCCTCCGCCGTGGCGGTGGGGACGGCCTGCTTTGCCGACCCATACGCCCCCCTCAAGGTCCGGGACGGCCTGAAAAAAATCGCCGCAGAACAGGGGTTGGCCTGTGTGTCGGAGCTGACCGGCGGGGTAAGGCCCTGGTAATAGAACGACAGAAAGAAACAGAGAAGAGAGAAGAAGGAACAAATCACCATGACGACCGTTTACATCGTCCGCCACGGGGAGGCGGAGGGCAACCTCTACCGCCGCATCCACGGACAGTATGACAGTAGCCTGACGGAGAACGGTCTCCGTCAGGTCGCTGCGTTGGAGGAACGTTTTCGCAACATCCACCTGGACGCTGTGTATTCCAGCGATCTGCGCCGCTGCCGCCAGACCGCCAGGGCGCTCTATGAGCACAAGGGGCTGCCTCTCCAGCTGGATACAGGTCTCCGGGAGATGGACCTGGGAGAGTGGGAGGACCGGCCCTGGGGAGAGGTGCGCCGCACCGATCCGGAGGGGATGGACGGCTTTCAGACCTGCTCCCCGACCTTTCGCGCCCCCGGCGGGGAGAGCTATGAAGAACTGCGCACCCGGGTCAGCGGCACGATTTTGAAGCTGGCCGCCCGGCACCCGGGACAGACCATAGGCATCTCCACCCATTACATCGCCCTTCGCTCCGCCCTGTCCGTCTTTTACGGCTATCCGGTGGAGGAGATCAACCAGAAAATCCCCCGCTGTGACAATACCGGGGTCTCCTGTCTGGAAATTGAGGGGGATCAGGTGAAGGTTGCCTTTGCCTGCGACAACTCCCACCTGCCCAGGGAGCTGTCCACCCTGGCCAACCAGAAGTGGAAGACGGCGGGCAACGTCTCAGAGCCGGCGGCCAATCTGTGGTATCGTCCCTGGGACCCGGTGGGGGAGCGGGACCTCTATGACCGCTTCCGCCGGGAGACCTGGGAGCGGGTCCACCCCGGCCTGCCCTACGACGGGGAGACCTTTTACCGTCAGGCCCTCCGCTCCGCCCTGGAAAATCCCTGGTCGGTGGTTTGCGCCATGCGGGGAGACGAAATTGCCGGTCTGCTCCAGATGGACCTGGAGCGGTATCAGGAGGACAACGCCGGATTCATCTACTTCTACTACGTCACGCCGGAGGCCCGGGAGCAGGGGCTGGGCATCCAGCTGTTGGGCCAGGCGGTTGCCACCTTCCGCCCCCTGGGCCGGAACAGGATACGCCTCCGCTGCTCGGAGGACAACGAGCAGGGGATGCACTTCTATCTCAAGTACGGCTTCCGCAGTCTGGGGGCTGCTGAGGACAGTACGGTGCCTCTGGAGCTGATGGAAAAGCGTATTGATTGAGGCATCACCGCACAAATGCGTCTGCGGCGTCTGGCGGCTATTTTCCGCCAGAAATGCGTTAGCAAAAGTTTGACGTACATCCAGTACGCCTGCACTTTTTGCACCTTTTTCTGACGAAAAATATCTCGCCATACGCTCTTGCCGATTTATGCGGTAATGCCTTGAATATTCACACAAAATTTCCTTTTGCAGCAGGATTTTTCCCATCTTTTGCGTATATTCTTTTTGAGAAGGTGAAAAATCGACCCGAGCGGGCAGGAAACAGGGGGTGAGCGGATGCTGGTCAGAGAGCGGATCGAGCAGGCGGAGAACGTCCTGCTTTCTCCCAGAGCCTGCAAAAGCGCAGACTCCCGGGGGCGGCAGCGCCCGGAGGAGCCATGCGAGGTGCGCACCTGCTTTCAGCGGGATGTGGACCGCATCGTCCACTCCAAGGCGTTTCGCAGACTGAAGCGAAAGACCCAGGTCTTTCTCCAGCCGGAGGGCGACCACTACCGCACCCGGATGACCCACACCCTGGAGGTCACCCGTATCGCCCGAACCATCGCCCGGGGCCTGGGCCTGAACGAGGACCTGGCGGAGGCGGCGGGCCTGGGCCACGATTTGGGACATACCCCCTTCGGCCATGCCGGGGAGCGGGTGCTGGACGAGATCATGCCCGGAGGCTTCCGGCACAACGTACAGTCTCTCCGGGTGGTGGACAAGCTGGAAAAGGAGGGAGACGGCCTCAACCTGACCTATGAGGTCCGGCGAGGCATCCTCTGCCACACGGGCAGCGACAAGGCGGAGACCCTGGAGGGCCAGATCCTCTGGTTCGCCGACCGGATCGCCTACATCAATCACGACATCGACGACGCCATGCGGGGCGGCATCATCTATCCTCTGGACATCCCCATCCACCTCCGGGAGATCCTGGGCTTCAACAAGAGCCAGCGCATCGACACCCTGGTCAAGGATGTCATCGACAGCAGCCAGGAGGGAGCCGCCATCCGTCAGTCCCCGGAGATCGGGGCGGCCATGAACGAGCTGCGGGAGTTCCTATTCGAGATGGTCTACCGCAATCCCCAGGCGAAGGGGGAGGAGGGCAAGGCCCAGGAGATGCTCCGGCGGATGTTTGAGGCCTATGTCAAGGACCCGGATCTGCTCCCGGCGGACTTTCAGGATATCCGCTATCAGGAGGGGGTAGAACGGGCGGTGTGCGACTACATCGCAGGCATGACCGATACCTACGCCGTGGCAAAATATGGAGAGCTTTTTATTCCAAAGGCGTGGACGGTGAAGTGAGCGGCCCCTTTCGCCCTTTTTCGGATAAAGCGAGATAAAAAGGGTTATCCTATGGGAAATTTGGTGCCAAAGAACCACAGAAGGGGAGGCGAAATGCCATGGCGATCCCGGAGAGCTTCCTGGAGGAGCTGAACGCCAGAACAGATATCGTGGATTTGATCTCCGGCTATGTGACGCTGACCAAGAAGGGGAATCGCTACTGGGGTCTGTGTCCCTTCCACAGCGAAAAGACCCCCTCCTTTTCCGTCTCCCCGGAGCGGCAGATGTACTACTGCTTCGGCTGCCACAAGGGCGGCGGCGCCATCCAGTTTGTGATGGAGCAGGAGGGCGTGGGCTTTCCGGACGCCGTGGGCATCCTGGCCCAGCGGGTGGGCATGACGGTCCCGGAAAGCCGGGGCAGCGGCGACAACCGAAAAAAGCGGGAGCGGCTCTACCAGCTCAACCGGGAGGCCGCCCGGTGGTTCCACCAGAACCTGATGGCCCCGGAGAACCGGTTCGCCCTGGAGTATTTCACCAACCGGGGCCTCTCCAAACGGACCATCGTGAACTTCGGTCTGGGCTACTCCTATGACCGGTGGGATATGCTGATTCAGACCATGACGGGGAAGGGCTACAGCAAGCAGGAGCTGCTGGACGCCGGTCTGGTGGTGAAGAACGACAAGGGCCGTCTCTACGACCGGTTCCGGGGCCGGGTGATGTTCCCCATCATCGACCTGCGGGGGAACGTCATTGGCTTTGGGGGACGTGTGCTGGACAACGGCACGCCGAAATACCTCAACTCCCCGGACACCATTATCTACAACAAGAGCAAAAACCTCTTTGCCCTGAATCTGGCCCGAAAGAGCAAGCAGGGCCGTATTATCCTCACCGAGGGCTATATGGACACCATTGCCCTCCACCAGGCGGGCTTTGACTGCGCCGTGGCCTCTCTTGGTACCTCCCTGACTCCTGACCATGCCCGGATGATTGCCCAGCGCACCCAAGAGGTAGTGATCTCCTACGACAGCGACAGCGCCGGAGTGAACGCTGCCCAGCGGGCCATCCAGCTGCTGGACAAGACGGGTATCCGGGTGAAGGTACTCAAGGTCACCGGGGCGAAGGACCCGGACGAGTTCATCAAAAAATACGGAGCGGCGGCATTCCAAAAGCTCATCGACGGCTCGGAAAATCACGTGGAATTCCGTCTCCTCCAGGTGAAGGGGAAGTACGACCTGACCCAGGACGACCAGAAGGTGGCCTGCATTCAGGAGCTGGCGGAGGTGATCTCCCGGCTCCCCGGCTCGGCGGAGCGGGAGGTCTACGGCAACCGGATGGCCAAAGAGATGGAGATCACCCCGGAAACCATGCAGCGGGAGATCCGCCGCAGCCAGAAGCGCCAGACCCGCTGGGAGGAGAAGCAGCAGGCCAGGAAGGTGCTCCAGCCGGTGCAGATGAACCAACCGGAGAGCCGGGCCCTCCGCTATGACAATATGCGCTCCGGCAAGGCGGAGGAGGGGGTCATCGCCATGCTGATGAACGACCCGAATCTGCTCTCAAAGGTGCGGGGGCTGAGTCCGGAGGATTTTACCGTCCCTGTGTTTGGCCGCATCTATCAGCTCATCTGGGAGCGGTGGACGGAGGACCGTCCCGTCTCCCTCAACGCCCTCGGCCCGGAGCTGACCGCCGAGGAGATGAACCATCTGGTCTCCATCCTCCAGCAGCCCATCTCCCAGAGCAATCAGGAGCAGGCCATGGAGGACTACATCAACATCATACAGACCGAGGGCCTGAAGGGCAGCGGGACGTCCGACCTGGACGACGACGCACTGATGGCATTCAGAGAAAAAAAATCATGGAGGAACCAAAATGAGTGACAAGAAAAAGCCTGTTTCCGAGAAGAGCAAGGAGACCAAGGATGCAAAGGCCCGCATCCCAGACGGCGTACCCGGAGCAGAGAAGCTCAACGAACTCATTGAGCGGGGCAAGAAAAAGGGTAAGCTCACCGCCGTGGAGATGATGGAGCTGGACGGCGTGGAGCTGGACAGCGACACTCTGGACCGTTTCTATGATATCCTGGAGAATCAGGGCATCGAGCTGGTCTCCGATGAGGAGCTGCCGGAGACGGCGGAGCCTCCGGAGGAGGAGATCGAGGAGCTGGCCGAGGAAGAGGTGGTGGACCCCAACACTCTTGTTGACAACTACGGCATCGACGACCCGGTACGGATGTATCTGAAGGAGATCGGAAAGGTCCCTCTGCTGACCCCGGAGGAGGAGACAGAGCTGGCCAAGGGCATGAGCGCCGGAAACGTCGCCAAGGAGCAGCTGGAGGAGCTGGAGGAGTCCGGCGAGGAGGTCCCGGAGGAGGTCCGCAAGGAGCTGGAAAAGGCCATCAAGCATGGCGAGGACTGCAAACAGCGTCTGGCCGAGGCAAACCTGCGTCTGGTGGTCTCCATCGCCAAGCGGTATGGGGGCCGGGGGATGCTCTTCCTCGACCTGATACAGGAGGGCAACCTGGGCCTCATCAAGGCGGTGGAGAAGTTCGACTACACCAAGGGCTATAAATTCTCCACCTATGCGACCTGGTGGATCCGTCAGGCCATCACCCGGGCCATTGCAGACCAGGCCCGCACCATCCGCATCCCTGTCCATATGGTGGAGACCATCAACAAGGTCATCCGCGTCTCCCGTCAGTTGCTTCAGGAGCTGGGCCACGACCCCTCTCCCGAGGAAATCGCCGCCGAGATGAATATGCCGGTGGACAAGGTGCGGGAGATTTTGAAAATCGCTCAGGAGCCGGTCTCTCTGGAGACCCCCATCGGCGAGGAGGAGGATTCCCATTTGGGAGACTTCATCCAGGACGAGGACGCCTGCGAGCCTGCGGAGGCCGCTTCCTATACGCTGCTCAAGGAGCAGCTGACGGAGGTGCTCTCCACCCTGACTCCCCGGGAGGAAAAGGTACTCAAGCTCCGCTTTGGTCTGGAGGACGGCCGCACCCGCACCCTGGAGGAGGTGGGCAAGCAGTTCCACGTCACCCGGGAGCGTATCCGCCAGATCGAGGCCAAAGCCCTGCGTAAGCTGCGCCATCCCAGCCGTTCCAAGAAGCTTAGAGACTTTTTGAACTGAGATTGTGTTATGAAATTTGCCCCCTCTGCATATCCTGTATGGCAGAGGGGGCGATTTTTTGAAAAAACTGGACAGACCACTGTTGCTTTGTTATTTTGCCGCCGTGGCTCTGGGCTGTGGGCTGCACTTTCTGTTCTCCCTCTGGCCCAGTATCCTTACCGAGTTTATTGCTCCGGTAAACGAAAGCATCTGGGAGCATCTCAAACTGGTATTCTGGCCGCTGCTGCTGGCGGGAGTCTATCTCACCGGCGCCGGACGGTGGCGGACCGCCCCCTGGCTTCTCTCCCTGCTGCTCTGCTGTGGCCTGCTGCTGGGGGCTGGGTGGTATCTCAACTGTGCTGCCGGGGCCGGAGATTTGGGTACCAACCTGGCGCTGTACTTTATGACCATGGGACTGGGCTTCTTTTTGCCCGCTGTATTGCCGATAGGGGAGAGCTGGAACAGCCTGCTCACTGGGGCGACCATCCTGGTGACCGGCCTGATCGTCTGCTGGACCATACAGCCGCCGGACGCCGTCCTGTTTCGGGACCTGTCCCTGGCGGACGCCGCCTATCTGCTGCCGTGGTGAGGCACTTTTTCATCATTTCAATCCACGCTCCGCTTGATAGATAGCGAGGAGCCTGAAATCGACCGATTCCAGGCTCCTCTTTTTTGTGCTTTTATCAGCATTTGAGCACCCTCAAAAAGTGCTTGTATCGTTTGATTTTTTGCCTTCCTGCTCATGGTTGTCCATCCCGGAGGCTATCAACATCGCATCCCCAAAGGAGAAAAACCGATACCGCTCCCGCACCGCCTCCTGATAGGCGGCGAGAACGTGTTCCCGCCCGGCCAGAGCGGAGACCAGCATAATGAGGGTGGACTCGGGCAGGTGGAAGTTGGTGATCAGCCCGTCCAGCACCTTGAACCGATAGCCGGGGTAGATGAAAATGTTCGTCCAGCCCCCGTCCGCCCGGACGGTGCCGTCCTCGTTGGCGTAGCTCTCCACCGTCCGGCAGGAGGTGGTGCCCACGCCGATGACCCGCCCGCCGTTTTGCTTTGTCTCATTGATGATCTGCGCCGTTTCCGGGGGGATGATACAATATTCCGAGTGCATATCGTGGTGTTCCACATCGTCCGTCTTGACGGGGCGGAAGGTGCCAAGCCCCACATGGAGGGTA
This sequence comes from Clostridiales bacterium, assembly GCA_020860575.1. Lineage (GTDB taxonomy): Bacteria > Bacillota > Clostridia > Oscillospirales > Oscillospiraceae > Onthomonas. The sequence continues at coordinate 13,591 of JAJBUB010000004.1, read as the reverse complement.
ACATAGGCCAGACGTACTCCCATCCCCTGAATTTTCTCCAGCAGCTCCGGGGTGAAGTGCAGCCCCGCTGTGGGAGCCGCCGCCGAGCCGACTACCTTGGAGTAAACGGTCTGATACCGCTCCTGATCCTCCAACTCCTCCTTGATGTAGGGAGGCAGGGGCATCCGTCCCAGCTTTTCCAGGATCTCCAGGAAAATGCCGTCGTAGTCGAACCGGACCAGCCGGTTCCCGTCCTCCAGCACGTCAGTCACCTGGGCGGTCAGCTCGCCCTCACCGAAGGTGATTTTGGCGCCGGTACGCAGCTTTTTCCCAGGGCGGACCAGGCACTCCCAAGTCTTGTCCCCTCGGTCGATGAGCAGCAGCACCTCGCAGGCGCCGCCAGACTCCCGGTGTCCGATGAGCCGGGCGGGAAGTACCCGGGAGTCGTTCATCACCAGGCAGTCTCCCGGGCGGAGAAAGTCAGGCAGCTCGTAAAACATATGGTGACCTATCGAACCCGTCTGCTTATCCAGAGTCATCAGCCGGGAGGCATCCCGGCGTTCCAGGGGCGTCTGAGCGATCAGCTCCGGCGGAAGGTCATAATAAAAATCGCTGGTCTTCATTGATTTATCCTCATTTCAGGGCCGTCGCCCAAAAGAGTATGCAAAACCTGTTGTGAAATAGAACGGTTTTGCAGGAAATGCGCCTTGACGATGCAAGGGAAGCGTGATATGATACAGCTATACACGCAGAATAGAGGTGCGGTCTGCATCAGTACCGCTGCGGAGGGCGCCGCCGCTCCGTGAGGCAGTGTGGAAAGGGCAGTCCGCCGAAGGAGCCGGACGGCGGAGGTCGGGCTGCCTGGGCGGCAGGCAAACAGTCTGCTGACTGTCATCAGAGAATCCCAGTCGTGGAGCGTCTGATGTTGAGCTGATCTGCTCCATATAATGTCAGTGCCTCGCGCACCGCACATTATAGTACAGAATCAGCCTGTTTTCAACGGCCGATTTCTTTTTTGCCCCGGAGATGGAGAAACAGGACGGACGACGCCTGCATAGACTGAGCTGAGTCCGAATTTAGGAGGAGTTACCCATGGAGAAGTATAAGGTTGGCGTTGTCGGCTGCACCGGCATGGTGGGACAGCGCTTTGTCACCCTGCTGGAAAATCATCCCTGGTTCCAGATCACTGCTCTGGCCGCCAGCGCCCGGAGCGCAGGCAAGACCTACGGCGAGGTGGCCGGAAAGCGCTGGCTGATGAGTACCCCCATGCCCGAGTCCGTGAAGGACATGGTCATCCTGGATGCCGAGGCAGATATGGATACCTTCTGTGACCGGGTGGACTTCACCTTCTGCGCCGTCAACATGAAGAAGGACCAGATCAAGGCGCTGGAGGAGGCCTACGCCAAGCACGAGTGCCCGGTGGTCTCCAACAACTCCGCGCACCGCCATACCCCCGACGTACCCATGGTAGTGCCGGAGATCAACCCCCAGCACATTCAGATCATCGATAGCCAGCGCAAGCGGCTGGGCACCCGGCGGGGCTTTATCGCCGTCAAGTCCAACTGCTCTCTCCAGAGCTATGTCCCCGCTCTGCATCCCCTCCGGGAGAAGTACGGTCTGGATAAAGCGCTGGTCTGCACCTATCAGGCCATCTCCGGGGCGGGCAAGAACTTCACCACCTGGCCTGAGATGGTGGACAATGTCATCCCCTACATCGGCGGCGAGGAGGAGAAGAGCGAGCAGGAGCCGATGAAGCTCTGGGGCGAGATCGTGGGTGATGAGATCGTGGACGCCGTCTCCCCCTCCATCACCAGCCAGTGCCTCCGGGTCCCCGTCACCGACGGACATATGGCCGCCGTCTTTATGAGCTTCCCCGAGGGAAAGAAGCCCTCCGTGGAGGAGATCAAGGAGGTTTGGTCCTCCTACCGGGGCCGTGCCCAGGAGCTGGAGCTGCCCTCCGCCCCCAAGCAGTTCCTCCACTACTTTGAAGATCCCAGCTATCCCCAGACCAAGCTCCAGCGTGACCTGGAGGGCGGCATGGCCATCTCCCTGGGCCGTCTGCGTCCGGACAGTCAGTATGACTACAAATTTGTGGGCCTGAGCCACAACACCCTCCGGGGCGCCGCCGGAGGCGGCGTACTGCTGGCAGAGCTGCTGTGCGCCGAGGGCTATATCACCCGAAAGTAATTTTACCCTTATATCCTCCGCTGTGAGAAAGGAGACCTGTTTATGAAGCAGCCTATTTTTACCGGCTCCTGTGTCGCCATCGTCACGCCCTTCAAGCCTGACGGGGTGGACTACGAAAAGCTGGGACAGCTCATCGAGTTCCAGATCGCCAACGGGACCGATGCCATCTGCATCTGTGGCACCACCGGCGAGTCCTCCACCCAGACTATGCAGGAGCATATGGTCACGGTGGAATACGCCATCAACAAGGTGGCCGGACGCTGCAAGGTCATTGCAGGGACCGGCAGCAACGACACTGCCGCTGCCCTGGAGCTGGCCCTCCACGCCGAGAGCGCCGGAGCCGACGGACTGCTGATGGTGACGCCCTATTACAACAAGGCGACCCAGAAGGGCCTGATCCAGCACTACACCTATATTGCGGATCGGGTACACACCCCCATCATCCTCTATCATGTCCCCTCCCGGACGGGCACCAGCTTCAAGGCATCTACTTACTATGAGCTCTCCAAGCACCCCATGATCAACGGTATCAAGGAGGCCAGCGGCAACTTCACTCTGGTCTCTCAGACGGTGGCCCTGTGCGGAGACAACATGAACATCTGGTCCGGCAACGACGACCAGGTGGTGCCTCTCATGGCGATGGGAGGCAAGGGCGTCATCTCGGTGCTGGCCAACATCCTGCCCCGGCCGGTCCACGACATGGTGCAGCTGTGCCTGGACGGCAACTTCGCCGAGGCCGCCAAGCTCCAGGCCAAGTATCAGAAGCTGAACGACACCCTGTTTATCGAGGTCAACCCCATCCCGGTCAAGACTGCCATGAACCTGATGGGCATGGAGGCGGGTCTGCTGCGGATGCCCATGTGTGAGATGGAGGAGGGCAATCTGGCCATTCTGAAGTCCGTGCTGACCGAGTACGGCCTGCTGTAAGGAGCTTTTGCTATGCTGAAGATAATCATTTCCGGCTGCAACGGCAAGATGGGGCAGGTGGTGGAGTCCATCTGCTCCGCTGACAGCCAGGTCCAGGTGGTGGCCGGGTTTGACGTCAACCAGACGCCCCGGGCCTATCCTGTCTACGTCTCTCCCGCCAACTTCACCGGCGAGGCGGACGTTATCATCGACTTCTCCAGTCCCAAGGCTCTGGACGGTCTGCTGGCCTTCGCTGTGGAACGGGGCGTTCCAGCGGTGCTGGCCACTACCGGCTATTCCCCGGAGCAGCTGGCACAAATCGAAGAGGCCGCTAAGACCGTTCCCATCTTTCGCTCTGCCAACATGAGCCTGGGCATCAACGTGGTACTCGACCTGGTGAAGCGGGCCGCCGCCATTCTGGGAGACGCCTACGATATTGAGATCGTGGAGCGGCACCATAACCGGAAGGTGGATGCCCCCAGCGGCACCGCCCTCATGCTGGCCGACGCCGCCCAGGAGGGGCTGGACTATGAGGCAGATTACACCTTTGGCCGCCACGACCGCCGCCAGGCACGACCCAAGAACGAGATCGGCATCAGCTCCGTCCGGGGCGGCACCATCGTGGGCGTCCATGAGGTGATCTTCGCCGGCCGGGACGAGGTCATCGAGATCCGCCACGAGGCCCAGAGCCGGGAGATTTTCGCCTCCGGCGCTGTCAAGGCCGCCAAGTTCCTCGTCACCGTCCCCCAGCCCGGTCTGTACGATATGCAGGCCCTGGTGGCCGCCCAGCATGAAGAAGGAGGTTCCTTATGAGCCAGGGAATTACCAAGATCGCCTATGCCGCCGACGTGACCCTCATCACCCTGTCCTCCTTGCCCAGCGACAGCCGGACGGTGGCCTCGGTACTCACCGCCCTGTCCGACAACGGGGTCAATGTGGACATGATCTCCCAGACTGCGCCCCAGGGGGGCAGCATCCGGCTGAGCTTCACCATCTCCGACGCCTCTCTGGCCGTCGCTCTCTCTGTACTGGCAAAGCTGCGCCAGGAGAATCCGGCCATTTCCCCGGAAATCCTCCCGGGCAACTGCAAGCTGGCATTCTATGACGAGAACATGGTGCAGACTCCCGGCGTGGCAGCAAAGCTGTTCGCTCTGCTCAGCCAGGCGGACATCCAGGTCATGCTCATCACCACCTCCGAGGTGGACATCTCTATCCTGGTCAGCGGTCACAACCTGTCCGACGCTTTGACCCTGATGTGCGAAAACTACAACGTGGAGCCGGTGGAAACCTGCTTCTGAGCGGCTCCAGCAAAATCCCCGCCTGGAGAACGGCTATGCAGCTGCCTACAGGCGGGGATTTGCTCGAGTCAGCGGAGTGGCTCGGACGATCTGCCTCGACCAAGAAATTAGCGAAAAGTTAGAAAAACCCGCCGAAATCATCTGATTTCGGCGGGTTTCCTATCGGAGTGCCGGGATTTGAACCCGGGGCCTCTTGGACCCGAACCAAGCGCGATACCAAGCTTCGCCACACCCCGATGCAGCTTATATAGTATAAAGGTTTCCAGGGGGGAAGTCAAGTTTTTTCGAGAAAGAATTTTATATGCGGTCTGTGCTGAAAAATGACAGGAGCCTTGCTGGGGTAGCAGTGGAATCGTGTCTTCTCAGATGGATGAGACGTCGCCGCCAGACTATGGGAATCGCCGGAATGGCAATTGACAGCTTTCGCTGCATTTGTTAAAATAGAAAAGCAATCGATCGAATGGCGCTTCGGCATGACGCAAGGCCGGAGACAGGAAAGGACAAACATGCTATGAGTTTACATATTCTGGGAACCGGCAGTTATCTGCCTCCCACCGTCGTCACCAACGATGACCTGGCAAAGCTGGTGGACACCAATGACGAATGGATCTCTACCCGTACCGGCATTCGCTCCCGGCATGTCTCCACTGATGAGCCGGCCTCCATCCTGGCGGCTAAGGCAGCTCAGGCGGCGCTGGAAAACAGCGGCGTACGGGCGGATGAGCTGGATTTGATCCTCTGAGCCACTGTCAGCGGAGAGTTCCTCGTCCCCAGCATGGCCTGCCTGGTGCAGCGTGAGATCGGGGCC
>JAJBUB010000004.1:5186-8403 GCA_020860575.1 Clostridiales bacterium | reverse complement strand
TTTTCACATGGAGACGTCGGCGGCCTATCTCTCCACCGCTCTGTATCAGAAGGTCCGCATCGGGTGTACGGAGCAGATGTCCCGCATCCTGGACTGGACGGACCGTTCCACCTGCATCCTCTTTGGCGACGGCGCGGGAGCAGCCGTGCTGGAGCCGGGGGAGGATTATCTTGGCTCTCACATGACCGTCAAGGGCGGCGAGGAGGTGCTCCGCGTCCCCACCCACAAGGGAATTTCCCCCTTCTGGACCGGCGGAGAAGAGCATCCCTATGTGTTTATGAACGGCAGTGAGACCTATAAGTTCGCCACTCGCTCCATCCCTCAGGAGGTGGAGGCCCTGCTGTCCCAGTGTGGCGTGGAGCAGTCCCAGGTGGACTGGGTGATCTGTCACCAGGCAAACCGCCGCATCATTGAGGCCGCCGCCCGACGGCTCAAGGGCATCCCAGCCGAGAAGTTCCTGATGAACATTGATCACTGCGGCAACTGCTCCGCGGCCAGCGTTCCTATCCTTTTGGACGAGTGTAACCGGAAGGGTATTTTCCACCGTGGCGATCTGATATTGATGTGCGCCTTTGGCGGCGGCCTGTCCAGCACCGCCTGCCTTGTCCGGTGGTGAGCGGTTCATATTTTAACTGTCAAAAGCCCGTAAAGCGATAACGCTTTACGGGCTTTTGCTGCTGCTGAGATTCTCTTGGGAACCGTTTATAGCCTGATTTGGCATTTTTTGGAGAAATTTTAGTCAATAATCGCCTTTTCCTATTGTCTTTCGCCCCACCATCGTGTATAATAACAAACAGATGACATTTGGTTACAACCTTGTAATCATTTTCTCTCTGCCTGCTTGTGGCACAAGAGATATCCACCCCCCGGCAAAAATGAAAGGAATGAGACCACGATATGGGTAAGTCAAGCTTTTTCACCCGTCTTCTCTCTGTTCTCCTGACGCTCTGTCTGCTCCTGGCCGAGCTTGGGCCTAGTATGGCCTGGGCCGCAGCGGTCGACGATGACGAGATATCCCAGGAGACGGCTGACCTGGCAGAAGACGACAACTCCGATGCCGACGCTGTCGATGAGACAGAGGATGCTGCGCAGGAGGGAGAGGATATCTCTTCTGAAACAGGTACCTCCCAGGAGACGGAGGGCGAATCCTCTGATACGGACGATTCCCCGGAAACAGAGGGCGAATCCTCTGATACGGACGATTCCCCGGAAACGGAGGGCGAATCCTCTGATACGGACGATTCCCGGGAGACAGAGGACGAATCCTCTGATACGGATGGTTCCCGGGAGACAGAGGACGCTGACAGCACTGAGACTGCCGAATCAGAGGATGAGTCCGTCACCAATGAGGAAGCCTCTGATGAGAGCACCGCTGAATCTGCCGATGAGGACGCCGACAGTGGTGATGAGGACGCCGACAGTGGTGATGAGGACGTTTCCACTGATATCGACACTGGTACCGAATCGGATGTTGCTGCCGATGCGGAGGAGCCGGAGACTGTCTCCGAGGAGGACGACGCTCTCACAGAAGAGGAGCAGGCCGAGCAGGACGCAATGGCGGAGATCGAGTCCATTCTGGCCGCTGCCATGGCCTCTGATGAGACGGACTATGATTACGCCACTGAGCTGGCAAAATTCCCCTCCAGCTATCAGACCTATCTGAAAGCCCTTCATGAGACCTATCCCAACTGGATTTTTGTAGCTGTGGACACCGGCCTGTCCTGGGATGACGTGATCAGCGGGGAGTATGGCACCAACAGCACCATCGACTATAATCTCAACGGTGAGACGGATGATTTGCTGCTGAACAACCACAGCGGGTATTACAGCTCCTCCAGCTATTCCGGCACCAACCATTATAAACCCATCGACGGCACCCATGTCAGCGCCAGCCGGGCGGCTATCGCCTATTATATGGACCCCCGGAACTTTCTGACGGCTAAGTACATCTTCCAGTTTGAGGATCAGACCTACAGCAGCGTTCAGCAGCTCTCAGGGGTCAAGAAGGTGCTGAAGAATGCCGCCGACTCCAGCAGCAGCTCCAGCAAGGGCCTGTACTACATCACTACCTATGTCAACACCAGCGGAGAGACGGTCAATCTGAGCAGCCTGAACAGCAGCTACGGCTCTAACTACTCCTCTATCATCTACAATGTAGGTGTTGCCACAGATGTCAGCCCTTATTATCTGGCCAGCAAAATCGTCCAGGAGACTGGAGCGGTTACGACCAACCAGTCGATCAGTGGAACGGTGGACGGTTATGTGGGGTACTACAACTTTTACAACATCGGCGCCACCGCCTCTACCACCGGCACTGCGGTATTAAACGGCCTGGCCTACGCCAAAAATCATGGCTGGTACAATCCCGTTCTTGCCCTGTATGGCGGAGCGGAGTTCCTGGCCAACAGCTACATTAGCAAAGGGCAAAATACCAGCTACTATATGCGTTTTAATGTAAGCCCTGACCGATACTATTCCGCCTACAGCCATCAGTATATGTCCGCTACCTATGCGGTTGCGGCGGAATCCATCACCACCTATAACGCCTATAACGCATCCGGTGCGGTCAGCAGCGCCTTCCTGTTCTATATTCCCGTCTTTGACGATATGCCGGACGAGGATTCCCTTGTCCGTCTCAGCGGCACCAATACAGGTACTACCACCGCTGCCACTACGCTTTATTCCTCTCCCTCTATGAGTTCCTCTGTGATCTCGGTCCCCAAGGGTTCGACAGTCACCGTGTTGGGAGGCTATCAGACCCAGTCCACCGGTTATACTGAGCGGCTCTATTATCCGTATTGGTACCGGGTCAAGGTCACTGTTTCGGGTACCACCTATACCGGTTATATAAGAGAATCTCAGGTATCTCTGTCCTCTGCGTATACGATCAAGACCGGGAGTACCAAGTCCATTGCATCCACGCTGACCACCACGGGGGATGCGGGAACCATCTATTATGAGACCAGCGATCCCACCGTAGCCACCGTCTCGGATTCCGGCGTGATCACCGCCGTGGCCGCAGGCACCTGTACCATCTACGCCATCAGCGGGGCGGGCAGCTTTGACGCCGTCGGGGTGACGGTTTCCAACACGGTAAGCAGTAGCACGACCACCCTGTCCAAGCCCAGCCTGACTTCGGCCACCAACTCTGCCTCTGGCATCACGGTCAAATGGAGCGCTGTGACCAATGCCACCAGCTATCGCGTCTATCGGAAGA
>JAJBUB010000004.1:0-5086 GCA_020860575.1 Clostridiales bacterium | reverse complement strand
CACTGTCAAGTGGGCGAAGGTGACCAACGCCACCGGATATCGGGTCTATCGGAAGGTCTCCGGCGGGAGCTGGAGCAGGATCGCCAACATCTCCAGCGGCTCCACTGTCAGCTATACGGATACCACCGCCGCAGCAGGAACGACCTACGTCTACACTGTCCGGGCAATTTATACCACCTCCAGCGGTACCATACTCTCCGGCTACAGCTCCTCCGGCGTCACCTGCATCCGTCTGACCAGACCCACCCTGACCTCCGCTACGGCCTCCTCCAGCGGCATCACGGTGAAGTGGGGTGCTGTCACCGGGGCCAAGGGATACCGGGTCTATCGGAAGATATCCGGCGGTTCCTGGACACGGATCGCCACTATTTCCAGCAGTGCGACCCTCAGCTATACAGACAACAGCGGGTTGATCTCCGGCACCACCTATTACTACACCGTCCGTGCGGTGAGCGGAAGCTATCTGTCCTCCTACAATACCTCCGGTGTTTCCGCTAAGGCTACGGTCAGCTCTACGCCCACTTTGGTGAATTATGTCACCACTGGTATGCTCAATTATCGCACCGGCCCGGGCACCTCCTACACCCTGGCAGGCACCTTCGCCTCCGGGACCACCGTTCAGGTGGTGGACGGAGAGACTTACGATGTGAACGGCACCATCTGGTACCGTGTTTATGTCAATGGAAGCTATTACTATTGCTCCTCCAAATACCTGACCAAAGCGTAAACTCCGGTAGAGTTGCAGTTGTACCCCTGCGTCCGAAAGAACGAAACCGCCTGTTCCTGTTTCGGGAACAGGCGGTTTTTGTAACCGGTGGCTTCAGCCTATGAGAAACACTTTGCTATCTTCTACTTGACAGACCTGAACCAATGTGCTACAGTAACCATAGACACCCCCCAGGGGTGGGGTGGTTATAGGATAACGGAAAGGAAATGGATATGAAACAGTCTTTTTCTGTCACCGGGATGAGCTGCGCTGCGTGCAGCGCCCATGTGGAGAAAGCGGTGAACGCTCTGGAGGGGGTACAGACCGCCAGCGTCAACCTCCTGGCCAATTCCATGTCGGTGGAATTTGACGAGAATCAGCTGTCCGTTGCCGACATCTGCCAGGCCGTGGCGGACGCAGGCTATGGGGCCTCTCCCACAGGGGGCAAGCGGCAGACCGTCTCCGCACCTGCGGAGGACCCGGTGGAGCAGGAGATCAGGAGCATGAAGCACCGACTCATCTGGTCCATCGTCTTTATGGTCCCCCTGTTCTATCTGAGCATGGGGCATATGATGGGCTTTCCCCTCCCAGACGTATTCCTGGGGGTGGAGAACGCCATGGTGTACTCTCTGGCCCAGGTGGTCCTGGTGCTGCCCATTCTTTACCTGAACGACAAATACTTTATCAACGGATTCCAGGCCTTCCGGCGGAAGGCCCCCAATATGGATTCCCTCATCGCCGTCGGCTCCGCCGCCGGGATGATTTACTCGGTGTACTCCCTCTTTGTCATCGGCTACGCCCTGGGTCATGGCGACCTGGAGACCGCCGAGGAGTACCACATGAACCATCTGTATATCGAGTCCGCCGGGATGATCCTGACCCTCATCGACGTGGGCAAGTACCTGGAGACCCGGAGCAAGGGCAAGACCTCCGACGCCCTGAAAAAGCTGATGAACCTCCAGCCCAAGACCGCTCACGTTCTCCGGGACGGGGAGGAGGTGGAGGTCCCCATCGAAGAGGTGGCCGTCGGGGATGAGGTCATGGTCCGACCCGGTCAGGCCATTCCGGTGGACGGCGTGGTTTCCACCGGCAGCACCTCCGTGGATGAGTCCGCCCTCACCGGCGAGCCTATCCCAGCGGAAAAGCACCCCGGAGACAAGGTCTCCGGCGGCACGGTCAACGGAAACGGAACATTTACCTTTACTGCCGCCCGGGTAGGGGAGGACACCACCCTGGCACAGATCATCCATCTGGTGCAGGACGCCTCCGCCTCCAAGGCCCCTATTGCCAAGCTGGCGGACAAGGTGGCGGGCATCTTCGTCCCTACGGTGTTGTCCATCGCCCTGGTGACCTTTGTGGTTTGGCTCATCGTCACCGGCTCGGTGGTCTCCGCCCTGACCCCCGCCATGGCGGTGGTGGTCATCTCCTGTCCCTGTGCCCTGGGGCTGGCTACTCCTGTGGCCATTATGGTGGGTACAGGCAAGGGTGCCGAACTGGGGATCCTCTTTAAGTCCGCCGAGAGCCTGGAGACCCTCCACAAGATCGACACGGTGGTGCTGGACAAGACGGGCACTATCACCCAGGGCAAGCCGAAGGTCACGGATTTGATTCCCGCCCCCGGGCGCACCGGAGAGGAGCTGCTCCATCTGGCCGCCTCGCTGGAGACCGCTTCGGAGCATCCTCTGGCGGACGCCATCACCGCACGGGCCAGGGAAGAGGGGCTTACCCTCTCTCCTGTTGCCGATTTCCAGGCCCTCCCTGGCCTGGGATTAAAGGGGAACATCGGCAGCCATTCCTACGCCGCGGGTAATCGCCGTCTGATGGAGCATCTGGGGATATCTGTGGACGCCGCCCAGGCGGAGAAGCTGGCCAGCGCCGGAAAGACCCCTCTCTATTTCAGCGAGGATGGACGCTATCTGGGCACCATCGCTGCCGCCGATCCGGTGAAGGAGAGCAGTCCCAGCGCCATCCACGCCCTGCAAGCCCAGGGCATCCAGGTGGTCATGCTCACCGGGGACAACGCAAGGACTGCCCGGGCGGTGGCCGCGCCATTGGGCATTGACCAGGTGATCTCCGACGTGCTGCCCCAGGACAAGGAGCGACAGGTGGCTCAGCTCCAGTCTGAGGGACGGAGGGTCGCCATGGTGGGCGACGGCATCAACGACGCCCCGGCCCTGGCGAGGGCGGACGTGGGCATTGCCATCGGCGCAGGCACCGACGTCGCTATCGAGTCCGCCGACGTGGTGCTGGTGAAGTCCGACCTGCGGGACGCCTCCACCGCCATCCAGCTCTCCCGGAAGGTCATCAAGAACATCAAGGAAAATCTGTTCTGGGCCTTCTGCTACAACTGTCTGGGCATCCCCCTGGCTGCCGGTGTATTCTACCCCCTCCTAGGCTGGCAGCTAAATCCCATGTTCGGCGCAGCGGCCATGAGCCTGAGCTCCTTCTGCGTGGTCTCCAACGCCCTGCGCCTGCGGCTGTTCCAGCCCAAGCCCCTCCCGGAAGACACCGCCCCTCGGCGTGTCGATACAAAATTCACCTCGCTTGAGGTAAAAGGAGAAGATTCTGTTATGACGAAAACCCTTACTGTAAACGGAATGATGTGTGTACACTGCAAGGCCAACGCGGAAAAGGCCCTCTCCGCCGTGGACGGCGTGGCATCCTGCGTCGTCGATCTGGAGGCCAAGACCGCCACCTGCACCCTGTCTGCTCCCGTGGAGGACAAGGCCCTGTCCGACGCCGTCACTGCCGCCGGGTACGAAGTGGTCTCAGTGGCCTGATGACCGCCGATCGAGAGCAGATCGCCCGGCTACTGAAAACCGCCCGGGGCCAGCTGGACGGTATCCTGCGGATGATCGATGAGGACCGGTACTGCATCGACATCTCCAACCAGATCATGGCTACCCAGTCCATCCTGTCCCGGGCCAATGCCGAGGTGCTCAAGGCCCACGTCCACCACTGCGTCCATGCGGCAGTACAGTCCGGGGACGCAGACAAGGAGCTGGAGGAGATCTCCACCATCCTGGAAAAGCTGGCAAAGCGGTGATTCAGAGCCGCGCATAACAAGAAACCGTATTTCCCCATTTAACGGGAAATACGGTTTCTTGTTTCGTCTGTCAGTCGGTCGTCCGCCGGGCCAGGGCGGGGTTCATGTAGCGCTCATCCCCTGTGACTTCCCGAATGACGTGCAGCTGCTCCGGGAAGCGGATGTCGTCCTCCTTCTTGCTTGTCTCAATGTTGGCGATGGCCTGATCGTGCCAGAAGGGGTAGACGTCGATCTCAAAATACTGGTTGCCATAGGTCAGACAGTAACGGGTCTTACGGATCTGGCGAAGGGTGGTGTCCGCATCCATCAACAGGGTGAGGTATTCCTCCTGAGACAGACGGCGCTCCGTCTCAATCCATTGACGGTCGTTTACGCGGGTCCTGGTGGTCTGGAAATAGATGTAGTGGCCTGCGGCTCCCCGCTGCCGCACCCGGACCTGGTCGCCGTTAGTGGACTTCAGATAGGTCTGAATGACCTCTACACGCTGGCAGTTGGGGACGGACTCCAGCCATTGGATGTCAGGATAGTCGATGAGGAATTTCCGGGCTGTCTCATTGAGAGCGGGTTCTCCCAGCGCGGCGGCGATCTCGGTGATCAGGCGCTCCATTTTCACCTCGAAGTCGGTGGCGTTGTCAATGACCCGCAGATGGGGATGACCTGTCCAGGAGGCGATGATCTTGTCGTCTAGGGCGATGGCCTGGTCCACCGTCTCAATACGGGCGGCATTGTTGGCGGTGGTATAGAACTCCTGCGCGCCCTTGGCGGCTGTGACCAGATGGAAGACCGCGTCGTAGTTGTCCCGGAGAGTGATTTCGTCTGAGTGAACGAAATCCAACACCTCGTTAAACTCAGCCTGGGTCATATACGCCTTGTTGTCCAGAGCGCCCCGGTCGCAGACGATGAGGATTTTATCCCCGGGCATGGTCCGTGCCGCCTGCTCAAACAGCTGCTCCTTCACCATCTGGAGCTTTACCTGGCATTTCTGATAATCTACATTGGTCCCGCAGGTCCAGGGGGCAACACCTCCGGTGATGAACTCTGTGGCTGTCTCCGGTACAAAGAGTACGGTATACCCTCTCTGAGTGAAGTTGTTTTGTATCCAGCTCATAGCTGTAGTCTTACCTGCGCATGGCCCTCCGGTCACGACGATCTTTGAGATAGTACCCATCTGACGTTCCTCCTTCGGGTGGCTGCTGTACCGTCCCGAGCCATTTTTACAAAAGGATTATAACATATTTTCCTCGGCTGTACAATTACCGATGTAAAATTATACAGAGAGGGTGAGGGAGGGCAGAATGAGAAGGGCGAAAGAGAGGAAAAGAACGGAATGTGAC
>JAJBUB010000090.1 GCA_020860575.1 Clostridiales bacterium | reverse complement strand
GGTATACAGCCCGCCGCTGCCACAGCACAGGTCCAGCACCAGACCCAGCACCACCCCGGCGGAGATTGCCTCCGGCCCTTGTCGCTGAGCCAGCGCCAGAACCAGGCCCCCAGAGAGGGCCGCCCCCAGATTCAACGGCCCGAACAGGCTCACCTCCCACAGTGCCGCCGCCAGGCTGCCCCCCAGAAAGAGCAGGCCCGCCTGGGAGATGCGGCCCTCGGTCGGGGCCTCCTCCGGCTCCAGCCAGGGACGAAGTCCTGCCCGGTACAGCCAGGCGGAGAGAGCGATCAGGGCCACCTCCACCGCCTCCCCCGTCAGATCTGTCCGGCTCCACCGTTCCGTGGCCAGGGTAAACAGCCCGGTGAGGCCCCCTAATATGGCGCTGCACACCGGCAAAAACCAGGCCCTGCGGTAGACGGACAGGTCATAAAAGGCAAAGGAGAGAGCATAGATCAAAATAGAGGCGGACACATAGCGCAGACCGCTGACCAGGCCCAGGTTGGTCAGATATCCCAGGCTGGCCCCGATGAGGGCGCAGAATCCCCCCGGCCCGGAGCCGGAGGCCGCCACAAAGCCCAGAGCAAAGGGGGCGTAGCTGTCCATCACCCGGGGCAGGGTCAGCGCCGCCCCCAGGGCCAGACAGCCCGCACATTCCAGCAGGACGGGGACCGCCGGCTGTCCGAGCAGCCGTTTTCCCCGGTCCGCAAATCCCCGTCGGGCCTGTCTCCAGGCCCCGGAAAAGGAAGTCGCTTTCATTCGCACTCACCTCGTCTTTTGGATGAGATGATGATACCAGCCCGGTTCGGAAAAACCGGTCGGGAAATGGACCGTCAGACCGGAAATAGAGAACAAAGTTCCAACAAAATAGGCCGCCTTTCCGGAAAAGGCGGCCTGGTGTGTGTGCTTCCTGCGCTATTTCATGGATTGATGGCCCAAAGTCCCTGTTTACCCGATGACTGTGTAATCCTCGGCAGCGCCCTCGGGCTCCAGTCCGGACTGGAGTTCATATGTCCCGTCTTCGTTGTACTCAATGTCAAAGTAGACCGTTTCACCCTCGTATTCCAGCGCCACCTTGCAGGTATTTTCGTCGCTGGTGAGGTAGTCAGTGATCTCCACCGTCCGGTCGTAGTAGTACAGCCAGACCGAACCGTCCTCCTTTCCCTCTACTTCGATCCCCATGCCGTCCAAAATCTCCTCGGCAGAGGCGGGTGTCTCGTTTCCGTTCTCGTCCATGGCTACCCCTTTGCCGCCAAACATCTGCTCTGTGCCGTCCTCCGCCTCATAGGTAAAGATATAGACGCTGTCCTCGCCGTCGGCCACCTCCACCTCTACCTGCCGGCCGGAGATCCAGGCGGTGAGCGCCGTCCGCATCCCGCCCAAATCGGTGGCATAGGCGGTGCCCGCTCCCCCCAGGAGCAGGGCGACACAGGCGCAGGCCGCCGCCACACGCTGCCATAAAACGGTTTTGCGCCCTGTCTCCTTGGGTTCTTTCTCCAGGCAGATATTCCCGTCCGCGTGCAGCACGGAAAATGCCTGTTTGTACCTCTCACGATTCGTCATCGCTCCACGCCTCCTTTAATGCGTCTTTTAACAACTTCCGTCCCCGGGACAGTCTCACCTTGACGTTGCTCTCGGTCAGCCCCAGGATCTGGGCGATCTCCCGGACAGAATAGTCTTCGAAGTAGAACAGGTGGATGACAATGCGGTATTTCTCCGGCAGCTTCATCACCTGCTCGAACAGGCCCTCCGATTCCTCCGTCTCAAAGGACAGCGTCTCCATATAGTCCTCCAGGGGAACGCTCTTCCGCCGCCAGAAGGAGCGGCGGACGTCCTTCGCCCGGTTGATGGCCACCCGCAGGAGCCACGCCCGGATATGCTCCTCGTCGGCAAAGTCCCGGTCTGTCAGGTGGTATTGAAGAAAGGTGTCCTGTACCACGTCGTCTGCGTCGGCGGCATTTTGGCAGATGTGAAACGCCGCGGCAAATACGTTGTCCCGATACCGCCCGATCAGCTCTTCCGTTGCCAGTCTCATGGGCATCCCTCCCCTCTGTCTGTCATCTTCTGAAAGGCCCTTCACCAGTTAATCGTTTCAAACGCCGGAAAGGTTACACTGCGCCAGCCTTTTTTTGCATCAGAAAAGGCCCTGTGGAGAAGATTTCTTCTCCACAGGGCCTTACCGTTGTTTTGTTCTCTCCGCCTTATGCCAGCGCCGCGGTGATGATAGCCATGGAATAGACTTCCATGCCGTTGCAGCCACGGGACAGGTCGTTGATGGGGGCGTTCAGGCCCAGCAGGATGGGGCCGTAGGCGTCGAACTGGCCCAGACGCTGGGCGATCTTGTAGCCGATGTTGCCGGCGTTGATGTCCGGAAATACGAACACGTTGGCATGGCCCGCCACCTTGGACTCAGGACACTTGGTCATGGCCACTCTGGGGGAGACGGCGGCGTCAAACTGAAGCTCGCCGTCGATGGCCAGCTCAGGAGCCAGAGCCTTGGCCATCCGGGTGGCCTCCCGCATCTTGTCCACGTCCGCGTCCTTGCCGGAGCCGTAGGTGGAGAAGCTCAGGAAGGCGACCTTGGGATCGATGCCGAAGTGGCGTCCGCACTCGGCGCAGTAGACGCCGGTCTCGGCGATCTGCTCGGCGGTGGGGTGGATGTTGATGGCGCAGTCACCGAAGGCCAGCACCTCGTTATCACCGGAGGCGGAGGCGCGCACCAGGATGAAGCAGGAGGACACGCTCTTGTAGCCCGGCTTGGTCTTGATGATCTGGAGGGCGGGACGGACAGTGTCGGCGGTGGAATAGGTGGCGCCGCCCAGCAGGGCGTCGGCCACGCCCATCTTTACCAGCATGGTGCCAAAGTAATTGCTCTTGCGGAGCATGGGGATGGCCTTCTCCGGGGTCATGCCCTTACTTTTGCGCAGCTCGCAGAACAGCTCCACCATCTCATCGAACCGGTCATAGTTGTTCGGGTCGATGATGGTAGCGCCCCGGACGTTGTAGCCCGCCTCCTCGGCGGCTGCAAAAATCTCGTCAGGATTGCCGATGAGGATGGGGGTCAGGAAGGTGCTGGCCAGCAGACGGGAGGAAGCCTCCAGAATACGAGAGTCAGTTCCCTCGGTAAAGACGATGGTTTTGGGGTTCTTCTTCAATTGGGCGATCATGGAGCCAAAGCCAAATGCCACAACAGTGTACCTCCTAAAATCTATCTATCATTTCCTGCACAGGCAGGATACAGACAGTCTCTGGAATAGATTTTATTCCTTTGGCACAAAAATTGCAAGGGTTTTGACGGCTGTTTTGGCTAATTTCCTTTGCTAAGTTTTTAACAAAGATTTCCCCCTCCCGGCGCTTTACTTTTTGAATACGGTCTGTTATCATTATTATTGTCTGTTTTTCTTTTTTCGCCTTTCTCACACCGGGAGTGTTTTTGATATGACGACCAATCAGGATTTTTCCCACACCCTCTCCTCTCTGCGAAAGGAGAGGGGCATCAGCCAGCGCACAGCGGCGGAGGAGCTGGGCATCAGCCAGGCGCTGCTGTCCCACTACGAAAACGGCATCCGGGAGCCGGGGCTGGCCTTTGTCATCCGGGCCTGCGATTACTACCGGGTGTCCGCGGACTACCTCCTGGGCAGGACCACGGAGCGGGCGGGGGCAACCGTTCCCCCCGCCAATCTTCCTGGCGCCAAAAGCGGCCGACAGCGCCAGCGCCGGGAGGCCGCCCGGCCTGTAATCAGCGCCGTCTCCCTGCTCTTTGACCTGCTGGCCCGGCTGGAGAACGCCGCCGTTCTCTCCGCCGCCGCCCGGTATCTGTCCACGGCGGTCTATCTCCTCCTGCGGCAGCTCTACCAGTGGGACCCTGCCGCCAGTCTGGGGCAGTTTTCCGCCGACGACGACGCCATCTCCTCCGGCCTGGGGGACGCGGAGCTGCAGCTGAGCCGGGGACGGTATCTCCTCTCCCTCCGGGACTGCGCCCGGGAGGGGGCAAACCTCTCTCTCCCCAATCGGGAGACCCTCCGCCGGGAGTTCCCCGCCGCCTATCCCTATGTGTCCGCCATCGTACGGGACACGGAGGAGCGCATCTCCGCGCGGATGGAGGAATGACCTTTTCATTTTTGACTTTTCAACTTTGATTTGGGAGATTTACCATGAATCAGGACCATATTCGTAATTTTTCCATTATTGCTCACATTGACCACGGCAAGTCTACGCTGTCCGACCGCCTCATCGAGCTTTGCGGGGCGGTGGCCGAGCGGGATATGGAGAGCCAGCTGCTGGACAATATGGAGCTGGAGCGGGAACGGGGCATCACCATCAAGGCCCGGGCAGTGACCCTCCACTATCAGGCCCCGGACGGGGAGGACTACCTCCTCAACCTCATTGACACCCCGGGCCATGTGGACTTCAACTATGAGGTCAGCCGTTCCCTCGCCGCCTGCGAAGGGGCGGTGCTGGTGGTGGACGCCAGCCAGGGGGTGGAGGCCCAGACCCTGGCCAACACCTATCTGGCGCTGGACCACGACCTGGTGATTTTGCCGGTCATCAACAAGATCGACCTCCCCGCCGCTGACCCCAAGCGGGTGAAGGAGGAGATCGAGAATATCATCGGTCTCCCCGCCGCCGACGCCCCGGAAATCTCCGCCAAGGCGGGCATCAACATCCCCGCCGTCCTGGAGGATGTGGTGGACAATATCCCCGCCCCGGAGGGCGACCCGGACGCCCCGTTAAAGGCACTGATTTTTGACAGCCAGTACGACTCCTACCGGGGCGTGGTGGTGCTGATCCGGGTCATGGACGGAAAGCTGTCCGTGGGCATGGATGTGGAGATGATGGCCTCCGGCGCCACCTATAAGGTGGTGGAATGTGGTCATATGCTGCCCATCGGCATGGAGCCAAGGGACGAGCTCACCGCCGGCGAGGTGGGCTACTTCACCGCCAGCATCAAAAACGTCCGGGATACCAGCGTGGGCGACGCCGTCACCGAGGCAAATCGTCCCACCGGGGAGGCTCTCCCCGGCTACCGGCCCGCTCAGCCCATGGTCTACTGCGGCATTTACACCGAGGACGGCTCCAAATACCCCGACCTCCGGGACGCCCTGGAAAAGCTCCAGCTCAACGACGCCTCTCTGGTATTTGAGCCGGAGTCCTCCGCCGCCCTGGGCTTCGGTTTCCGGTGCGGATTTTTGGGACTGCTCCACATGGAGATCATCCAGGAGCGGCTGGAGCGGGAGTTTGACCTGGACCTGGTCACCACTCTGCCCAACGTCATTTACGAGATCGTCAAGACGGACGGCTCCATCGTTCGGGTGGACAACCCCCACAACTACCCGGACCCCGCCGTCATCAAGGAGGCCCGGGAGCCTTACGTCACCGTCTCCATCCTCACCCCCAACGACTATGTGGGGGATATCATGCCCATCTGTCAGGAGCGCCGGGGGGAATACCGGGATATGCAGTATCTGGACACCAACCTGGTGGAGTTGCACTACGCTATGCCCCTGAACGAGACGATCTTTGACTTCTTCGACACCCTCAAGGCCCACACCAAGGGCTATGCCTCCCTGGATTACGAGCTGGCGGACTACCGCACCAGCAGTCTGGTGAAGGTGGACTTTCTCCTCAACGGGGACAAGGTGGACGCCCTGAGCATCATCGTCCACAAGGACAAGGCCTATGGCCGGGCACGGCGTATCTGCGAGAAGCTGAAGGAGAATATCCCCCGTCAGCAGTTCGAGGTGCCCATTCAGGCGGCCATCGGCGGCAAGATCATCGCCCGGGAGACCATCAAGGCGGTGCGCAAGGACGTGCTGGCCAAATGCTACGGCGGCGACATCACCCGAAAGAAAAAGCTGCTGGAAAAGCAGAAGCGGGGCAAGAAGAAAATGCGCTCCCTGGGCACGGTGCAGATGCCCACCGAGGCGTTTATGGCGGTGCTCAAGCTGGATAGTCAGTGATGACCCATTGGCTCTCTCCCCTTTTCCATCCACGATAAAACAACAGAAAACGCCCTCCGGCGTCTCTGACGAGGTACTGTAATGAACGAAACTCCTCTGGAAGCCCCCCTCTACGATGCCCTGCGGCAGTTTGCCGACGAGAAGCCCCTGCGGATGCATATGCCGGGACACAAGGGGATCGGTCTCCCCGTCCCGGAGCTGCGGGGCTATGCCGCCCTGGACTTTACCGAGACGGATCGCACCGGCGACCTCTATCGGGCGGACGGGCTGATCGACCGGGCGGAGCAGTTGTGGGCGGACTACTGGGGCAGCGATAGCTGTCTGTTTCTCACCGGCGGCTCCACCCAGGGGCTGCACACCGCCCTCTCCCTGGCGGCGGAGGTCGGCGGCACGGTCATTATGGACCGGATGAGCCACCGGTGTCTCCACACGGGGATGGCCCTGTTAGACCTCCGCCCGGTTTGGCTGGAGCGGCCCTGGCTGACGGAGGGCGGCGTATGGGGTCCTGTGAATCCGGAGTCGGTGGCCCGTCTGCTGGACGAGACGGGGGGCCGGACGGTGTGCATCACCTCCCCCACCTATTACGGGGTCTGCTCCGATGTGGAGGCCATTGCGAAGGTCTGCCATGACCGGGGGGCCAGGCTGGTGGTGGACGGCGCCCACGGGGCCCATCTGCCCATCTTTTACCAGGAAAACCCCTACGCAGCGGCAGACCTGGTCACCGTCTCCGCCCACAAGACCCTTCCCGCTCCGGGACAGTCTGCTCTGCTGTTTGCCAACGGATTTTCCATGGACCAGCTGCGGGAGCACAGTCTGCTCTTCGCCACCTCCTCCCCCTCCTATCCCATGATGGCCGCCCTGGACCGGCTGCGCACCTGGCTGGCCTGCGGCGGAGAGGAGCGGACCTTTCTCACCGCCGGGGCAACCCTCCAGCTCCGGGAGAAGTATCCCTGTCTCCGGGAGAGGGAGGACCTGACTCTGGACCCCCTGCGGCTGACGCTGCTCACTGAGGACGGGGAGGCGCTGAACCGCTCTCTGGAGGAGCTGGGGGTCTACCCGGAGATGCACGACAAAAACCATGTAATCTTTATCCTCACCGGGGCGGACGGAGACGAGCAGCTGGACCGGCTGGACGCCGTACTCACCCTGTTGGGGCTGAGCTATCAGGAGCCGGTGATCCCGGAACCCCTCCTGCCTCCTGCGACGGAGACGGTCTGCACCCCAAGAGAGGCGGTCTTTGGCCCTCAGGAGCGGATTCCTCTGGCACAGGCGGAGGGCCGTATTGCCGCCGGACAGATCGCCCCCTATCCTCCCGGCGTGCCGGTGGTGGCTCCGGGGGAGCGGATCACGAAAAATCATCTGGTGTATTTGGCCCGAATCGGTTATAATGGGCTGCAAGAGGATATCGCCGTATTGAGAGAGCCGATATGACCCTTCGGGGAGAAAGATGAGGTCGGTGAGATGAAGATGGTCGTCGCCGTCGTCCATGTGGACGACGCCCCCAACATTGTGGAACGCCTGGCCCAGAAGGGCTATGGCAGCACCTGTATGCACTCCCAGGGCAGCTTTCTCCAGCAGGAGAACCGCACCCTTCTGGTGGGCGTGGCCGACGACCGGGTGAAGGAGGTCCTCTCCACCATCCGGAGCGCCGTCCGCTGGCGGCGTGGCTCTGTCACCGGAAAGAGCCCGGCTAACTCCATGATGGTCTCCGAGGACGCGGAGATCACCATCGCCGGAGCCACCGTCTTTGTCCTGGACGTGGACCAGTTTTTGCGGGTATGAATCTGTCACGTCTGGCGGGCAACGCCCGTCTCAAGGGACAGCTCGCCCGGCCAGAGCTGCTGCCCCACGCCGCCATTATCGGCGGCCCCCAGGGGAGCGGACGGCACACCCTGGCCACCCTGCTGGCCCAGGCCATGCTGTGTCAGCACCCAGAGCAGGCTCCCTGCGGCGAATGTCTCCCCTGCCGCCGGGTGGCAGAGGCTATCCACCCGGACGTCATCCCCGTCAGCCGGTTTCAGACGAAGGAGGAGCAGGCGAAGGACCTCTCCGTGGGCACCGTCCGGCTGCTCCGGGCGGACGCCTATGTTCGCCCCAACCAGGCGGAGCGGAAGATCTACCTCATCGACCGGGCGGACTCCATGAACGTCAGCGCCCAGAACGCTCTGTTGAAGGTGCTGGAGGACGGGCCGGCGTATGCCGTCTTTTTCCTCATTGCCGAAAATCCCATGACGCTCCTCCAGACCATCCGCTCCCGGTGCGCTCTGTACGAGCTGGGGCCGGTCTCTCCGGAGGAGGCCCTTCCCGTATTGAGAGGTCGGTTTCCCGACCGTTCCGACGGGGAGCTGACCCAGGCCGTTCAATCTGCCCGCGGGCTGATTGGCGGGGCTGTGGCCTTGCTGGAGGGGAACGGACAGCAGGAGCCGCCGGAGGTCTCCAAAAGCCTGGACGCATTGGCCTCCGCCCTCTCCCGGCGGTCTGAGCTGGCCCTGATGGAGTGGTCCGTCCAAATCCAGAACGACAAATGGAGCCGGGACCAGCTCTCCGCCCTCTACCGCGGGATCGTCAACCGGGCCAGAAACGCCCTCACCGGCGACCCGGATGGGTCCGATTGGCGGCAGACCCTCTCCCCTGCTCAGCTTCTGGCCCTGACCGATCTGGCCAGAGAGGGAGAAGCTGCCATGGAGCGCAATGTCTCCCCTGCCCACAGCGCCGGGTGGTTCGCCGTGTCCGCCTGGAAACTCATGTCCGCATCTTAAACACACCTTTGGGCGGCTGTGCCGCCCTGTGATACAGGAGGAAATCCCAGTGACAGAGATCATCAGCGTCCGCTTTAAGAGCGGCGGCAAGGACTATTATTTCAATCCCAACGGCTTGCAGGTGCAGGAGGGCCAGGAGGTCATTATCGAGACCGCCAAGGGCATGGAGTGCGCCACCTGCGTCAAGGGCAACAGCATGATCAACGAGGAGGAGCTGATCTCCCCCCTCCGGCCCGTGCTGCGTATCGCCACCCCCAACGACCTCCGGCAGCTGGAGGAGAACCGGAAAAAAGAGGAACGGGCCTTCCAGATCTGCCAGCAGAAGATCGCCGAGCACGGGCTGGAGATGAAGCTCATCGAGGTGGAGTACAGCTTCGACGGCAGCAAAATTTTGTTTTTCTTCACCGCCGACGGCCGGGTGGACTTCCGCGCCCTGGTGAAAGACCTGGCCTCCGTGTTCCGCACC
>JAJBUB010000093.1 GCA_020860575.1 Clostridiales bacterium | reverse complement strand
CCACCTCCACCAGCTACACGGACAAGACCGCCAAGAGCGGCACCACCTATTACTACTCCGTCCGTGCCTACAGAGGCAGCTACAGTAGCAGCTACGTGACCAACAGAACTATTGTCCGACTGGCACAGCCCAGCGTCACCTTGTCCAAAGTCTCTGGCGGGGTCAAGGTGTCCTGGGGAAAGGTGAGCGGGGCCACGAAGTACCGCGTCTACCGTAAGACTGCGGGAGCATCCAGCTGGACTACCATCAAGAGCAGCACCACCTCCACCAACTACACCGACACCACGGCCAAGAGCGGCACTACCTATTACTACTCCGTCCGTGCCTATAGAGGCAGCTCTTACAGCAGCTATGTGACCAATAAGTCTATCACCAGGTAACATCTGCGACGTTCCCTTGGCGTACCCAAAATGCAGATTGGGCGAAATACATTGGTTAATTTGCCCAAATAGCTCCCAAAAGACCGGGGCCGGGTCATCCCGAGAGGGGTAGCCCGGCCCCGATTTTGCGCTCTGTACACAGCCGGCGGCGGATGTCAACTGCTAATTTTTACAAATAAGATACCAGTTATGACATATCGGTTGAAATTGCCTGGGGGGTTCTTATAATAAAACCATCGAAACGGGAAATATCTGATTGCCGTTTCAGAAAGGAAGAGAGCGTATGGAAAAGGTCAAAAAAATCACGGCATTGTTCCTGACAGTGGCACTCCTGTTGCCTCTGCTGCCCGGCGCGGCCTGGGCGACGGAGACGGAGGAGATTCCGGTGGAGTTCGTGGAGACGACCGACACGGAGGACGAGCCGACAGAGGAAGAAGCCCCCATTGAGGAGGAGGATGCCGATGAAGGAGCGGCGTTCGAGCCTGCCGCCGAGGAGACAGAGAAAGCCGACGAAGAAGCAAATGTCGAGGACGCCGATAACGATGAGGTTTCCGTTGTGTCTGAGGAGGATATTGCTACAGTCAGCACAGTGGACAGCGGCACCTGCGGGGATAACCTGACATGGAAACTGAACGACAGTGGCACCCTGACCATCAGCGGGACAGGAGAGATGTGGGACTGGGACTCTGACTCCGACAGCGAGGACAGAGCGCCGTGGTACGAATACCGCGAGAGCATTCAGTCCGTTGCAATCAAAAGCGGCGTGACCAATATCAGCGGCGGCGCATTCGAGTTATGCGAGTAGCTCGTCAGCGTCACCATAGCGGGCAGCGTGACCAGCATTGGCGATTGCGCCTTTATGGAGTGCCGCAGTCTGACCAGTATCAATATCCCCAGCAGCGTGGATTATATCGGTGCTTATGCGTTTTGTGATTGTGTCAGTCTGACCAGCATCACTATCCCCAGTGGGGTGACTGTTATTGAAGACTCCGTGTTTTGCGGTACCGCGCTGACCAGCGTCACGATCCCGGACAGCGTGACCTATATCGGTGACAGCGCGTTCAGCGGCTGCGAGAGCCTGACCAGCGTCACAATCCCCGACGGTGTGACCGGCATTGGTGAATGGGGATTCCTTGCGTGTACCAGCCTGACCAGTGTTACCATCCCCGCCAGCGTGACCGAAATGGGACGGGGCGTATTCTGCGAGTGCTCCAGCCTGACCGATATCTGCTATGGCGGCACCAAGAGTCAGTGGGCAGCCATTGATATTGTCGACAGCGATGAGTACAGCGAGGAGTTGAACGCTGCTACTATTCACTACGTCCCAGACACCCCCACCGTCTCTCTGTCCAACACCTCCGGCGGGGTCAAGGTGTCCTGGGGCAAGGTGAGCGGAGCCACGAAGTACCGGGTCTACCGTAAGACTGCGGGGGCGACCAGCTGGACTACCATCAAGAGCAGCACCACCTCCACCAGCTACACCGACACCACGGCGAAGAGCGGCACCACCTATTACTACTCCGTCCGAGCCTACAGCGACAGCTATAGCAGCGGCTATGTGACCAACAAATCTATCGTCCGGCTGGCGCAGCCCAGCGTTTCCCTGACCAATGGCTCTGCCGGGGTGAAGGTCTCCTGGGGCGCTGTGGCCGGGGCCACGAAGTACCGCGTCTACCGCAAGGCTGCGGGGGCGTCCAGCTGGACCATTATCAAGAGCAGCACCACCTCCACCAGCTACACCGATACGGCGGTCAAGAGCAAGAACGGCACCACTTATTACTACGCCGTCCGTGCCTACAGGGGCAGCACTTACAGCAGCTATGTGACCAACAAGCATATCGTCCGTCTGACCACGCCCACCCTCTCCAGCGTGACCAACAGCGCCAGCAAGAAGATGACGGTGAAGTGGACGGCGGTCAGCGGCGTCACCGGCTATCTGGTCCAGTACTCCACCTCCAGCAGCTTCTCCAGCTGCACCACGGTGAAGGTGACCGGTGCGTCCAGCGTCAGCAAGGTCATCTCCAGCCTGACCAAGGGAAAAACCTACTATGTACGGATCCGGACCTACAAGACGGTCTCCGGCACGAACTACTACTCCGGCTGGAGCAGCACAAAGAGCATGAAAATTTCCAAGTAAATCCCACCGACCCCACCAAACGGACAAAAAAGGCCCTCCCGCGGCTGCGGGAGGGTTTTTGCCTCTGAGGGGACTGCGTGTATCAGGGCGAGGCCTGCGGCTCTGCCCGGTTCCCGGCCTGAACCGCCGTCTCTGCCGCCAGAAACCGGCCCTCGCTCCAGCAGAGCAGACTGCCGCCCCAGCCCGCCGCCCAGCAGAGCAGCGTCTGTTTGGCGGACACATCCTTTGTCAGAGGGACGACCCGGAACCACTCCTCCAGCCGTTCCCCTGCGGCGACCCACAGGCGATACCAGAAGCCAAAATCGCTCCACCGGGGCGGGGTCAGCCAGCCGGGGAGATTTCCCATGCCTACCGGAATCAGCGCGGCCGCCAGCAGCACCGTCCCCCAGAAAAGGCCCCGCCGGAGGGCCAGCCGACGGATGGGAAACTGCCGTTTCAGCATCCAAAGACACCAGATCCCGCAGACTGCCAGAGGGACCCAGTTGAGCAGCCGGAGCAGCGCCTCCATCTGGGGGCCGTACACCGTACCGGCCCCGTCGTCCAGTCCGGCCAGGGCCAGAAAGTCGTTCACCGCTCCCACCGGGTCGTCCTCGATCGTTCCCCCGGTCAGCTCCAGACAGACTGCCCCTGCCGCCGTCTCCGAGGGCAGATAGAGCGCGCAGTCCTCTCCCTCAAACACGGCGGAGACGGTCCAAGCCTCCCCGTTCCAGGAAAATGCCTGTCCTACCACGTTGGCGCTGCCCCACAGCGCCTGGGCCAGCGCGCTGGAAACCAGCCCCTCCTGCTCCTGGAGCGCTCCCAGCTCCGTTCCTTCTACGAAGGTGAGCCGCCGGATGTCGCTCAACGTTCCGCAATATCGCACGGCCAGGGCGGAGCAACCGGCATATTCCGTTTCGGCGACGCCATCCTCCTCCCACCAGCAGGTCACAGAGCAGGCGGTATCCTCCAGCGCCCCCGCCTGAGCGCTGGTCAGAGCGGTATCCAGCCGGACGGAGACGGAGGGGTAGAGGTCGTCTATCACCCCGGCACAGTGCCAGGACAGCAGCAGACAGCCCAACAGTAGCACGCCCCAGACGCAGCCCCTGACGATTTTCCCCCTCATCCGTCTATCCTCACATATTCGCCGTCTTCAATAGAACGGCTGGAGCTGACGACGATTTGGCTGTCGCTGCCAAGAACGCCGTCCACCGCCGCGACCTCGCCGTTGCTGGCCAGCAGCGTCACCGACTCCCGGCGGATCTGATACCGCAGCCCCAGCACCGACTCCACCTCCTCCACCACATAGACAAATCCGCCGTCGTTGTCCTCGTGGTAGGCGGCAATGGGGATGACCAGGTCATACCGGCCGCTGGACAGGGTCACGTCTGCCTCGGCAGCTCCGTCCTCCCAGACCCCGGTCAGGTAGGCGGTGGCGGTCAGCTCCCCGGTATCGCTGTCCTTCACCAGAGCGGCGACAGTGACAGTCACTTCTTTTTCCCCCTGGGTCACATGGAGGGCTGCCCCGTCCGGCAATTCCTCCAGCTCGCTGCCGGTCAGGGTCAGCACATAGCTGTCGCTGGTCACTGCCAGCATGATCTCCACGGAACCGGAGTCGCTGCCCGCTGCCCCGGTGAGGGAGACGATTTTTCCGGCACAGGGAGCGGTCAGCACGCCGCCGCTCTCCTGGAGGGCAGCGAGGGCGGCCACCTGCGCCTCCTGCTGGGCGACAGTGACAGAGAGGATGCTGGCCTCCGCCTGATTTTGCTGGTTCTGGGTTTCCGCATCCGCCTGAGCCTGAGCGAGACTGTCCTGGGCGTCGCTGAGAGCGTCCTCTGCATCCTCCAAATTGCGTTGACTGCTGCGGCTGCGGGCCGAGGCCGCCGTGTTGGCGTCCTCTAATGCCTCCTCGGCGGCGTCCAGCACCGCCTGGGCGCTCTCCACCGCCTCCTGGGCGGAGACGATCTGGCTGTCATAGGAGGCGAGCGTCTCCTCATCCGTTGCGATCTGTGCCTCCAGCGCCTCGATTTGGGCCTGTAGGTCTGCGGTATCGTCGGCGGCTTCGCCAGTCTCCTCGTCTGCCTTCTCATTTGTCTCCGGCTCCGCTCCCTCCTCGCCGTTTTCGACATCGTCGGTCGGGGCTACCTCCGCCTCGGCCAACAGACTTTCCAGTGCCGCCAGGTCTGCCGCCTCCTGGGAAATGGCCTCCTCCAGGGCGGAGTACTGACTGTTCAGCGAGCTCAGCTCCGATTTTGCACTACTCAGAGCCGACTTTGCCTCAGACACCGCCGTCTTGGCCCGGCTGACCTGGGTGGCCTGGGCGGAGGCCTCACTGGAGGCGTCCTCCCTGGCCCGGTCATAGGCGGTCTGGGCGGAGGTGAGGGCGGAATCGTCCGCCGTCTGCTCCTGCTGATAGGCTGCCAGCTGCAAATTCAGCTTGTCCAGCTCCCCCTGGGCTGTGGTCAGGGCCTGGGCGATGGTGTCCGTATCCAGCTGGAGCAGAGATTCCCCCTCCTTCACCGTCTGTCCCTCCGTCACCAGGACGGATTGCACCGTCAGCCCGTCCGGGAGGGTGAGGACCTCTACGCTCTGGCTCTCCACGGTGCCGGAAAGGGTCAGTGTCTCCGTCACCGTGGCGGCGGTGGGGGTCTGGGTGAGAACGGTGGTCTGGGCTGCCCCCGCCATCCCCCGGGCAAACAGGGTCAGGGCCAGCATCAGCAGGAAGAAGGCCGCAATGCGCCAGGCCGCTCTCCCCTCATCGCTCTCCTCCTTCGGCTTCATGTGCCGGGGGAGGTTGCTTTTTTTCAGCTTCATAGCGCGCTCCCTTACTGCTCCGCCAGCATGAGGGCCAGATCGTCCTCCACCTGCGCTATCGCTTCGTCCAGGGTCAGTTCCCCGAACCAGTACGACTCCGCCGCACCGTAGACCGCCTCCAGCACCAGCTCGCTGGCTGTCGAGGGGGCGGTGCGGCTGTCCAGCAGCGCCCGCAGCTCGTCGATGTCCCACCCGTACTCTGCCGCCGGGTCGGCAAAATAGTCCAGCTGCTGATCCATGGCCTCCTGCAAGACGGGCAGGCCGTCCCCATAGGTGTACTGTTGTACCTCCAGCGACAGGACGCAGGTCACAAACTCCTTCGCCGTCTCGGTGACGTTGGAGCCTGCGCTCACCCCCAGCAGCACCTTCGGGGTGTAGGCCCCGTCCACCAGTCCAGGGGCCTGGGTGACGGTGAAATCGGTGATGTCCTTCCCGTAGCGCTCACAGGTGGAGAGGGCCATCACCAGGTCCTCCACCGCGTCCAGGTTGGTCAACCCCCAGGGGCTGTCCTGCTCCAGCCAGGTATAGGCATCGTCCTCCACATAGGAGTTCAGGTTGCCGTAGTCGTAGGTGCCGGGGATGACCTCCTCAAAGTTGGAGTCGGTCCCCTCGTCCTCCGGGGCGAAATAGCCATAGGTGTCGCTGATCGTTTTCAGAGCGGAGAGCCAGGTGCCCAGAGCCTCCGTATCCACTCCGTCCCCCGTCACCAGGGTGGATGCGCTGGGATACCACAGGTTCCAAACCAGGTCATAATAGGTGGTGGCAAGACACGGCTCGTCCGCCCCCGCCTGGGCTACGGCCTCTGCCAAGGCATCCAGGCTGTCCGGGGTGTCCGCCTGACTGCTGAGCAGCAGAGGGACGGTGAACCGGGCAGGGAGGACATAGTAGCCGCCGTCCTCCCACTGGAAGGCGGACACAGTCTCTCCCACGAATTCCGTCCCGTCCACCAGGTCGCTCAAATCCTCCAGCACTCCCTTGTCGATGTAGTTCTCATAGTCCACCCCGTCCAGCACCAGCACGTCCGGGCCGTTACCCGCCAGCATCTGGGTATTCAGGGTGGTGAGAACGTCGTTGAGCGTCTTGCCGCTCTCGCTGTATGCTCCATAGTCCTGGACCTGGAGGTCTACCTCCACCTCCGGATGGCTCTCCTGGAAGGCGTAGATGGCCTGACGGATGGTGGCGCTGTCCTCCAGCGCCCAGACGGTCAGGGTGGTCGTGCCATAGGTGGCGTCGGCGTCGTAGTCATAGCGGTAGAGGTTCAGCTCCTGCTCATCGCTTCGGGCGTTGATATAGATGGTATTGTCCTCCGCCACATAGAAGTCCATGCTGCTGTCGAGCACATTGAGCTGGGAGCCGTACCGGTAATAGGTGCCGTCCAGGATGATCTCCTTCAGATTGGACCCCAGGATGCCCATGCAGAAGTTCAGGTCGCCGTCCAGAAAGTAATAACTGCCCTGCTCCGTCATGCGGCTGCTGTAAAGGTAGCAGTCGTTTTCCGACATCCCGGTCATGTCCAGCTCCTCCAGCAGCGTCCCGTCGCTGAGGATGTAGGAGTTGTTCAGCTGCCCGCGGTCGCTGACATAGACTGTGTCCCCGGCCACGGAGAAGCTCAGATTATAGTAATCCGCCGATACCGTCCACAGAAATTCTCCGGTGGTGATATCCATGACATAGAGGGTGTCGCCCTCCTCATAGCTCACGATGAACAGCAGGTATTTGTCCTGATAGATGCCGCCGGGATTCCAGCCTCCCATCGTCCGCTCCGGCGCACAGAAGTCGTAGTCTGTGACCGACTCCTCTCCGTCTGCCATTTTGTAAATACGCACTGCCGTCACCTTGGAGATGTCTGTGTCCTCGTCGTAGTCTGTCGCCAGAGTCCAGCTGTAGACGGAGCCGTCTGTCCCGAAGTACCATTCCTGGGCCAGATCTCTGTCCCACAGATCGGTCAGCGTCTGCTCCTCCCAGGTGTCCCCCTTGTCCTCAGAGTGGTACCAGATCAGGTCGCTGGAGGCGAGGTTTCCTGCGGAATCCCGCACGCCGAAGCGCACCGCCAGGTCAACCGTATCGTCGTCGCCGTACTGTAGGGCGATACAGCTGTTAAAGTCCGCATCGGCGGCATAAGATGCGTAGCTCTCCGGTGTGATATTCGTCTCCACATAGCGGCCGGTGCCGCTGGAGAGGGATTCGGCGGTGACGCCGGATTCAGTCTGGTCCCCACAGGCGCACAGGGTCAGCATCATAGCTGCCGCCAGCAGCAGGGAAAGAATTTTCTTCTGTCTCATCTTGGGTTCCTCCTGACAATCAATGGTTTGATGTTATGTAAACAGGCCATGCGTTTACTCCTTTACCGCCCCCTGTAAGATGCCTTGCTCCAGATACCGCTGCCCGAACAGGAAGATGAGCAGCGCCGGCAGTAGGGCGATAAAGCTGGCCGCCATGGAGAGGCCCAGGTTGTCCATCACCACCTGGGGGAGATAGAGGGTCAGGGGCCAGTTCTCCGCCGACTCCAGAAAGGTCATAGGCTGCTCCACCGCGCCCCAGGCCTCCAGAAAGCACAGGACAAAGGCGGAGATCAGCCCCGGCAGGTTCATGGGCAGCCCCAGCCGGAGGAAGATGGTCCCCTGTCCCGCCCCGTCCAGCTCCGCCGCCTCGATGACGCTCTTGGGGATGGCCTCGAATCCACGGGTCATGATGAACACCGGGTAGGTGGAGAAGATGCCGGGGAGGATCACCGCCCAGACGGTGTCCATCAGATTCAGGCTGTTCAAAACCAGGTAGCTGGGTACCATCGTCACCTGGAAGGGCAGCAGCATCAGCACTACATACACCCCGAACAGCGCCCGCCGTCCGGGGAACTTCAACTTGGCGAAGGCCCAGGCCGCAGGAGCGCCCACCAGGAGCTGCCCCATCGCCTGGGGGAAGGCCTGCTTGCAGCTGTTCCAGAATACCGCAAAAAACTCCGGCGTGTCCAGCAGCAGCTCCGCCAACGACTCCAGGGTGGGCCAGCTGGGGAGCAGGAACCACCGGGCATAGCCCTCTCCCTCCCCAAAGACTGGCCCCAGCAGGGCGCTCAGCTCGTCGGCGGGGAGGAAGATGCCCATGACGATGAACCACAGCGGCCACCAGATGAGCAGGGACAGGGCCAGAAGGGCGGCGTACAGCGCCACCCGCTTGACGTGTTTCATCCTGTCTCCAGCCTCCAATAGCGCCTGCCCAGGGCAATGACCCCCAGCAGCACCAGCACCATGAGACAGGCGGCGGCGGTGAGCCGTCCCATGTCCAGGTCCAGAAACCAGTTGTTGAACAGGTGCTGGAGCAGGTACATACTCTCGTGGGGATAGTTCCCCGCCACCAGATACGCCTCCCGGAACACCTTGAAGGAGTTGATGAGGGACAGCAGCCCCACCACCCCCACCATAGGCCGCAGCTCCGGCAGAGTGATGTAGCGGAACTGCTGGAGGGGGCCTGCGCCGTCGGCAGCGGCGGCCTCATATAAGTCTTTGGAGATGTTGTCCAGCCCCGCCAGCCATAAGATCATATCATATCCGGCGTTTTTCCACAGGTAGGTGACCACCAGCACCCAAAAGGCGGCGTTGGTGCTGAGAAAGGACACCGGCTCCCCGCCCAGGGAGATGATCACCCCGTTCAACAGTCCGCTGTCGCTGAACAGCACCTTCCACAGCAGCACGATGGCGCTCACCGGGACGGCCATGGGGAGCGGAAAGGTACTCTGGAACACGCTGTTTTTTCTGTGCTGCGCCCGCACCATCAGCGCCAGGGCCAGGGACACCCCCAGCAGCAGGGGCAGACAGACGCAGAGAAATTTCGCCGTGTTCTCCGCCGCCAGCTGAAAGGCGCTGTTGGTGAGTACCTGGCTGTAGTTGGTCAGCCCCACCCAGCGGTTCCCCATGGCGTTGCAGAAGGAGCGGCGTACGGTGTCCGCAAAGGGGATCAGCACGAAAATGCAGACCCCCGCCAGGCTCGGCAATAT
>JAJBUB010000052.1 GCA_020860575.1 Clostridiales bacterium | reverse complement strand
GATGACCTCCTCCAGCTTTTCCAGACGGTTCGGCTCCCCCTGGAAAAGAGCAAGCCCCCCATCTACCGCCAGAAACCCTCTGCGTTGGAAATCGATGCGCTCGTAGGCCAGACGGTTTCCCGTTGTCTCAGCCAGGGAGAACAGCTCCTCGTTCGCCTCCGGCATTGGTTCATCCAGAAGGACGTCAGCGTTGGCCCTCATGCACGCCAGATATTCGTTCCATTTTGCTGCCAGCGATTCTCTCACTGTGGATTTTATGGTCATATTGTTCTCCCTGTGTGCATGCAGACTCGCCTGTTGCAATGGCGACGTCTTGAATGATTCTACCGACAGGTGCATTTTCCCTACCCTATTTGTTGACATAATTATACAATGGACAGAAAGAAAAGTAAATGTTGCCGCCCTGATAATTTCCCTCCGCCGGTTGCAAACTGCCGGGAATCATGCTAGAATGAAAAAACCTTTTATGAAAGGGGGAGCTGAGATGCTGCTCATCGGAAACGGACGGGTGATCACCCGTGACCAGGACTGTCCCTGGCTGGAGCTGGGGGGCGTGGCTGTGGAGAACAGCAGGATACGGGAGGTCGGCCGCTGGCCCGACCTACAGGAGCGTTACCCGGATGCAGAGCTGCTGGACGCACACGGAGGGGTCATTATGCCGGGGCTCATCAACACCCACGAGCATATCTACTCCGCCATGGCCCGGGGCCTGTCCGTCAGGGGCTACCATCCCAGGGGCTTTCTGGACATCCTGGAGGGGATGTGGTGGAACATCGACCGCCATCTGACCCTGGAGCAGACCCGGCTCTCCGCCATGACTACCCTGATCGACTGCGTGAAAAACGGCGTCACCACCGTCTTTGACCACCACGCCAGCTTTTTCTGCATCCCGGATAGCCTCTCCGCCATTGAGGAGGCGGCGCAGACGGTGGGTATCCGCCGCTGCCTCTGCTACGAGGTCTCCGACCGGGACGGCCGGGAGAAGGCTCGGGAGGCGGTGCTGGAAAATGAGCGGTTCATCCGCTGTGCCCGGCAGGACAAGACGGGGATGGTGGCCGCCATGATGGGCCTCCACGCCTCCTTCACCCTTTCAGACGAGACGCTGGCCTTCGCTGCCGCTCATCGGCCGGAGGGCGTGGGATATCACATCCATGTGGCCGAAGGGGTGTATGATCTGGAGCATTGCCAGAAGACCTACGGCAAACGGCTGGTGGAGCGGCTTCATGACATGGATATCCTTGGACCCAAGACTCTGGCCGCCCACTGTATCTATGTCAATGAGGACGAGATGGAGCTGCTCCGGGAGACGGATACCATGGTGGTACACAACCCGGAGTCCAATATGGGCAACGCCTGCGGCTGTCCCCCCACCATGGAGCTGTGCCATCGGGGAATACTGACGGGGCTGGGTACCGACGGCTATACCCACGATATGTTGGAGAGCTACAAGGTGGCCAATATCCTCCACAAGCACCACCTGAAGGACCCCAACGCCGCCTGGGGAGAGGTGCCGGGAATGCTGTTTGACGGCAATCCGAAAATCGCGGGACGGTACTTCGATACCCCTCTGGGGGCGCTGAAGCCCGGATACGGGGCGGACATTATCGTCACTGACTACATCCCCAACACCCCCATGGACGGGAGCAACTGCAACAGCCACATCCTGTTTGGCATGACCGGGCGGAGCGTCATCCACACGGTCTGCGCCGGAAGGGTGCTCATGCGGGACCGGGAACTGACCTTCTGCGACGAGGAGGAGGTCAACGCCCAGGTCCGGGCGTCCGCCCAAGAGCTGTGGGACAGCATCAACGGATAGATGACAGAGAGGGGGAACGGTTGTGAAAACGCTTATCAAGGGCGGCACTCTGGTCACGGAGGAAAACGCCCAGGTGCGGGACCTCCTGCTGGAGAACGGCAGGGTGGCCCAGGTGGGGGAGGACCTCGCCGACCCGGAGGCGGAGGTGATAGACGCCGCCGGACGGCTGGTGTTCCCCGGCTTTATCGACGCCCACACCCATATGGATCTGCCTGTCTGCGGCACGGTGACGGCGGACGACTTTTTCTCCGGCACCGCCGCCGCCGTTCTGGGAGGTACCACCTGTCTGGTGGACTTCGCCACCCAGGAGGCGGGGGAGACGTTGGCCCAGGGGCTTGCCAACTGGCACGAAAAGGCGGACGGCAGGAGCAGCTGCGACTACGCCTTTCATATGGCTATCTCCCAGTGGAGGCCGGATGTCCGGGAGGAGCTGCCAGACATGATACAGGCGGGAGTCACCTCCTTCAAAGTCTATCTGACCTACGGAAACATGGTCAGCGACCGGGAGCTGTACGAGGTGCTGCTGGCCCTCAAGCCCCTGGGGGGCATCGTGGGCGTCCACTGCGAAAACGACGGCATTATCCAGGCTACCGCCGCCCGGCTGAAGGAGCAGGGCGTCATCGGGCCGGAGGGACATCCCCTCTCCCGCCCGGACGAGGCGGAGGCGGAGGCCATCCACCGCCTGCTGACGGTGGCCCGGCTGGTGGACGTGCCGGTGGTGGTGGTCCATCTCTCCACGGAGAAGGGCCTGGAGGAAATTCGCCGGGCCAGGGCCATGGGGCAAAAGGTCTATGTCGAGACCTGTCCCCAATATCTGCTCCTGGACGACAGTCTGTATTCCCAGCCCGATTTCCGGGGAGCCAGATACGTCTGCTCCCCGCCTCTGCGGAAGAAACAGGATCAGGCGGCCCTGTGGGAGGCACTGGCAAAGGGAGAGATCGATACGGTCTCCACCGACCACTGCTCCTTCACGCTGGCCCAAAAGGACGCCGGACGGGGAGATTTCTCCAAAATCCCCGGCGGAATGCCCGGCGTAGAGGAGCGGGTATCGCTGCTGTACACCTACGGCGTGGAGACGGGGCGGCTGCCCCTGACCGAGCTGGTGAGGCGGCTGTCTGCCAATCCTGCAAAGCTCTACGGGATGTACCCCCGGAAGGGGGCGCTGCTCCCCGGGAGCGACGCGGACGTGGTGATTTGGGACCCGGACGTGGAGACGGTGATTCACCGGGAGAACCGGCACTCCGCCTGTGACTACGCCCCCTACGAGGGCTGGCGGCTCAAGGGCAGAGCGGAGACGGTGTTGCTCAGAGGGGAAAAGGTCGTGGAGGACGGCGAACTCCGCCGCCCCGGCACGGGAATCTATATTGCGAGAGAGGCGAGCAGTCTATGAAATGCATCAAGACCACCGAGGCAGTAGGACACGTCCTCTGCCATGATATCACCCAGATCATCCCCGGCGTGACCAAGGGGGCGGTGTTCACCAAGGGCCATGTTGTCCGGGAGGAGGACATCCCCGTTCTGCTGTCCGTGGGCAAAGAGACCCTCTACGTCTGGGAGAAGCAGGAGGGGATGCTCCACGAGAACGAGGCGGCGGACATCCTCAGGGAGATCTGTCAGGGGGCGAATATGCACCCTTCCGGGGTGAAAGAGGGAAAGATCGAGCTGATCGCTGACTGCGACGGCCTGTTCCAAGTGAACCGGGCGGGGCTTCGGGCGGTGAACAGCCTGGGAGAGATGATGATCGCCTGCCGTCATGGGAATTTCCCGGTGAAGAAGGGGGATAAGCTGGCGGGCACCCGCATTATCCCTCTGGTCATCGAAGAAGAGAAGATGGAGCGGGCCAGAGAGGTCGCAGGCCCTGACCCTCTGTTCCAGGTCTTGCCCTATCAGAAGCGCCGGGCGGGCATCGTCACCACCGGCAGCGAGGTCTACTATGGCCGCATCCAGGACCAGTTTACCCCGGTGCTGGAGGCCAAGCTGAAGGAATTTCCCGTGGAGATCGTGGGCCACGAGGTTACAAACGACGACGCGGCCATGACCACCGCCGCCATTGAAAAGCTGCTGGCGCAGGGGGCCGACCTGATCCTCTGCACCGGCGGTATGAGCGTGGACCCGGACGACCGGACGCCCCTGGCCATCCGCAACACCGGAGCGGAGATCGTCAGCTACGGCTCACCGGTGCTGCCCGGGGCCATGTTCCTGCTCAGTTACCTGGGGGAGAAGCATATCCCCATCCTGGGGCTACCCGGCTGCGTCATGTACTCCAAGCGCACTGTTTTTGACCTGGTGCTGCCCCGCATCATGGCGGGGGTGGAGATCACCCGGGAAGACCTGGACGGACTGGGGGAGGGGGGCTTCTGCCTGAACTGCCCGGTCTGTACCTTCCCGAACTGCGGCTTCGGAAAGGGACACTAGGAGGGCCTATGAGTGAGTTGTCTCATGTAGACCGGCGGGGCCAGGCGTCCATGGTGGACGTAGGCGCCAAGGCGGAGACCCTCCGCACCGCCGAGGCAGTGGGCCGGATGCAGGTGAACGGGGACATCTTCCGGGCTATCGAGACGAATACCAGCAAAAAGGGAGACGTGCTGGCGGCGGCCCGGATCGCGGGCATCCAGGGCGCCAAGCACACCTGGGAGCTGATCCCCCTGTGCCATACCCTGAATCTGACTCAGGTGGCGGTGGACTTCTCTCTGCTTCCGGAGACGCAGGAGGTGGAGTGCGTCTGCCGGGTGAAATGCGTGGGCAAGACCGGGGCGGAGATGGAGGCCCTCACCGGGGTCAGCACCGCCCTGCTCACGGTCTACGATATGTGCAAGGCTCTGGGACAGGACATGACCATTGGCCCCATCTTCCTCTGGGACAAGGACGGGGGCAAGACGGGACACTATCGCCGGGAGGGACAGGATTGAGACGGCAGAACAGACAGGCTGATATGCCATGAGAGATCAGTACGGGCGGGAGATCGACTACCTCCGCGTCTCCCTGACCGACCGGTGCAATCTCAGGTGCGGCTACTGCCTCGGGTCGGGGCCGGTGCGCTGGCTGCCGGAGGAGACGCTGCTCACCGACGGAGAGCTGTGCGCCGTCGTCTCCGCCGCCGCGGAGCTGGGCATCTCCCGGCTCAAGCTCACCGGGGGAGAGCCGCTGCTCCGCCCCGGACTGCCGGAGCTGGTGAGGAGATTGTACGAGATTCCCGGCATCGAGGACATCACCCTGACCACCAACGGCCTGCTCCTCCCGGAGCAGGCGGAACAACTGGCGGCGGCGGGCGTCTCCGGGGTGAATATCAGTCTGGACACCCTGAACCGGGCGTCCTACGCCGCCCTCACCGGGACGGACGGCCTGGAGCGGGTGCTGGAGGGATTGGACGCCGCCCTCCGCGCCGGTTTCGCCCACGTCAAGGTGAACTGCGTGGCGGGAGAGGGCATCACCGACCGGAACCCCGCCGAGGTGGCGGAACTGGCCCACACCCGGCGGGTGTGGGTGCGGTATATCGAGACCATGCCTCTGGGACAGGGGAAAAGCTACCGCCCCGTGACCCGGAAGGTGCTGATACAGGAGCTGGAGGAGCGGTACGGCCCACTGACCCCGGTGAACGAGCGGGGAAACGGCCCGGCGGTCTATTACTCTGTCCCGGATTTTGCGGGACTGGTGGGCTTTATCAGCCCCTGCTCCGCCCCCTTTTGCGACGGCTGCAACCGCCTGCGGCTGACTGCCGACGGCTGGGTGAAGCCCTGTCTCCAGTATCAGGGGACGGTGAACCTCCGGGAGCTGCTCCGGGCGGGGGCCTCTGGGGAGACATTAAAGGCGGCTCTGTCCGCCGCTGTCTGGAGCAAACCAAAGGGCCACCGCTTCGCCGAGGACCAGGCCCAGACCGGCCTGGAGCGGCGGGGGATGTCCGCCATCGGCGGCTGACGGTGAAACAACAAAGTGAGAGGGAGTGCTTTCCCATGGGCATCATCAGAGGAATTTGCATCAGCTCCCGGCGGGGGACGGCCAAGGG
The DNA here is from genome assembly GCA_020860575.1 of Clostridiales bacterium. Lineage (GTDB taxonomy): Bacteria > Bacillota > Clostridia > Oscillospirales > Oscillospiraceae > Onthomonas. The sequence goes on along the minus strand of JAJBUB010000052.1, from coordinate 3,835 downwards.
GCCGGTGGACTCCGTCCGGCTGGTGGAGGGCTTCGGCCTGGAGGGAGACGCCCACGGCGGCAACTGGCACCGGCAGGTCAGTCTGCTGGGACAGGAGGCCATCGACGCCGTCAACGCCCAGGGCGCCGGGGTGCAGCCCGGAGACGTCGGGGAAAACCTCATCGTGGAGGGCTTCGACCTGCGGAGTTTGCCGGTGGGGACCTGCTTTCAGATCGGGGACGCCCTGCTGGAGCTGACCCAGATCGGCAAGGAGTGCCACAGCCACTGTGAGATCTTCCAGCGGGTGGGCAAATGTATCATGCCCACCAACGGCGTCTTTGCCCAGGTGCTTCGGGGCGGCGTCATCCGTGTGGGGGACGAGATCTCCCTGGCGGATAACCCGGACAAACGGCCCACGGCGGCGGTAATCACCCTCAGCGACAAGGGGGCCAGCGGCCAGCGGGAGGACAAGAGCGGCCCTCTGGCTTCCCAAATGGCGGAGGAGGCGGGCTACCGGGTGGTGGAGACCCTGCTCCTCCCGGACGAGCAGAAGCGGCTGGAGCGGGAGCTGTGCCGGCTGGCGGACGGGCGGCAGGTGGCCCTGGTGCTGACCACCGGTGGCACCGGTTTTTCAGAGAGGGACCGCACCCCGGAGGCGACCCTGGCGGTGGCGGAGCGGAACGCCCCGGGCATCGCCGAGGCGATCCGCTGGTACTCCCTGCAAATCACCCCCAGGGCTATGCTGGGCCGGGGGGCCAGCGTCATCCGGGGCAGAACGCTGATTGTCAATCTGCCCGGCAGTCCCAAGGCGGTGCGGGAGAGCCTGGAATTCCTGCTCCCCAGCCTGGGCCACGGTATCGACATTTTGCGGGGGACCGCCGCCGAGTGCGCCGCCCCCGACGGGAAGGAGTGAGAAAAATGAGCGACCGAATGAACCCTCTGCCCTTTGAGATCCTGCTCTGTACCGCTGTGAACGAGCTGCGGGAGCGCAGCACCCTGTTCGGCATCCCGGTGGTCCGGCCCAGGGCCTGCCCGGTGGACTTCTGCGGCGGACGGGTGGAGACCCCCATCGGCCCCGCCGCAGGGCCTCACACCCAGCTGGCAAACAACCTGATCGCCGCCTACGGGGCGGGAGGCCGCATTTTCGAGCTGAAAACCGTTCAGATCATCGACGGCGAGGACCTGCCGGTGGACAAGCCCTGTATCTACGTCTCCGGGGAGGCGTACAACGTGGAGTGGTCCACCGAGCTGACCATCGGCCAGGCGGCGGAGGAGTACATCAAGGCCTGGATCGTCATTCACCTGCTGGCCAGGGAGTTTGACCTGGGGGACCCGGAGGGATTTCAGTTCCATATGTCCGTGGGCTACGACCTGGCGGGGCTGCAGTCGGAAAAGGTGGACCGGTTTATCGAGACGATGAAGGACGCCTCCCGCTCTCAGGTGTGGAATCTGTATCTGTCCCAAGTCAGGGCGCATCTGGAACTGTTCCGGGCGGTGGACGAGAATTATGTCAACTCCATCCCGCCTCAAATTTGCAACACCGTCACCCTCTCCACCCTCCACGGCTGCCCGGTGGGGGAGATCCGGCGGATGATCGCCTATCTGCTGGAGGAGAAGGGGCTGAACACCTTTGTCAAGTGTAACCCCACCCTGATAGGCTACGATACCGCCCGTCAGGTGCTGGACGAGAACGGCTACGGCTACCTGACCTTCGACCGGGAGGGCTTCGACCACGACCTCCAGCCGGACTACGCCGTGGAACTGCTCACTGATTTGAAGACCCTGGCTGATTCTCTGGGCCTGACCCTGGGGGTGAAGCTGACCAACACCTTCCCGGTGGCCATCCGCAACGGAGAGCTGCCCGGGGAGACCATGTACCTCTCCGGCAAGCCTCTGTTCCTGCTGTCCATCCGCACCGCCCAGCTTTTGAGCCGGGCCTTCGGGGGGACGCTGCCCGTCTCCTTCTCCGGGGGCATCGACGCCCACAATGTGGCCAGGGTGCTGTCTGTCGGCATTGCTCCGGTGACGGTGGCGACCCTGCTACTCCAGCAGGGAGGGTACAAGAATCTCTCCCGGCTGTGCGCCCTGGCCCCGGAGACGGTCCCCGCCCGGGTGGACGTGGCGGCGCTGGACGAGCTGGTGGCGTCGGTGAGCGCCGACCCCTATTATCAGAAAAAGCCTGAGCGCAGGACGGTGAAGCGCCCCCTGGACAGCCTCGCCTGCTACAAGTGCCGGAACTGCGTGGATGTGTGTCCCAACCGGGCCAACCTGGCCCTGCCGGAGCTGAAAAAGGCGGTACACATCGAGCGGCTCTGTAACGAGTGTGGCAACTGCGCCTGTCTGTGTCCCTTCGGCTATCTGCCCTATCGGGACAAGTTCACCCTCTTTGACGATGAGGCGGCCATGGAGAACAGCGGGAACAACGGGTTCTACCTGACCGGAGAGGGCTTTGTCGCCCGGGTGAATGGAGTGAAGGTCGCTGCTCTGGAGGAGCTGCCGGAAGAGCTGCGAGCAGTGGTGGCGGCATTTCTGGAGTGAGAGGGGATTGCCCAGCTATAGAAAGAGTTGCAAAAACAGCGCCGAGGATTGCCTCCTCGGCGCTGTTTTTTTGCATATTTACATGACCCAAAGGGCTACCGCCAACACGAGAACGATGTAGACCGCCACAGGGATCAGGTTGACAGAGATAATGCGCCCCTCCTCCCCGGCGGCCCCGGTGGTGGCGGAGACCGAGACCACGTTGTTGATGCAGATCATATTGCCCAACGCGCCGCCGGCGCACTGGAGGGCGCAGGTATAGAGCGGGTCCACCCCGATGAGCAGGGCGGTGTTGAACTGGAGGGAGGTGAACATGACGCAGGAGACGGTGCAGGAGCCGGAGATGAAGGCCCCCAGCACACCGATGAGGGGGGAGATGATCGGGAAGGCGGAGCCGGTGAGGTCGGCCAGCGCCTGGGCGGCCACCATGAGCATGGAGTCCATACCGCTGCTATTGACACCGGAGTTGAGCATGATCTGCACCATGGCCACCCCAAAGACCAGCGCGGAGAACACCTTGAGCAGCTGGAAGAAGGAGCCGAGACACACCCGCCCCACGTCCTGCACGCCAATACCGCTGACCAGCCCCAGGATCACGGCGAATACCCCAAAGGGCAACAGACCGGGGTTCCACAGGGGCTGGAAGGAGTAGGAGCAGGCGTCCACTCCAAACAGCCCCGACCAGCCTACCGTCACCGACTGGAGCAGACTCTTCAGTCCAAAGGCGTCCACCCGGCTGATGAACAGGAACAGCCCTACGCAGGCGTAGGGGAGCCATCCCTTCCAGGCGGGCATGGCCCGGGCCTGGTCGATGTTGCGTGCCGGATCCTCCGCCGGGTCATCGGGAAAGCGCCAGACGTGCCGGGGAATCAGAAAGCCGTGAGCGGCGGCGGATACAGAGAGGGCCAGACCGATGACCGCTCCCAGGATGGAGGGAAATTCATGGCCGCCCACCACGGAGATGAGATAGTAGGGGACACAGAAGGCGGCCCCGGCGAACAGACCGAAGGGCAAAATCTCCACAAAATCCCGGAAGCGCCGCCCCTTTTCCCCATAGAGAAAGAGAAACATACCGACGAGCATCAGGGGGACCAGAATACCGCCCACACCAAGGAACAGGGTGGTCAGTTGGGTGGCCGCGGAGAGAAATTCTTCATAGCTCAGCCCGTACTGGGCCACATACTGGGGATTGGAGGCAATCTCGTCCGCAATGGAGGTGACCATGGCGGTGATGGGCGCCCCGGCGTCGGCAAAGGGGACGGGGGTGGAGTTGGCAAACAGGCAGACGATGCAGGCGGCTACCGGGGGACCGCCCCGG
>JAJBUB010000006.1 GCA_020860575.1 Clostridiales bacterium | reverse complement strand
CTACACCCACAAGGAGATTTTTCTCCGTGAGATCCTGTCCAACGCCAGCGACGCGGTGGACAAGCTGGCCTATCGCGCCCTGACCGACGATCAGGTGGGTCTGGACCGCTCCGACTTCAAAATCCACATCACGGTGGACAAGGACAACCGGACCCTCACCGTCTCGGACAACGGCATCGGCATGACCGAGGAGGAGCTGGAGAACAACCTGGGCGTCATCGCCAAGAGCGGCTCTCTCCAGTTCAAGCAGGACATGGCCGACAAGGAGGGCGTGGAGGCCGGCGACGTGGACATCATCGGTCAGTTCGGCGTGGGCTTCTACTCCGCCTTTATGGTCGCCAGCGACGTGAAGGTGCTCACCCGGCCCTACGGCTCGGAGAGCGCCTGGCTGTGGGAGTCTGACGGCACCGACGGCTACACCATCACTCCGGCGGAGAAGGAGGGCGTGGGTACCGACGTCATCATGACCATGAAGGAGGACACGGAGGACGAGAAGTACAGCGACTATCTGGATGAGTACACCATCTCCAGCCTGGTCAAGAAGTATTCCGACTATATCCACTATCCCATCACCATGCTCAAGACGAAATCCCGCCAGAAGCCCAAGCCGGAGGACGCGGGAGACGACTACAAGCCGGAGTGGGAGGACTATCAGGAGCTGGAGACCCTCAACTCCATGGTCCCCCTGTGGCAAAAGAAGAAGGAGGACGTCACCGAGGACGAGCTGAACGCCTTCTATACCGACAAGTTCAACGACTGGGAGAAGCCTCTGACCACCATCCGGGTGAGCGCAGAGGGCAACGTGAGCTACGAGGCGCTGTTGTTCATCCCCAGCAAGACCCCCTATGATTTCTACACCCGGGACTACAAGAAGGGCCTCCAGCTCTACTCCTCCGGGGTACTCATTATGGAGAACTGCGCCGACCTGCTGCCGGAGCATTTCCGTTTCGTCAAGGGCGTGGTGGACACCCCGGACGTGAGCCTGAACATCTCCCGTGAGATGCTCCAGCACACCCGCCAGCTCAAGGTCATCGCCAAGAACCTGGAGAAGAAGATCAAGGCGGAGCTGCTCAAGCTCCAGAAGGAGGAACGGGAGAAGTACGAGCAGTTCTGGAAGAGCTTCGGTCTGAACGTGAAGTACGGCGCTGTGGCGGACTATGGCATGAGCAAGGACAAGGTCATGGAGCTGCTGATGTTCGTCTCCTCCCAGGCGGAAAAGGGCACCACCTTCCAGGAGTACCGGGACCGGATGCCGGAGAGCCAGGAGTATATCTACTACGCCACCGGCGAGGACGCCGGACAGCTGGCCAAGCTGCCCCAGGCGGAGCGTATTCTGGACAAGGGCTATGAAATTTTGTACCTGACCGACGAGGTGGACGAGTTCGTCATGCAGACCGTGGGCGAGTTCGACGGCAAGAAGCTCAAGAGCATCGACGACGAGGACGCCCTCCCGGAGACGGACGAGGAGAAGAAGGCCGCCGAGGAGAAGGCGGAGAGCGGCAAGCCCGTCCTGGACTTCCTGAAGGAGACTCTGGGCGACCGCATCAAGGAGGCCCGCATCTCCAAAATTTTGAAGAGCCACGCTGTCTGCATGACCACCGACGGCCCTGTGACCCTGGAGATGGAGAAGTACCTGAAAAAGCAGGGTGCCGACATGGAGGGCATGAAGGCCGAGCGGATTCTGGAGCTCAACGCCGACTCCGACGCCTACGCCGCCCTGAAGGACGCCGTGGAGAACGACCAGGAGAAGGCAAAACTCTACGCCGAGGTGCTGTACAACCAGGCGTTGCTCATCGCCGGTCTGCCTATCGAGGACCCGGCGGCCTATACCGACCTGATCTGCGGTCTGCTGAAATAACGGAAAAGCCAATCAAAAAATCGACTCCCCTGACCCGGGACAAGGCTCCGGGCCAGGGGAGTCGGCCTTTAAAATGAGAAAAATGCAAAATAGGGGTTGATTTTCCCGGACGGCTCTGATAAAATAATCAATGCTGTTTTCAGAGATTTTTCAAGCGAGGAGGTTTGCATAATGGCTAAATGCGACTTTTGCGGCAAGGGCGTAACCTTCGGCATTCAGGTTTCCCACTCCCACCGTCGTTCCAATCGCCCCTGGAAGCCGAACGTGAAGCGCGTCAAGGCGATCGTGAATGGCACCCCCACTCACGTCTACGTCTGCACAAGATGCCTCCGTTCCGGTAAAGTTGAGCGCGCCTGATGGCACGCGGATGAAGCTCCTCTGCTCGGGAAAAGCAGAGGGGCTTATTTTCTGGAAACGACCGGTTACGCTCCTAAAATGACGGATTACGCAAAAAGGGATAGGGAGAAGCGGCATTTGTGTTATGCTGAACGTGCAGCCACCGGAGTACCCGGTCGGAGGACATCCGGAAGCGCTGCAAATGCTGGTTCTCCTCCGTTGCTTCCCCGAGCGGTTTGGAACAGGCTGAGAAGAGACGCCCTGTCTGTGGGCGTCTCTTTTTTAGTCTGTGGCCCTGCAATAGACGGCCAGCCGTTCCCGCATCTCCCGGCGGGAGAGGGGATTGTTCAGACCGATGATGTCCGCCTGTCCCTCCCAGTCTCTCAGGTGAGGGACCAGCTCCGCCGGGCAGAGCACCAGGTCGTATGCCCCGGCGGTCTTCGCCCCCTGGAGGATGGAGCCGTGGTCCAGCCGGGACAACTCCAGCCCCAACTCGGCGGCCACCCTCCGCAGCATCGATTCCATCATCAGACTGACCCCCGCCCCGTTGGGGCAGCAGACCAGCACCCTCAGACCGGACATGGCGGTGCCTCCTTCCTTTATTAAAGTTCCTTTTGCTATTATACTCCCTGCACCGGGCTGAAACAAGGGAAATTCATCCCCACAATTTCCCGTCTCCGGGAAAACTCTCCAGCATAACGGGGCGATTTCGGCGGAGACTAGCGGAAAAGGGAGGGAAGAGCGATGAAGAAACGCATTTTGACAGCTCTGCTGCTGGCGGCTGTATTTACCGGCCTGCTACCCGGAGCATGGGCGACGGAGAAGGAGGAGAACACCCCGGTGTCGATATCGGCCAGGGCCGGTGTGCTGATGGAGCGGGAGACAGGGACCATCCTCTATGAGGAAAACGCCCATGAGGCCCTGGAGCCTGCCTCGGTGACCAAGGTGATGACCATGCTGCTGGTGACGGAGGCCATCGACAGCGGGAGCATCTCCCTGGAGGACACGGTGACGGTCAGCGCCTATGCCGCCAGCATGGGCGGCAGTCAGGTCTATCTGGAGGAGGGGGAGCAGATGACCGTCAGCGAGATGCTCAAGGCGGTGGCGGTGGCCTCCGGCAACGACGCAGCCGTGGCCCTGGCGGAGCATCTCCGGGGCAGCGAGGAGGCCTTTGTGGCGGCCATGAACCAGCGGGCGGCGGAGCTGGGCATGGAGGACACCCACTTCTGCAACTGCACCGGTCTCCCCGCCGAGGGACACCTGACCTCCGCCTATGACATCGCCCTCATGTCCCGGGCGCTGCTGAGCCATGAGGTGATCCGGGATTACACCGGCATCTGGATGGACACTCTCCGGGACGGGACGTTCCAGCTGGCCAACACCAACAAGCTGATCTACTACTATGACGGGGCCACCGGGCTGAAAACCGGCTTTACCCAGGGGGCGGGCTTCTGCATCTCCGCCAGCGCCCGGCGGGACGGCATGGAGCTGATCGCCGTGGTGCTGGGGGCGGAGACCTCCTCCGACCGGTTCGAGAGCGCCAAGACCCTGCTCAACTACGGCTTCGGCGGCTGGACGGTGACGGACGTGACCGACGGAGTGGTCCTGCCCCCGGTACCGGTGACACTGGGCGAGGCGGAGCTCGTTCAGACAACGGTGGAGGGCGGACGGATGCTCATTGCGAAAAGCGACGCGGGCCGTCTCACCACCGAGCTGACGCTGGACGAGACGGTGGAGGCCCCGGTGAACGCGGGGGACTTGCTGGGGACGCTGACGATATCATTGGACGGGCAGGTGATTCAGGAGCTGCCTGTCACGGCGGCGGAATCGGTGGAGCGCAGGACCTTCGGCAGTATCTTCCGGGAGATGGTGGGGGAGCTGCTGCCGGGATGAGGGAAATCATGAATTTTTCTGGACAGCGCTTGTGACCGGGGGAAGGATATGCTATAATTTGTCTCACAGATGACCCGTCCCACCCGGTTTCGGGGGGAACCCCATGAAAAGGAGACGATCCTATGGCGGAAGCCCGTCCTGGCTGGAAAAAACTGGAGAATCATATTGCAGGTGCCATTGCGCCGAAGCCCCTGGGCGTGGAGCTGCTCCCCTCGGAAGGGGGACGGCTCCGGATGTCCTGCCGCAGCGGCGGGTTTCCGGAGGGGGAGCTGCTTCTGCTGATGTCCAACTGGGCGGAGACGGAGCATTGGTATGTCCCCGCTTGGCTGGAGGACGGCGTGCTGACGGCGGACCTCTCGGGAACAGAGGGCATATGGGACCCGGAGGAGGGGAAGCCCTTCCTCGTCAACCTGGCCAGGCGGGAGGGGAAAAAGCTGACCCAGTATCCCCTCCGGGCCAGACGATATCTGGACCGGCTCAAGCCGGGGGGCCGTTGTGACTATTTCTACAATGATGAAAAGCTGTGGGGCGACCCGGTGGACCGCTTCTGCCGGGAGGGAGCGGAGTATGAGGCGGTCCCACGATATCTGTTAAAGGAACAGAAGACGGTGGCGGTGGCGCTGACCATCGTCCACCGGGAGCTGCGCTGCTGGGAGCGGTACGCCTATGGCCTGGAGGGGTTCGTCATCCGGGACGGGCGGCTGCTGCTGGGGGCGAGAGCGCCAAAGAATGCCCCGGCCCTGACGGGCTTCTCTCTGCACCGGGCCGACGGTGACCCCCGGGGACAGCAGTTTTTCCCCGCCAGGGAGTCCCCCTCCGACAACGGACTGACCATAGGGGCGGTGGAGCTGTCCGCCCTGCCCATGGACGGGGCGGAGTATGACCTCTCCGGGGTGTTGACCGGGGAGGATGGGACCCGGCTCCACGTCCCCCTGTCCATCACCGATCGCAAGGCGTTTCTGGCGGCGGAGCTGCTGGCCAACGGCGAGCCGGTGACGCAGGCGGAGGGGCTGGGCTGTTATTTCCAGATCGACGATCTGTGCCGCCCGTCCTTCCGGGCGGCGGAGCGCCCCCTCACCTGCCAGGACGGGCCAGAGGGGGGCTCCCTCCGGGAGGCGGTGGAGCACCAGCTGCTGCCGGTGCAGGGGCATTGGACCGTGCGGGACCTGGGAGGCCAGGACTGGCAGTGGCGGTTCGAGGTCCCCGGGGTGTCCCTGGAGGAGGGGACAGAGCTGCTCCTCGTGGCGGAAAACAAGGGAGAACGACTGTACTGCCCGGTACAGATCGCCTTTGCCGGGCCTCAGGGGTGCCTGCTGACGGCGGATCTGACCTCCGTGGGGGAGAGCGTACAAAACAGCCGGATCGTCCGCTGGGCGCTGACCCTTGCCGTCCGCCAGAGGACCTGCTGGCAAAACGTGCTGCTGCGGTGTCCGGAGCGGATGGCCCGGAAAAAGCTGGCGGCGGACCGAAACTATCGGAACGTCCGCTATCTCTACGGAGAGCCGCTGGGCACCGTGGAGCTGGGGGACCAGCAGGTAGAGGGGGTCATCTGCTGCCCCTCGGCGGGGTACTGCAAGCTACAGACGGCGGACCGCGCCCGGCGGTATGAGTGGCAGCTGACCTGCTGGGTGGAGCAGATACGCCTCCGGTTCGGAAAGCTCCAGATCAGCGTGCGCTGCTCCCAGGAGATTCCGGGGACGTGGAGCGGCTTCGCCCTGGTACACCGGTACAAGCTGGAGGTAGACCGGAAGATCTATCTGGCGTCGGCCCAGAAGGTGTATCAGAAGGACGGAGCGATCTGGATGACGGGAGAGATCGACCTGTCCCGTTTCCGGTTTGAGCCGATCTGGTGGGATATCCGGGCGGCGTTCCAGGGGGAGGATGGACAGACCTATCTGGCATACGTCCAGGCCCCGAGAAAAAAGAAAAAGGAGACAGGCAAGTGGGAGCGCCGCAGGGAACAGGTGGAGCGGACCCTGTTCTCCGGCAGCTGCCGCCAAGGAGAGGACCTGACCGTCTCCCTCTACGAGACGAAGAATGACCGTTTTGCCCTGGCCTGCCAGGAGTACAGCCCCTACAGCGGCCTGGCCTTCCGGCTGAAGGAACGGCTGGCCCTGGTGCTGTTCCGGCTGTTCCGAAAGCAGCTGAAGCAGAAGAATATCTTCCTGTGCTATGAAAAGTATTGCTGTATGGCCCAGGACAACGGATTCTATTTCTTCCGCCACTGCATGGAAAACGGCATGGAGAAGGAGATGCACCGGAGCATCTACTACATTATCGACAAAAAACAGCCGGACTATCAGGAACGGCTGCTGCCCTATCGGGACCATGTGATCCAGTTTATGAGCCTGCGGCACATGATCTATCTCCTGGCTGCCCGGCTGCTCATCTCCAGCGACTCCAAGGCCCACGCCTATGCCTGGAGAACGAAGGAGAGCATCATCCTGCCCCGGGTGATGAATACCAAAAAGCTGGTCTTCCTGGGCCACGGCGTCACGGCGCTGAAACGGGTGAGCTTTTATCACAAGGACGGGGCATATGGGGCGAACCTGTTCGCCGTGACCAGCGAGCGGGAGCGGGAGATCGCCGTCACACAGATGAAGTATGCCCCGGAGGACGTGATCGTCACCGGTCTGACCCGGTGGGACGTATTAAAGGATAAGGGTCTGAAGGAGCGGCACATCCTGGTCATGCCCACCTGGCGCAACTGGCTGGAGGAGGCGTCCGACCTGGTGTTCCGGGCCAGCGACTATTACCGGAACTATATGTCCCTGCTCAACGATCCCCGGCTGGCCGATCTGCTGGAGCGGCAGGACCTGTATCTGGATTTCTACATCCACCCCAAGTTCCGGGATTATCTCAGCGACTTCTCCATCCGGGAGGGAGGCCGGGTGCGGCTGATCCCCTTCGGTACGGAGCCACTCAACGAGCTGATGATGGACTGCAAGATGCTGGTGACCGACTACTCCAGCGTCAGCTGGGACGTGTACTACCAGGGCAAGCCGGTGCTGTTCTATCAGTTTGACGTGGACAAGTACAACGAGACCACCGGGGCCTATATCGACCTGGAGAAAGAGCTCTTCGGAGACCGGGTGATGACGCCCGAGGAGCTGCTGGGCAAGCTGGAGGAGTACGCCGAAAACGACTTCCGTCTCCCGGAGGTCTACGCGGAGCTGCGGCCCCGGATGTACGCCTACATCGACCGGAACAACAGCCAGCGGGTCTGCGAGGAGATTATGAAGCGGAACTGGTGATCGAGTGGTTAGTGGTTAGTGGTTAGTGATCAGTGATCAGAGGCCGGTGCCCGGCGAGAACCGGACGCCGGCCTCCGTTTCGACGAAAAAAGAAGAAAAAACAGGCAAAAAATGCTTGACATCCGCCAGGGTATCCGGTACAATAACCCATGGTGCGCTCCGGCGCACTGTGCGATGATGCAGGAGATTGCGGGAGGATTCCCGGTAACTTCTGCGGAGTATGTCCGGGCTGGATCTGGGCGGCTGTGATGAACCACGATGTGATCAGAGGTGTAGATCGCCTCGCATGGTGGGTGCGGCCGACGGTTTTCGTCGGCTTTCCTTATGACGTGGAATGATACACACGGCACGGCGGTTGATTTCAGCCAAGCAAAACGATCCAAATAAAACCGGCTCATGTACAACAAGTACGAAACCCAAGGAGGAAAAAACCATGGCAAACCAAACCATCCGCGTCCGTCTGAAGGCCTATGACCATCAGCTCATCGACCAGAGCGCTGAGACCATCGTCCAGACCGCCAAGCGCAACGGCGCCACCGTCTCCGGCCCCATCCCCCTGCCCACCAAGAAGGAGATCGTCACCATCCTGCGTGCGACTCACAAGTATAAGGACAGCCGGGAGCAGTTTGAGCGGCGCACCCACAAGCGTCTGATCGACATCCAGAACCCCACCCCCAAGACGGTGGAGGCCCTGATGAATCTTCAGCTCCCCGCAGGCGTGGAGATCGAGATCAAGCTGTGAGGGCAGCCTGACATCTCACCCATATTCCTTTGTTAGTACCCATTCTCCGCCTGCTTAGCCGTGAGCGGAGGGGTCATGTTGACGCAGCGCTGCCAGTCCAATGGGCATCTGCCTCAACCAATAACCTGATAAGGAGGAAATTCCGAAATGGCAAAAAAGGCGATCCTCGGCAAAAAGGTCGGTATGACCCAGATCTTTGACGAAGCCGGTAAGGTGATCCCCGTCACCGTGATCGAGGCGGGGCCCTGCACCGTGGTTCAGAAAAAGACCGCCGAGAAGGACGGCTACGAAGCCGTCCAGCTGGGCTTCCAGCCCACCACCGAGAAGCATCTGACCAAGGGCCAGAAGGGCCATCTGGCCAAGGCCGGTGTGAGCGAGATGCTCCGCGTCCTGAAGGAAGTCGATGTGGACAGCTACGACCAGCTCAACGTAGGCGACGTGCTCAAGGCCGACGTCTTCGAGGTGGGCGACAAGGTGGACGCTGTTGGCATCAGCAAGGGCAAGGGCTACGCCGGCGTCATCAAGCGCCACGGCGCCCAGCGCACCCCCATGAGCCACGGCGGCGGCCCCGTCCATCGTCACGCAGGCTCCATGGGCTCCACCTCGACCCCCAGCCGTATCCGCAAGGGTAAGATCGGCGCCGGTCAGATGGGCAACGAGCAGGTCACCATCCAGAACCTGGAGATCGTCCAGGTGGACCCTGAGATCAATCTGCTGGCTGTCAAGGGCGCGATTCCCGGCCCCAAGGGCGGCGTTGTGGTCATCAAGAGCACCTCGAAGGTCAATGTGGCCAAGAAGGGCGACGCCGGTATCTCCAGCAACCCGCAGAAGGCTTCCGCCCGTGTGAACCCGCAGAAGGCTTCCGCAAGAAAGCACTAAGGGAAAGGAGAGTACCACAATGTCTAATGCAAAGCTTTATGATCTGGCCGGCAAGGAGCTGGGCGAGGTCGAACTGGCGGATTCCGTCTTCGGCATCGAGCCTAACGTGGCTGCCGTCCACGCAGTGGTCAAGAACCATCTGGCCAACTGCCGTCAGGGTACTCAGTCTGCCCTGACCCGCGCCGAGGTCTCCGGCGGTGGCAAGAAGCCCTGGCGTCAGAAGGGCACCGGCCGCGCCCGTCAGGGCTCCACCCGGTCCCCCCAGTGGACCCACGGCGGCGTCGTGTTCGCCCCCAAGCCCCGGAGCTACCGCTACTCCCTGAACAAGAAGCTCAAGCGCCTGGCGCTCAAGAGTGTCCTGTCCGACAAGGCCCAGAACGGCAACGTGGCCGTCATCGAGGGCCTGGAGATCGAGCAGCCCAAGACCAAGACCATGGTCGGCCTGCTGAACACCATCAGCGCCGGCAAGAGCGTGGTCATCACCGACGGCGTGAAGCGGGGCGTGGTCCTGTCCAGCCGGAACATCCCCGGCGTCATCACCACTCCTGCCAACAATCTGAGCGTCTATGACCTGGTCAACGCCAAGACCCTGGTCATCGACAAGGCCGCTCTGGCCACCATCGAGGAGGTGTACGCATGACCGCTTATGACATCATTATTAAGCCCGTCGTCACCGAGCGTTCCATGATGGGCAGCGCTGACAAGAAGTACACCTTCATCGTCAGCCCCAAGGCCAACAAAGCAGAGATCGGCAAGGCCGTGGAGGAAATCTTCGGCGTCAAGGTCTCCAAGGTCAACACGATGAATTATGATGGCAAGGTAAAGCGTATGGGCGCTGGCCGCCCCGGCCGCCGCGCCGCCTACAAAAAGGCGATCGTCACGCTGACCGAGGACTCCAAGACCATCGAGTTCTTCGAGGGTATGGTGTAAGGAGGTAACGTAAATGGCGATCAAGACTTATAAGCCCACAACGCCGGCCCGCCGCCATATGACGGTCTCCACGTTCGAGGGCATCGACAAAAAGGCAAAGCCTGAGCGCAGCCTGACCGAGTCTCTCCAGAAGAGCGCAGGCCGCAACAGCTACGGCCGCATCACCGTCCGTCACCGCGGCGGCGGCGAGCGCCGGAAGTACCGTATCATCGACTTCAAGCGGCTCCGGGAGGACAAGGCCACCGTGATCCGTCTGGAGTACGACCCCAACCGGAGCGCCAACATCGCCCTCATCCAGTATGAGGACGGGACCAAGGCCTATATCCTGGCTCCCGTGGGCCTGAAGCCCGGTCACATCATCGAGACCGGCGCCGACGCCGACATCAAGCCGGGCAATTGCCTGCCCCTGTCCGCCATCCCCCTGGGCACCGTCATCCACAACATCGAGCTGCACCCCGGCAAGGGTGCCCAGCTGGTGCGGGCTGCCGGTGAGCAGGCCCAGCTGATGGCCAAGGAGGGCGACTCCGCCCAGATCCGTCTCCCCTCCGGCGAGTACCGTCTGGTCAAGGCCAACTGCAAGGCCTGCATCGGCCAGATCGGCAACGAGGACCATGCCAACATCCATGTGGGCAAGGCTGGCCGGAAGCGCCACATGGGCTGGCGTCCCACCGTCCGCGGCTCCGTCATGAACCCGAACGACCACCCCCACGGCGGCGGCGAGGGCCGCGCCCCCATCGGTCGTCCCGGCCCTGTGACCCCCTGGGGCAAGCCCGCTCTGGGTTACAAGACCCGCAAGAAGAAGAATCCCACCGACAAGTTCATTGTCCGTCGCCGCAACGGCAAGTAAGGAGGCTGGAAGATAATGAGCAGATCTGTCAAGAAAGGCCCCTTCTGCGCCCCCGAGCTGCTGAAGCGGGTCGAAGAGATGAACAAGACCGGCGAGAAGAAAGTGCTGAAGACCTGGAGCCGCGCCTCCACCATCTTCCCCGCCTTTGTGGGCCACACCATCGCCGTCCACGATGGCCGCAAGCACGTCCCGGTGTATATCACCGAGGATATGGTCGGCCACAAGCTGGGTGAGTTCGCACCCACCCGCACCTTCCGCGGCCACAGCGGCGGAAAGACGAAGTAAGGAGGCGTCGGAACATGAGTGAAGCAAAAGCTACCCTGACCTACGCCCGTATCGCCCCCCGGAAGGTCAACATCGTCGCTGACCTGATCCGGGGCAAGGATATCGACCTGGCCGTGGGCATCCTGAACAATACCCCCAAGAAGGCGTCTCCCCTTCTGGCCAAGCTGGTGAACAGCGCCGCCGCCAACGCCGAGAACAACAACGGCATGGACCGCAGCAAGCTGTATGTCTCCGCCGTCTATGTGAACCCGGGTCCCATCATGAAGCGGATGCAGCCCGTGTCCAAGGGCCGGGGCTACCGGATCGACAAGCGTACCAGCCACATCACCGTCGTGGTGAGCGAGAAAGCCTAAGGAGGAACAGTTATGGGACAGAAAGTGAATCCCCACGGCTTCCGTGTGGGTGTGATCAAGGACTGGGATTCCCGCTGGTACGCCCGTGACGAGAAGGTCGGCGACCTGATCGTTGAGGACCAGAAGATCCGGAAATTCCTGAAGAAGACCCTGTACAGCGCCGGTGTGCCCAGGATCGAGATCGAGCGCGACAGCGCCAAGGTCCGCATCTATCTGCACTGCGCCCGGCCCGGCATGGTCATCGGCAAGGACGCCACCGAGGTGGAGCGTCTGCGCCAGCAGGTGGAGAAGATGATCGGCAAGCCCGTCCAGCTCTCCATCGTCGAGATCAAGCGCAACGAGGTGGACATGAACGCCCAGCTGGTGGCCGAGAACATCGCCCAGCAGCTGGAGAAGCGGATCTCCTTCCGCCGCGCCATGAAGAAGGCCATCAGCAACGCCATGCGCGCCGGGGCCAAGGGCATCAAGATCTCCGCCTCCGGCCGTCTGGGCGGCGCTGAGATCGCCCGGGTGGAGCATTACCACGAGGGCACCATCCCTCTGCAGACCCTCCGTGCCGACATCGACTACGGCTTCGCCGAGGCTGCTACCACCTATGGCCGGATCGGCATCAAGGTGTGGGTGTACAAGGGAGAGGTCCTGCAGCAGACCCTGCGCACCACCCCCCGTACCCTCGACCTGTCCAAGCCCTATCGTGAGCGCTCTGACCGGCCCAACCGCCGCCGCGACGGCAACCGCCGCCCCTCCGGCGACCGGAACGCCAGCGGCAGCTATAACCGTAACCGGGACGGCCGTCCCAGCGGCGGCTATAACCGGCCCGCCAACAACGGCGCTCCCCGTGCAAAGGAAGGAGGCAATCGCTGATGCTTCTGCCGAAGAGAGTAAAGTACCGCAGAGTGCAGCGGGGCCGCATGACCGGCAAAGCCACTCGCGGCAACACCGTCACCTACGGTGAATACGGCCTCCAGGCCGTCGAGCCCGCCTGGATCAAGTCCAACCAGATCGAGGCCGCCCGTGTCGCCATGACCCGTTATACCAAGCGTGGCGGCAAGGTGTGGATTAAGATCTTCCCCGATAAGCCCGTCACTCAGCAGGCTGCCGGCTCCCGTATGGGTAAAGGTAAAGGCTCCCCTGAGTATTGGGTCGCCGTTGTCAAGCCCGGCCGCGTGATGTTCGAGATCGCCGGCGTCCCCGAGGCCACCGCCCGGGAGGCTCTGCGCCTGGCCGCCCACAAGCTGCCGATCAAGACCAAGATCGTGAAGAAAGAAGCCGTTGTGGAGGGTGGTGAAGCGTAATGAAGGCAAAAGAGATCCGCGCTATGTCCGCCGCTGAGCTGGACGCCAAGCTGGTGGAGCTGAAGAAAGAGCTGTTTAACCTGCGCTTTCAGCACGCCACCAATCAGCTGAGCAATCCCCAGAAGCTGGCCGATGTCAAGCACGACATCGCCCGGGTAAAGACCATCATCCGCGAAAAGGCCGCTGACTAAGGAGGAGCATGAACATGGAAAGAACTTCTTCCCGCAAGACCAGAGTCGGCCTGGTGGTTTCCGATAAGATGGATAAGACGATCGTGGTGGCCATTGCCGACCGTGTGGCTCACCCCCTGTACAAGAAGATCGTCAAGAGAACCTACAAGCTCAAGGCCCATGACGAGAACAACGAGTGCCATGTCGGCGACCGCGTTCGGGTCATGGAGACTCGCCCCCTCTCCAAGGATAAGCGCTGGAGACTGGTCGAGATCATCGAAAAAGCGAAGTAAGGAGGTGCCGATAGATGATTCAGGAAGAAACTCTGCTGAAGGTTGCTGACAATACCGGCGCCAAGGTACTGAAGACCATTCGGGTGCTGGGCGGCTCCCGCCGCAAGTACGGCAACATCGGCGACGTGGTCGTCGCCTCTGTCCGCAAGGCAGCGCCCGGCGGCCAGGTGAAGAAGGGCGACGTGGTCAAGGCCGTCATCGTCCGCTCCGCCTTCGGCGTCCGCCGCGCTGACGGCTCCTACGTCCGCTTCGACGAGAACGCCGCCGTCATCATCAAGGACGATAAGACCCCCCAGGGTACCCGTATCTTTGGGCCTGTCGCCCGTGAGCTCCGTGACAAGGATTATCTCCGTATCCTGTCTCTGGCTCCCGAAGTGATTTAAGGAGGGCACCCAGATGAAGAAAATCAACGTAAAGAAGGGCGACAAGGTCATTGTCCTCTCCGGCAAGGACGTGGGCAAGACCGGCGAGGTCATCGCCGTCCTCCCCAAAGAGAGCAAGGTCATTGTCGAGGGCGTCAACGTCTGCTTCCGGCACACCAAGGCCCGGAAGCAGGGCGACGAGTCCGGCATCATCAAGAAGCCCTGCCCCATCTATGCCTGCAAGGTCATGCGGGTCTGCCCCAAGTGCGGCAAGCCCACCAAGGCCGCCAGCAAGATCGTGGACGGCAAGAAGACCCGCGTCTGCAAGAAGTGCGGCGCTGAGATCTGAGAGAGGAGCGAAAACTGAAAATGCCTACTTTGAAGGATAAATACAATCAGGAAGTCGCCCCTGCTCTGATGCAGAAGTTCGGCTACAAGTCCGTCATGCAGATCCCCCGGCTGGAGAAGATCGTGGTGAACGTTGGCTGCAGCGAGGGCCGTGAGAACGCCAAGGTGCTGGACAACGTAGTAAACGACCTGACCACCATCACCGGCCAGAAGGCCGTCATCTGCAAGGCCAAGAAGAGCGTGGCTAACTTCAAGCTCCGCGAGGGCATGCCCATCGGCGCGAAGGTCACCCTCCGCCAGGACAAGATGTGGGAGTTCCTGGACCGGCTGTTCAACATCGCCCTGCCCCGTGTCCGCGACTTCCGGGGCATCTCCGCCGATTCCTTCGACGGCCGGGGCAACTACGCTCTGGGCATCAAGGAGCAGCTGATCTTCCCTGAGATCGAGTACGACAAGATCGACAAGATCCGGGGCATGGATATCGTCATCGTGACCACCGCCAACACCGATGAGGAGGCCCGTGAGCTGCTCGGTCAGCTGGGCGCTCCGTACGCCAAGTAAGGGAGGAGACTGAACATGGCAAAGACTTCTATGAAGATCAAGCAGCAGCGCCCTGCGAAGTATTCCACCCGCAAGTACAACCGCTGCAAGATCTGCGGCCGGCCCCACGCCTACCTGCGCAACTACGGCATCTGCCGTATCTGCTTCCGTGAGCTGGCCTACAAGGGCCAGATCCCCGGTGTGAAGAAGGCCTCCTGGTAAGGAGACGCCCTTCCCCAATGGGAATTTGATCCGTTCCAACGCGTCAGAAGTCATGGGAAGACCCTGCCGGGGCGGCGGCTGCTGTCACCGCCTGCGGCATGAGTTCCCCTGATACCCTGGCGCTTGACAGGGGGCGGCACACCCGCCCGCCTGTAACCTTTTCTCAAGGAGGTCAAAACGTATGCACATCACAGATCCCATCGCAGATATGCTGACCCGCATCCGCAACGCGAACGCCGCCAAGCATACCACCGTGGACGTCCCCGCGTCCAACATGAAGAAGTCCATCGCCCAGATCCTGCTGGACGAGGGCTATATCAAGAACTTCCAGCTCATTGACGACGGCACCCAGGGCATCATCCGCATCACCCTGAAGTACAACGGCAATGAGAAGGCCATCTCCGGTCTGCGCCGCGTTTCCAAGCCCGGTCTCCGGGTCTATGCCGGCGCCGACGAGCTGCCCCGGGTCCTCCACGGTCTGGGCATTGCGATCGTATCCACTTCCAAGGGCGTCATGACCGACAAGGCTGCTCGCGCGGCTCACGTCGGCGGTGAAGTCCTGGCGTTTGTCTGGTAAGGAGGTAACACAGAATGTCTCGAATTGGCAGAATGCCTATCGATGTCCCCGCTGGCGTTACCGTGACCATCGCTGAGGACAACGCCATCACGGTCAAGGGCCCCCTGGGCGAGCTGAACCATCAGTTCCCCGCCGCCATCACCGTGAAGCAGGAGGGCAATGTGATCCACGTCACCCGCCCCAACGACGCCAAGGAGAACCGGGCTGCCCATGGCATGACCCGCTCCATCCTCAACAGCATGGTGCTGGGCGTGACCAAGGGCTTCTCCAAGGAGCTGCAGGTCAACGGCATCGGCTACCGTGTGGCCAAGCAGGGCAATCAGCTCGTCATGAACGTGGGCTATTCCCACCAGGTCTTTGTGGACGAGGTCCCCGGCATCACCCTGGAGTCCCCCGAGCCCAACAAGATCATCGTCAAGGGCTGCGACAAGCAGCAGGTGGGCCAGGTGGCCGCCCGTATCCGCGAGATCCGTCCTCCCGAGCCTTATAAGGGCAAGGGTATCAAGTACGCCGATGAGGTCATCCGCCGCAAGGAAGGCAAGACCGGCGCCAAGAAGAAGTAAGGAGGTGTGCCTAAATGATTAAAAGACCTAATACCAACGCCCAGCGCATCAAGCGCCATAAGCGTGTCCGTTCTAAGATCTCCGGCACCCCCGAGAGACCCCGTCTGAACGTTTTCCGCAGCGAGACCAACATCTATGCCCAGGTCATTGACGACACCAAGGGCGTGACTCTGGTCTCCGCCTCCTCTCTGGAGAAGGGCTTCGAAGGCCCCGGCAGCAACGTAGAGGCCGCCAAGAAGGTGGGCAAGATGGTCGCAGAGCGGGCCAAGGCCGCAGGCATCGACACCGTGGTCTTCGACCGTGGCGGCTACCTGTACCACGGCCGCGTGCAGGCCCTGGCGGAGGGCGCCCGCGAGGGCGGCCTGCAGTTCTGATCGGAGGAGGATAGAAAATGGCTAGATTTGAGAAACCCCAGAGCGAGTATATCGAGAAGCTCGTCTATCTGAACCGGGTCAGCAAGACCGTCAAGGGCGGCCGTGTCGCCAAGTTCACCGCGCTGATGGTCATCGGCGACGGCAAAGGCAAGGTCGGCTACGGCCTGGGCAAAGCTGCAGAGGTGCCTGAGGCTATCCGCAAGGGCCTGGAGGCCGCCAAGAAGAACATGATCACCGTGTCCACGGCGGGCACTACCATCCCCCATGAGGTGGTGGGTACCTTCTCCGCCGGACGGGTGCTGCTCAAGCCCGCCCCCGAAGGCACCGGCGTCATCGCCGGCGGCCCGGTTCGTGCTGTGATGGAGGCCGCCGGTATCAAGGACATCCGTACCAAGTGCCTGCGCACCCGCAACCCCAACAACGTGGTCGCCGCCACCTTCGAGGGACTGAAGAGCCTGCGCACTCCTGAGCAGGTCGCCGCCACCCGGGGCAAGTCCGTGGATGAGCTGTAAGGAGGTCGGACGAAATGGCAAACAAAAAGATCACTCTGGTCAAGAGCCTGAACGGCCGGCTCCAGAAGCACAAGGCCACCGCAGCCTCCCTGGGTCTGCGCAAGATCGGCGACACCACCGTACAGCCTGACAACGCTCAGACCGCCGGTAAGCTCGCCCAGATCGGTTACCTCTGCAAAGTGACCGACGCTGAATAAGGAGGGTATGTTGCTATGAATATTCAGGATCTCTCTCCCGCCCTGGGTTCCACCCATGCGGCGAAGCGCAAGGGCCGCGGCCACGGCACCGGCAACGGCAAGACCGCCGGTCGGGGCCACAAGGGCCAGAAGGCCCGCTCCGGCGGCGGCGTCCGCATCGGCTTTGAGGGCGGTCAGATGCCTTTGACCCGCCGCCTGCCCAAGCGCGGTTTCCACAACATTTATGCCAAGCCCCTGGACGCTGTCAACGTGAGCATGCTGGAGCAGTTCGAGGACGGCTCCACCGTCACTGTGGACGACATCATCAAGGCTGGCGTCATCAGCAAGAGCAAGTACGGCATCAAGATCCTGGGCAACGGGGAGCTGACCAAGAAGCTCACCGTGAAGGCCAAGGCGTTCTCTGCATCTGCGAAAGAAAAAATCGAAGCAGTTGGAGGAAAGGCCGAGGTGATCTAAGTGATTGAGACGATCCGCAATGCCTGGAAGATCCAGGAGCTTCGTCAGAAGTTACTCTTCACCGCTTTTATCCTGCTGATCTTCCGCCTGGGCAGCGCCATTCCGGTGCCGTTTATCGACACCACCGGCCTGCAGAGCTACTTTGACGCGGCGTCCAGCAACATCCTGGCGCTGATGAACGTCATGAGCGGCGGCTCCTACAGCAGCGGCACCGTGTTCGCCCTGTCCATCCAGCCGTATATCAACGCCTCCATCATTATCCAGCTGCTCACTGTGGCCATCCCGGCCCTGGAGCGGCTGGCCAAGGACGGCGGCGAGGACGGCAAACGGACGATCGAGCGCATCACCCGCTACACCACCCTGGCCCTCGGACTGCTCCAGGGCTTCGGCTACTACACCTTGCTCCGTTACAACGAGCTGCTCTCCAACGACGGCGTGTGGGCCGGGATCGTCATCGTGATCACCTTCACCGCCGGTTCCGTGTTCGTCATGTGGCTGGGTGAGCAGATCACCGAGTTCGGCATCGGCAACGGCATCTCCATGCTGCTGTTCGCCGGCATCATTTCCCGTCTGCCCAGCGCTGTGTACTATATGTATATCGGCGTGGTCAACTGGGCCAACGGCGTCACAGACGAGAGCGCTATTGTCATCGCCGGATGGGCGGTGCCCCTGATCATCATCGGTATGCTGCTGCTGGTCATCTTCGTGGTGTTCATCAGCGGGGCCGAGCGCCGCATCCCCGTCCAGTACGCCAAGCGCGTGGTGGGCCGGAAGATGTACGGCGGCCAGTCCTCCAACATCCCCATGAAGGTGAATATGT
Source organism: Clostridiales bacterium (assembly GCA_020860575.1). GTDB lineage: Bacteria > Bacillota > Clostridia > Oscillospirales > Oscillospiraceae > Onthomonas. Next base: position 26,984 of record JAJBUB010000006.1, on the reverse strand, counting down.
CCGGCGTTCTGCCCATCATCTTCGCCCAGACCATCGCCAGCATCCCCGCCACCATCGCGGCCTTCGTGCCGTCCCTGGAGGACTCCACCTTTATGCAGATTTTCGACAGCGACGGCGTGGTGTACGCCATCGTCTATGTGCTGCTGATCGTGGGCTTCAGCTATTTCTATGCAACCATCCAGTTTAACCCCGTTGAGGTGGCCAACAACCTGAAGGCCCAGGGCGGCTTTATCCCCGGCTACCGGGCAGGCCGTCCCACCGCCGACTTCCTCAGACGGGTGCTGAACCGGATCACCATGTTTGGCGCTATCTACCTGGGCATCATCGCCCTGCTGCCCATCATCACCGGCAACCTGATCGGTCTGGATGCCCTGTCCATCGGCGGCACCTCCGTCCTGATCGTTGTCTCCGTGGCCCTGGATACCCAGAAGGCCCTGGAGTCCCAGATGGTGATGCGCACCTACAAGGGCTTCCTGAACTGAGGAGGGCTGAGGGATGAAACTGATCCTGTTAGGCGCTCCCGGCGCAGGAAAAGGGACCCAGGCGGAGATTTTGAGCAAGAAGCTGTCCATCCCCACCATCTCCACGGGCAACATCCTCCGGGCCGCCGTGAAGAACGGCACGCCCATCGGATTGAAGGCCAAGGAGTATATGGACGCCGGTGCGCTGGTGCCCGATGAGGTCATCATCGGGGTCATCACCGAGCGCCTGGCGGAGCCGGACTGCGCCGGCGGCTATATCCTGGACGGAGTGCCCCGCACCCTGGCCCAGGCGGACGCCCTGGAGGCGGCCGGGGTCCACTTCGACGCCGTGGTCTCCATTGAGATCAGCGACGAGGAGATCGAGCAGCGAATGAGCGGCCGCCGCACCTGCCTGAACTGCGGAGCCACCTACCATGTGGTGGCGGCTCCCCCCAAGGCGGAGGGCATCTGCGACGTCTGCGGCGAGGCACTGACCCAGCGGAAGGACGACAAGCCGGAGACCGTTCGGGCCCGGCTCAAGACCTACCACGCCGAGACGGAGCCCCTCAAGGGCTACTACGGGAGCCGGGGCGTGCTGAAGATGGTGGCCAACCAGGGCACCATCCCTGCCACCACCCAGGCGATCTTGGCCGCGCTGGGCGAATGATATGTCTGAGCGTATCACGCTGAAATCCCCTCACCAGATCGAGCTTATGCGCCAGGCCGGGCGGCTCGCCGCCATGGCCCGGGCGTACGGGGGAAGTCTGGTGCAGCCGGGCATCACCACCCGGGAGATCGACCACGAGATCGGGAAATTCATCAAAAGTCATGGGGGATATCCCTCCTGCTACCACCTGTACGGCTTTAAGGGCAACGCCTGCATCTCGGTCAACGACGAGATCATCCACGGTGTGCCCTCCGGCCGGAAGCTGAAGGAGGGGGACATCGTCTCCATCGACCTGACTGCCTGCGTCGGTGACTACCGGCTGGACAGCCAGGGGGTGGCCGTGGGAGGCTACCACGGTGACTGCTGCGCCACCTTCCCTTGCGGCGAGATCTCCGAGGAGGCCCGCCGTCTCATCGAGGGAACGGAGCGCGCCTTCTGGGCGGGCTTCCGGATGGCTGTGGCAGGAAACCATGTGTCCGACATCTCCAAAGCGGTGCAGACCAGCGCCGAGGGGGACGGATACAGCCTGGTGCGGGAGTACACCGGCCACGGCATCGGCCGCAGCGTCCACGAGGCGCCGGAGGTGCCCAACTACGTCTCCCCCCGCACGCTCAGCGGTAGCCCCCGGCTGTACAAGAACATGGTCATCTGCGTAGAGCCTATGGTCAACGCAGGCTCCGCCCGCATCCGCAACCGCCGGATGCCCGACGGCTGGGAGGTCCCCATGACTGCGGACGGCAAGCTGGCCGCCCATTATGAAAATACCATTCTCATCACTGAGGGTGAGCCTGAGATCCTCACCCGGTGCGGAGATTGATATGGCAAGTATCCACCCAAACGAAATCGTTCTCTCCCTGGCCGGACGCGACAGGGGACAGCTCTTCTTCGTCGTAAAGGAGGAGGGGGACTTTGTCCTGCTGGTGAACGGTAAGGGGAGAAAGCTGGCTGCCCCCAAACGGAAGCGAAAAAAGCACGTCCGGGGGGTAGGGACCAGCGCACATCCGGCAGCCCAGCGGCTGCATAGAGGCGAAGCGGTCAGCGACAGGCAACTGCGCGCTGCATTGGCCGCCTTCCGCAACTCAGAGTTCCCGGTATGGCCCGAAGAAGGGCATCCATTGAAGGAGGAAATCAACTCATGTCCAAGGACGATATGATCGAGCTGGAGGGCGTCGTGAAAGAGTCTCTGCCCAACACCACCTTCCTGGTGGACATCGGCAAAGGCCACACGATCCTGGCTCACATTTCCGGCAAGCTCAGGATGAACTATATCCGGATCCTCCCGGGAGATAAGGTGACTGTCCAGATGTCCCCTTATGATCTGACGCGCGGCCGGATCACCTGGAGAAGCAAATGATCCCGGCAAAATAACCACAGCCGGGGCCGTGGAAAGACGCCCTCTGGACAAGGGAACGGTTCCACGAAGCAAAACAGGAGGTAAGACGATGAAAGTAAGACCGTCAGTCAAGCCCATGTGCGAGAAATGCAAGGTCATTAAGCGCAAGGGCAGAGTTATGGTGATTTGCCCGAATCCCAAGCACAAACAGAGACAAGGATAAGGAGGTGTATTGACTTATGGCACGTATTGCCGGCATTGACCTGCCCAAGGATAAGCGCATCGAGATCGGCCTGACCTATATCTATGGTATCGGCCGCACTAGCGCCAACAAGATCCTCGCCCAGACCGGGATCGACCCCAACACCCGGGTCCGCGATCTCACCGAGGCCCAGGAAGCAGCTCTGCGTGAGGTGATCGGACACCAGTATATGGTGGAAGGCGACCTGCGCCGTAACGTGGCATTGGATATCAAGCGCCTCATTGAGATCGGCTCCTATCGTGGCATGCGCCACAAGAAGAGCCTGCCCGTCCGTGGCCAGCGCTCCAAGACCAACGCCCGCACCCGGAAGGGCCCCAAGAAGACCATTGCCAACAAGAAGAAGTAAAGGAGGGATATGAACAATGGCCAAAGCTAAGAAGACTGTCGTGCGCCGCCGCCGCGAGCGCAAGAACGTGGAGAAGGGCGCTGTGCATATCCGCTCTTCCTTTAACAACACCATGGTCACCGTCACCGACCTCCAGGGCAACGCCCTGAGCTGGGCGTCCTCCGGTGGCCTGGGCTTCCGGGGCAGCCGGAAGTCCACTCCCTTTGCCGCTCAGACTGCCGCTGAGACTGCCGCCAAGGCCGCCATGGAGCATGGCCTGAAGACGGTGGAAGTCTATGTGAAGGGTCCCGGCGCCGGCCGTGAGGCCGCCATCCGCGCCCTCCAGGGTGTGGGTCTGGAAGTGACCCTGATCAAGGACGTCACTCCTGTCCCCCACAATGGCTGCCGTCCTCCCAAGAGAAGACGCGTCTGATCACGAGAAGGAGGAAATAGACTATGGCAAAGAACACTCAGCCCATCGCCAAGCGTTGCGAGGCTCTGGGCATCTCCCCCGCCGTTATGGGTTACAACGGCAAGAAGAGCAACAAGCGCACCGCCAAGAACCAGATGCGTAAGAAGAAGAGCGAGTACGTCCTCCAGCTTCAGGAGAAGCAGAAGGTCAAGTTCATCTATGGCGTCCTGGAGAAGCAGTTCCGCCTCTACTATGAGAAGGCGGAGCGGGCCCCCGGCGTCACCGGTGACAACCTGCTGACCAGCCTGGAGCGCCGTCTGGACAACGTGGTGTTCCGTCTGGGCTTCGCTATGACCCGCCGCGAGGCCCGTCAGCTGGTGAGCCACGGCCACTTCCTGGTCAACGGCAAGCGGGTGAACATCCCCTCCTACCAGGTGAAGGCCGGCGACGTCGTCGAGGTCAAGGCCAGCAGCCGCTCTTCCGTGCAGTTCAAGCGTTTCCTGGGTGAGGACGCCATCGTTGTGTCCGTCCCCGCCTGGATGGAGCGGGAGAAGGAGGCCCTGAAGGGCACCATCACCCGGCTGCCTGAGCGGGCCGATGTGGACTTCCCGGTGGAAGAGCACCTGATCGTCGAGCTGTACTCCAAGTAACCGACCACCCTCAAGGAACCTCTGAGACAGAGAGGCATTTCCCCACGGGCGTGGCCTGTGGGGGAGTGCCGAGAGAAAGGGGAACGGCGGGCGGCCGTACTATGGCCGTCTGCCGCCCGTTGAATCAGTGCTTCCTCAGAATTGGTAAGCTGTAAACCAAGGGGAGCCGTCGCTTCCCTGTAACGAGGAGGGTTAAAGTTATATGGTAGAAATTGAAAAGCCCTGCATCGAGTGCATCGAGGATCCCAACGATGGGAACTACGGCAAGTATGTGGTAGAGCCTCTGGAGCGGGGCTATGGCACCACATTGGGCAACGCCCTGCGCCGCATCCTGCTCTCTTCTCTGCCCGGTACCGCTGTCACTACCATGAAGATCGCTGGGGTCCAGCATGAGTTTTCCACCATTCCCGGTGTGAAGGAGGACGTGACCCAGATCGTCCTGAACGTCAAGCAGATCATCGCCAAGCTGTACAGCAACTCCGTCAAGACGGTCTATATCCAGGCCTCCGGCGAGGGCGAGGTCACTGCAGGCGACATCAAGGCGGACAGCGAGGTGGAGATCCTCAACCCGGAGCTGCACATCGCCACCCTGGGTCCCGAGGCGTCTCTGAATATGGAGCTGACCCTGAGCCACGGCCGGGGCTACGTCCCCGCGGAGCGGAACAAGCCGGCGCAGACCATTATCGGCGTCATCCCGGTGGACTCCATCTATTCCCCGGTTTTGAAGGTCAACTACACGGTGGAAAATACCCGTGTAGGCAACATGACTGACTTTGACAAGCTGACTCTGGAAGTCTGGACCGATGGCACGATCACGGCCCGGGACGCTGTCTCCCTGGGCGCCAAGATTTTGTGCGATCACTTTGTCCTGTTCACCGATCTGTCGGAGAGCGTGGGCCGCAGCGCCACTGTGGTGGAGAAGCCGGAGACCCAGCGGGACAAGGTCCTGGAGATGACCATTGAGGAGCTGGATCTGTCCGTCCGTTCCTTCAACTGCCTGAAACGGGCCAATATCAACACCGTCCAGGATCTGACCGAAAAGACCGAGGACGAAATGATGAAGGTCCGCAATCTGGGCCGGAAGAGCCTGGAGGAGGTCATCAATAAGCTGGCGCTGATGGGCCTTTCCCTCAAGAGCGAGGACAACAACTAACAGACGTTTCGTCCCGGACGGAACTTTCGAAGGAGTGAAATGTAATGGCTGGTTACCGCAAACTGGGGAAACCCACCGACGCCCGTATGGCTATGCTGAGACAGCAGACCACCGATCTGCTCGACTACGGTCAGCTGACCACCACCGTCACCCGGGCCAAGGAGATCGCCCCCCTGGCGGAGAAGATGATCACCCTGGCCAAGCAGAACGATCTGGCGGCTTACCGTCAGGCCCTGTCCTTCCTCACCAAGGAGGAAGTGGCCAAGAAGCTGTTCGACCAGGTCGGCCCCAAGTACGCCGACCGCAACGGCGGCTATACCCGGATCGTCCGGAATGGCTTCCGCAAGGGCGACGGCGCAGAGACCGCTATCGTCGAGCTGGTGTAATAACAAATTGGGCTGGACAGCCTCTCCGGAGCTCCGGAGAGGCTGTTTTTGCTTTTGCCGGGAGGACCCTGCCCGGCCCGCTCCGGGAGGGAGCGTTTGCCCGTCAAAAACTTTCCCTACCCTGTTGCCCCAAACCGCCGAATTGGATATAATAGGGTGCGAAAAACAACCGGGGAAAAGGAGGCTTCGCCATGCCCTGGACGATCTGGTATCATGTTGCCGACGGCGAGGCCGCCGTCCTCCGCTGCGCCGGAGACGGCGCGCCACTGGCCCTGCCGGAGACGGTGGAGGGCTGCCCGGTCACGTCCCTCGGCCCGGACTGCTTCGGGGGCGGGGCGTGGACGGGGGAGAGGGACCGCCTGATCCCCGCCGCTCCGGATGAACTGCCGCCCCTCACCCGGTCAAACAGCCTGTTGACCCGGCTGATCATCCCGGAGACGGTCACCTCCATCGGAGACCGGGCCTTTGCCCGGTGCGGCGGCCTGAAACGCCTCACCCTCCCGGCGGGACTGACCCATCTGGGGGCCAGAGCCTTTGAGGGGTGCGGCAGTTTGGAGCGCATCCGTCTCCCGGAGGGGCTGGTCGATCTGCCGGACTACGCCTTTTCCCAGTGCCGCCGCCTGGAGCGGGTGACGCTGCCCACCCGGCTGGAGACCCTGGGGAGCCACGCCTTTTACAACTGCGTGGCCTTAAAGGAACTGACCCTCCCGGACACGGTGAATTTTGTGGGTGGCGGGCTGTTCCTCAACTGCAAGCATCTCTCCCGGCTGACCCTCCCCCTGGGCATCAACATCAGCGTCCTGCTCTCCGATCTGTCGGACGATCTGGATCTGACCGTCCGCTGTCCCGACGGGGTGGCCCGGTTCTTCCTCCCCGGCTTCTCCTATGAATACGAGGACATCAACGCTCCCCGGATGTGGCGGACCATCACCTACGGCTCCGGCCAGCTCTACCGGGAGTGCTTTTCCAGTCGGGATATCGACTTTGACCTGTATGAGAGCTATTTCGACCTGGCCCGGAAGGAGGAGACCCCCGCCGTGGCCGCCCGCATCGCCTGGTACCGCCTCCGCTGGCCCTATCATCTGGGCAAGGGCCGGGAGGACTATCTGGCCTATGCCGCCGCCCACACGGGGGAGCTGCTGAACCTTCTGCTGGAGCAGGAGGACACCGAGGGCCTGGAGGCCCTGTTGGAAATTCTGCCGCTGACCGGGGAGACGCTGGAGGCGCTGTCCGGACAGGCGGAGCGGGCGGGGAACGTCCGCTTTGTCAGCCGTCTGCTGGAGGCCCGGATGGGCCTGGGCGGCGGCGCAGGCCGGGAATTTGACCTGTGACGGGGGAGCATATGCACGAAAATCACGAAAAGCTGGACCGCCTGGGCCGGGCCATCCTGTCCTCCGCCCGGAACGAGCTGTATCTGAATATGCGCTTTCTGGACATCGCCCTGTCCGGTCTGGACTATGCCATGAACCTGAACACCCCCACCATCGGGGTGGACGGCATCTCCATCCAGTTCAACCCCCGGTATCTGACGGAGCTGTACCGGGACGACCTGGTGCTGCTCAACCGGGTGTATCTCCATATGCTGCTCCACTGTCTCCTCCGGCACCCCTTCAACCGGCAGGGCCGGGAGGAGGAGCGGTGGAGCCTTGCCTGCGACATCGCCGTGGAGTCCATCCTGGACTCCATCGACAGCCGTTGCCTGAAGGTGATGCAGAGCGAATTCCGGGAGGACACCTACGCCGAGCTGAGCGCTGAAATGCCCGTCCTGACGGCGGAGGCCATCTACCGCTGGCTGGGCCAGCGGTGCCGGAGCTATGACGACGAGCTGGCCCTCATCCGGGAGTTCCGCCGGGACGACCACCGGTTCTGGCCTCCGGAGGACGACCCCCAGGGGGACAGTCAGCCGGACAATCGGCCCGGTGACGGGGAAAACAGCGACGGGGACCGGCGGCAGGAGCTGGAGGACAAGTGGCGCGATTTAGGGGAAAAGACCCAGACCAGCCTGGAGACCTTCTTTGCCGACCACGGCGACCAGGCGGGGGACCTGCTCCAGTCCCTGACGGTGGAGAACCGGGAGCGGTATGACTACCGGCAGTTTCTCCGCCGCTTCGTCACCACCCGGGAGGAGATGCGGGTGGACGTGGACAGCTTTGATTACGCCTACTACGCCCTGGGCCTGGAGCTGTACGGGGACATCCCCCTCATCGAGCCGCTGGAGTACCGGGAGAGCCGGAAAATCCAGGACTTCGCTATCGTCATCGACACCTCGGACTCCTGCTCCGGGGACACGGTGCGTCGCTTTCTGGAAGAGACGAGGGCCGTCCTGTCCAGCGAGGGCCTGTTCTTCGACCATGCCAACCTCCACGTCATCCAGGCGGACGCCGGGGTGCAGATGGACACGGTGGTACACACCCCGGAGGAGCTGGAGCAGCTCTGCCGGGACTTTCAGGTGCGGGGCTTCGGCGGCACCGACTTCCGCCCCGCCTTCGGCTATATCGACGGCCTGGTGCAGTCGGGAGAGCTGGCGGGGTTGAAGGGCATCCTCTACTTCACCGACGGCTTCGGCAGCTATCCGGAGCGCAAGCCGGACTACGAGACCGCCTTCGTCTTTTTCCGGGAGGACTACCAGGCGCCCCCGGTGCCACCTTGGGCCATCCGGGTGGTGCTTGGCCCGGAGGAGCTGCCGGAGTGGACGGAGGGCGCAGAAAAGTAGACAATTCAACATTTTTTGGGAAACCCCTTGACTGTCAACCGACTTGATACCTTACGCTGGGGACAGAAAATGAGGGGGACGACAGCCCCCTGAAAAAGGAGGTCATACCCATGACGATCAAGGAGATCGAGAGCCGTTCCGGTATGGTGCGGGCCAACATCCGCTTTTACGAGGCGGAGGGCCTGCTCTGTCCCCGGCGGGAGGCCAACGGCTACCGCAACTACTCCCAGGACGATCTGGAACTGCTGCTGCGCATCAAACTTTTGCGGACCCCGGGCCTCTCCGTCGAGGAGATCAGGGCCCTGGGCCGGGGAGAGGCGGCGCTGCCCGACGCCCTGGATGAGCGCCTGGCCCAGCTGGAGCGGGAGCAGGCGGCGGCAGAGCGCTCCCGGCAGGTCTGCCGGACCATGCGGGCGGACGGCGTCCAGTGGGAAAACCTGGACGCCCGGCCCTATCTGGATGCCTATATCGCCAGTCCCTCCGCCCCCGTCCCCGCCCGGGCGGTCAGGGAGGACGTGACGCCCCGGGTGCGGTCCCCCTGGCGGCGGTTTTTCGCCCGGGGACTGGACCTGACCCTGTGCCAGCTGCTTTGCAGCGCCCTGTTCTGTCTGGCAGGCAACAGCGGGCTCACCCAGGACACCTGGGGAACGGCGACCGCTCTGTTGGCCCTGCCGGCGTTGCTGGTGCTGGAGCCGTTGTTCCTGTCCCTGCTGGGGGCCACGCCGGGCAAGCTGATTTTGGGCCTGGAGGTCACGGATGGGGAGGGCGGAAGACTGTCCTATCCCGCCGCCCTCCGGCGCACCTGGGGAGCGCTGCTGTACGGCTGCGGCCTGACGGTCCCCCTTGTTGACCTCTACTGCCTGTGGAAGAGCTACCGGGCCTGCGGAGAGGGGGAGACGCTGCCCTGGGAGGAGGACAGCGAGCTGACCCTCCGGGACGAGAAGCCTTGGCGGAGCGTCGCTGCCGGACTGTTCTGGGCGGCGCAAGTGGGGCTGTTTGTGCTGACCATATCCGCCGCCGGGATGCCTCCGCACCGGGGAGCGGTGACGGTGGCGGAATTTTGCGACAACTACAACCGCCTGTCCGCCTATTACGGGGTGGATATCACCTATCAGGACGGGGACGGCGTAAACTATCGGGGCCTGGACAGCGACGGCAGCTGGAGCGCCCTGTCGGGAGACGGGACGGTTTACGTCTATATGAGCGAGCTGTGCGCCCCGCCGGAGCTGCAATTCAGCGAGTCGGAGGGAGCCATGACCGGCCTGTACCTCTCCGCCGCCCTAGAGGGCGGGGGCGAAATGCTGTTTGAGCCATATCGGAATGAGATGCAGATGGCCGTCCTCTCCTTCGCAGCGGCGCAGGGCGGCAGCCCCGTGAGAGGGGAGCAGGTACAGGCCCTGCTGGAGCAGATCGAGGGGTACGACTTTCAGAGCTTCGAGGCTCAAGCAAACGGGGTCACCGTGACCTGCCAGGTGGACTACTCCGGCTATGAGCTCTGGTACACCGGGGACGCGGCGGTGCTGTCCCCCAGAGAGGGAGAGGACACGCATTTCTCCTTCCAGTTTTCCATGACACAGACGGAATAACCGACACAAAAAGACAACAGACAACACAGACGAGGGAGCAACGGGAATGAACATCAAAGAGGCGAAGGAACAGGTCAAAAACACGGTAAAGGCGTATCTGTCCAAAGACGAGCACGGGGAATGGAGCATCCCCCTGGTGGCCCAGCGGCCTATCCTGCTCATGGGCCCTCCGGGGGTGGGAAAGACCGCCATCGCCCAGCAGGCCGCCCGGGAGTGCGGCGTGGCCCTGGTGAGCTACACCATCACCCACCACACCCGCCAGTCCGCCATCGGCCTGCCCAGCATCCGGGAGGCCTCCTATCACGGCAAGTCCTTCCAGGTCACGGAGTACACCATGAGTGAGATCATCGCCAGCGTCTACCGGGCCATGGAGGAGACGGGGCTGGAAAACGGCATCCTGTTTCTGGACGAGGTGAACTGCGTCTCCGAGACCCTGGCCCCGGCCATGCTGCAATTTCTCCAGTGCAAGACCTTCGGCAGCCATAAGCTGCCGGAGGGCTGGGTCATCGTGGCGGCGGGAAATCCCCCGGAGTACAACCGCTCCGTCCGGGACTTCGACGTGGTGACCCTGGACCGGGTGCGGCGGCTGGACATCCAGGCCAGCTACCCGGCCTGGAAGGAGTACGCCTATCTCCGCCAGGTCCATCCGGCGGTGCTGGCCTATTTGGAGCTGAAGCCGGGGAATTTCTATCGCCTGGAGACTACGGTGGACGGCAAGCGCTTCGCCACCGCCCGGGGCTGGGAGGACCTGTCCCGGCTCCTCTCCGCCAGCGAGAGGCTGGGCCTGACGGTGGACGAGAGCGTGGTGGGCCAGTACATCCAGTACCCCGCCGTGGCCAAGGACTTTGCCAACTACTACGACCTCTACCGGAAGTACCGGACGGACTACGACGTGGAGGCCATCCTCTCCGGCCACCTGACGGAGAAAACGGTATCCCGTCTCCGGACGGCCCCCTTTGACGAGCGGCTGTCCGCTCTGTCCCTGCTGCTGGACGCCCTGTTCCGCACCTGCCGGGAGGCCAACGAGGAGGACGCCTATGTGACCCTCCTCCACCGCCAGCTCAAGGGGCTCATGCCCGCCCTGGAGAGCGGTACGGCACCGGAGAGCGCCTTTGCCCAGGCGACGGAGACGCTGGAGGGCATGAAGGCGTCCAAGGCCAGGGCGGACCTGCTGGAGCCGGAGGAGGCCCGGCGGCTGGACCGGGCGCTGGATACTCTGGACGGGCTGCTCCAGACCCTCCGGCGGGAGTCTCTGACGGGAACCGCCGCCGCGGACCGGGTGCGCGCCGACTTCCGTGGGGCGGTGGAGGCCCGGAAAGGGGCCATTCAGAATGCCTCCCTCCGGCTGGACCGGGCCTTCGCTCTCATCGAGGCCGCCTTCGGGGAGGGCCAGGAGCTGGTCATCTTCCTGACCGAGCTGACCATGAACCCCTATTCCATGGCGTTTATCGCTCAAAACGGCTGTGAAAAGTTCTCCGGGTACAACCGCTCCCTCCTGCTGGGGGGCCGTCAGCGGGAGATCCTCCGGGAGCTGGAGGAGAACGGATGAGAGACGGAACCGCCCCCAACTATCAACACACCCTCTTTGCCTGTTGCTTTGGGTACATCACCCAGGCCATCGTCAACAGCTTCGCACCCCTGCTGTTTCTCACCTTCCAGTCGGAGTTCGGCATCCCCCTGGAGCAGATCACCCTGCTGGTGACGCTGAACTTCTGCATCCAGCTCACGGTGGACCTGCTGTCGGTGAAGCTGGTGGACAGGATCGGCTATCGTCCCTGTGCCGTGGCCGCCAATCTGTTTGCCGCCCTGGGCCTGGTGGGGCTGGGGACGCTGCCCTCTCTGCTGCCGGACCCGTATATCGGCCTGCTCTGCTCCGTGGCCCTCTACGCCGTGGGGGGCGGACTGCTGGAGGTGCTGGTCAGCCCCATTGTGGAGGCCTGCCCCTTTGACAACAAGGCGGGGGTGATGGCGAACCTCCACTCCTTCTACTGCTGGGGCTGCGTGCTGGTGACGCTGGTCTCCACCGGATTTTTTGCCCTGGCGGGGGTGGAAAACTGGCGCATCCTGGCCTGTCTGTGGGCGGTTTTGTCCCTGGCTAACGCCCTGCTGTTCACCCGGGTCCCCATCCCCACCCTGGTCCCCGAGGGAAAGGGGATGAGCCTGGGGGAGCTGCTCCGGTCCAAGGTGATCTGGCTGTTCTTTGTGCTGATGATCTGCTCCGGAGCGGCGGAGCAGGCCATGAGCCAGTGGGCCTCCACCTTCGCCGAGGCAGGGCTTCAGGTGTCCAAGACGGTGGGCGACCTGGCGGGACCCTGCGCCTTCTCCCTGCTCATGGGGGCCAGCCGGGCCATCTACGGCAAATTCAGCGAGAGGTGGGATCTGATCCCCTTTATGATGGGCAGCGGCGCGCTGTGCATCGCCAGCTACCTCCTGGCCACCCTGAGCGGCAATGCGGTGATGGGCCTGGTGGGGTGCGCCCTCTGCGGCTTCTCCGTGGGCATCCTCTGGCCGGGGACCTTTTCTCTGGTGTCGGCGAAATGTCCCCGGGGCGGCACCGCTATGTTTGCCCTGATGGCCCTGGGGGGCGACCTGGGCTGCGGCGGAGGCCCTACCCTGGTGGGACTGATCTCCAGCGCCGCCGGAGATCTGAACACCGGCCTGCTGGCGGGGGTGATTTTCCCCGTCGTCCTCATCGCCGGCCTGCTGCTGGTACGGCGGACGGAGAAGGTAAAATAGCGAAAAAAAGACGACTAACCGGTTCGGTTGATCGTCTTTTTCGCTTGATGTCAGATATCCGAGCGGGGACGCTGTCGCCCTGCCCTATTGGATATCGAAATTGATTCGCAGTTTTCTTTGTGCGGTCAAAATCATGCGGACCGCCGTCCCGGTGATGATAAGACAGGCCCCGGCCCCGGTCAGGGCGGTCATCGCCCGGAAAAAATCTCCGTCCCCACCGAACTGCAGCACCATGGCAATCTCCAGAGAGAGCAGAGAGACGATGGCCGACACGAAGCCGATGATTTTGGAGGCGGAGATCACCGGGTCGTCTGTCTTTCGGAATTTGAACAGATTGCGTATCGCCATCCCCACCCGGTAAAAGGTGTAGGCTGCCATGACATAGACCAGATAGCCCGCATAGTTTGCCCCCTGACGGTCGAGCACTGCCAGCACCACGATGCCGGACAGAATAAAATTCAGCAACAGCAGCAGAATACCGCAGGTGCGGTAGCGCCTCCACCCCATCCGCTGCGTTCCGTTTTTGCCGTGAGCCTGGCGCAGCAGGAGCAGCCGGGACAGGGACAGCAGGACATAGTAGCAGCCCAGGGTGATGAACCAGTAGGAACGGTAGTAAAAACCGCAGCCGATCTCCCAGAGGGCATAGAGCAGGTTGAAGGCAAACGAGCAGGCCAGGGAGACGGAGGCCTTCCACCTGTCGTCTGACAGATACCTGTGAATGACGGGATGGCGGCGGAGGATTTTGTTTGACCGTCTCATCTGTCACCGCCGGATGACAGTCATGATCACGCTGGCGATGTGTTCGACGGACTCCGCACAGTCCGAGAGAAGCCACCGCCGGACGATCCCCATAATGCCATTGATATAGAAGGTGAGCATATATCCACGGTCTGCCTCCGGCACAGCATGACGAGCCAATATCTCGTTGAGAATGTCGCTGAATAAAGCGGTGTATGTCCGGTCGGTATGCAGGGCCTGGGGGCTTTTGAGTACGACCCGGAACACGGCCCTGTGCTCGGAAATATAGGTCAGATATGGCGTCAGATATTCCGGGGTGATCAGAAAAAGCTGCTCCAGGGGGGCTGTCCTGATGCTCTGCCTGAACTCCGACGCTGTCTCGTCAAAATATGCGAGAAACTGCTGGTTCATCTGCTCCACACACTCGTTCAGAAGATCTCCCATCGTCTCGTAGTGAAGATAGAAGGTGGAGCGGCTGACGCCCGCCCTCTCGCAGATCTCCTTGACGGTGATGTATTCGAAGTCCTTCTGCTCCATCAGCTCCAGAAAGGCCTCGTCCATTCTGCGGGCGGTGTTGAAGTATTTGCTCTCAGACCTGGTCATCCGTTCCACCTCCTGCCCTCGCCGGGGCGCTCAGCTCTCGCTGATCTCCTTTGCAAGCTCCATAATTTCAAAGGCGTACTTCTTTTTGCCCCGCTCCCGGAGCATCCGGTAGATGGGAAAGTTGACGCCCATCCCGATAAAGCCGATGATGCCCACGATGCTGCCCACCACCATTGTGGCTGGCTCCTCCGGGCCGATCACCTGTAGGGAGAGGCACATCCCGAAGCCTGCGACCAGGGTGGAGAGGATGCCGAAGCAGTATCCGAACACATCCGCCGGCAGCTTTGCCTTTCTGTCCAGCTTTTTCAGGGCGACGACTTTGGATGTGTCCTTGGGGGCGTATTCATTGGCAATGTTTTCCGCAAAGATTCTGTCTGTGTTCATTTGAGGGAACCTCCTTCGTTATGATGTGCCCATTATAAGGGCTTCACCGGCAAAACGGAACGACACGGGAGCAGAAGAATGTCGTTTTCAAACGCCGTGATGCCGCAAAATTGTGGAATACGGCTGAAAAAAAGAGAGGAATCCCCTCTGACCGGCAGCTGAAAAGGTTTCCTGTTACTTTTTGTAATTGCATTTTCTTACAGCACCATTACAATATCAATTAACAGTATTTGGCACCGATCTGCGGTGGAAGGAGGTGCACCCTATGGTCAGGCGTTCTGCGACGATCTTGCTGTCCATTCTGTTCCTTGTTCTCGGCCTGGCCGGAGGATTTGCCGTCAGCCGGCTGATCTCTCCCAGGAGCGCCGCCATCCTCCAGACCTCTCTGGCCTCCGAACAGGAGGAGGGGGACACCGCCTCCCTGGTGTCCTGCGCCATAGAGACGGCCGAGGCCATTCAAAGCGGCGACTATGAGACGCTGGCGGAGTATGTTCACCCGGAAAAGGGGGTCACGTTTACCCCCAATACCACGGTGGACGCCGCCTCCAACCTGACCTTTTTACCGGACGCCCTGGTGGAGGCCAGCGAGTCGGCGACCACCTACCTCTGGGGCACCAGCACCGACACCGCCTCTCCCATCAATCTGACGGTGGCGGACTACTTCGCCGCCTATGTCTGGGAGCAGGACTATCTGGCCTCCCTGCGCATCAGCGTGGACAGCAGCCAGGTGGCGGGCAACGGTTTGGAAAACGTATCGGAAATGTACCCGGACGGGCGGTATGTGGAGTTTTACGCCACCGACGGGGAGAGCAACTGGTCCACCCTGAAGCTGGTCTTTGAGTGGGACAGCGGCGCCTGGTATCTGGTGGGCGTCGTCCACAGCGCCTGGGTGGAGTGACAGGAGAGAGAAGGAGACGGCTATGGAATCACTGACCCAAATGCTCCGGCGGTATCAGCGGAAACCGGAGCAGGCTCTGGCGGCCTGGATCGTGTCCGAGCTGGCCGGGAGCGAGATCTATGTCCCCGTCCAGGCGGACCCCAACGGCCAGGGGGTCCGTCCGGACACCATCCCCGGCCCGGACAGCGCCGTTCTGTTCCCGGCCTTTTCCGCCCAGACCCAGATCGCCAACGAGTACGGGACGCGGTTCGCCTTCCTGCACCTGGCGTTTCCCGCCTACGCTGCCGCCTGTCTGGAGGACCCCAGGTGCGGCGGGGTGGTGATCGACCCCTTTACAGCGAAGTTTTTCCTCCCCACCGAGGCGCTGCGGGAGCTGGCCGGAGGGACGGAAACCGCCCGGTGAGAACGGCTTTTTCCCCAATCCGGCGGGAAAAAGCCCGCCCCATTCCCGGATTTTTCACAAAAAAGGTTCCGGCACTTGTGTTTTTGGCCGGATGCTGTTATATTAGTTTCAGCCGCCCGTGCTGTATGGGCGGCTGAGCTGAAAAATATGGCGTAGAGCAGGGAGACGGCAACGGGGCCGTCCCGCCCCTCTGCGTCTTTGTTTGAACTGGAGGTATCCACTATGATCAACGTACTCAACTCCGGCGCATACTTTACCGGCGGCACCTTTGTCCCGCTCAGCGAGGGGGCGGAGCTGTTTCCCGTGGAGGAGGCCAAGAAGAAGACCATCTCCTACGGTATCCTCAGCAGCCACAACACCTCCCCGGATATGGGGGAGCTGAAGATCAAATTCGACGCCATGGCCTCCCATGACATCACCTATGTGGGCATTATCCAGACTGCCCGGGCCTCCGGGCTGGAGCGGTTCCCCCTGCCCTATGTGCTGACCAACTGCCATAACTCCCTGTGCGCCGTGGGCGGCACCATCAACGAGGACGACCATGTGTTCGGCCTCTCCGCCGCCAAAAAGTACGGCGGCGAGTTCGTCCCCGCCCACCAGGCGGTCATCCACTCCTATATGCGGGAGCGGTACGCCGGCAGCGGCAAGATGATCCTCGGCTCCGACTCCCACACCCGCTACGGCGCCTTCGGCACCATGGCCATCGGCGAGGGCGGCCCGGAGCTGGTCAAGCAGCTGCTGAACAAGACCTATGACATCTCCTATCCCCGTGTGGTGGCGGTCTATCTCACCGGCGCGCCCCGGCCGGGAGTAGGCCCCCAGGACGTGGCCCTGGCCATCATCGGCAAGACCTTCACCAAGGGTGTGGTGAAAAACGCCGTCATGGAGTTCTTTGGCCCCGGCGTGGCGAGCCTCTCCATGGACTACCGCTGCGGCATCGACGTGATGACCACCGAGACCTCCTGCCTCTCCTCCGTCTGGGCCACCGACGAGACCACACGTGACTATCTTACCCTCCTGGGCCGGGGCGGGGACTACCGCCGCCTGATGCCGGGCGAGGGCGCCTATTACGACGACGTGATTTTGGTGGACCTGAGCCTGGTGGAGCCGATGATCGCTCTGCCCTTCCATCCCTCCAACGCCTACACCATCAAGCAGTTCAAGGCCAACATGACCGACATCCTGGCCGAGACGGAGGAGACCGCCCGCCGTCAGCTGGGGATGGACAAGGTCCCCTCCCTGCTGAGCAAGGTGAAGGACGGGAAATTCTACGTCGATCAGGCGGTCATCGCCGGATGCTCCGGCGGCACCTATCAGAACCTGCTCCGGGCCTCGGAGATTTTGAAGGGCAGCTCCATCGGCAGCCAGTCCTTCTGGCTCTCCTGCTACCCCGGCTCCATGCCCATCTTCCAGGAGCTGACCCGTCAGGGGGCAATCTCCGACCTGATGGCCGCCGGCGCCTCCATCCGGTCCTGCTTCTGCGGCCCCTGCTTCGGCGCGGGCGACGTGCCCGCCAACGGCGGCTTCTCCATCCGCCACTCTACCCGGAACTTCCCCAACCGGGAGGGCTCCAAGCCCGGCAACGGTCAGCTGTCCTATGTGGCCCTGATGGACGCCCGCTCCATCGCCGCCACCGCCCTGAACGGCGGCGTGCTCACCTCCGCCTTCGAGCTGGACAGCGTCCCGGAGGATAAGCCGGACGAGAGCTATCGCTACGACGACTCCGCCTATAAGAGCCGGGTCTACTTCGGCGTGGGCAACCCCCAGCCGGAGACGGAGCTGGTCTTTGGCCCCAACATCACCGACTGGCCCGCCCAGATCGCCATGCCGGAGAATCTGATGCTCACCGTGGCCTCCGCCATCTACGACCCGGTGACCACCACCGACGAGCTCATCCCCTCCGGGGAGACCTCCTCCTATCGCTCCAATCCCCTGGGCCTGGCAGAGTTTGCCCTGAGCCGGAAGGACCCCGCCTATGTGGGCCGTGCCAAGGCCATCCAGAAGGTGGAAAAGCAGCGTCAGGCGGGCAAGTCCACTGCAAAGGTGAAGGAGGCCCTGGACGGCTGCGACCCGGAGACCACCGGCCTCGGCTCTCTGGTCATGGCCCTCAAGCCCGGCGACGGCTCCGCCCGGGAGCAGGCCGCCTCCTGTCAGCGGGTGCTGGGGGGCGTGGCTAACCTGGCCGCCGAGTACGCCACCAAGCGCTACCGCTCCAACGTGGTGAACTGGGGCATGCTACCCTTTATCGTGGACGGCCTGGCGGAGCTGAACATCCAGCCCGGCGACCGGCTGTACATCCCCGGTATCAAGGCCCTGCTGGAAGGGGACGGGGAGGAGATCGAGGCGACCCTCTACCAGAAGGACGGCGAGAAAACCGTAACCCTCCGTCTCCCCGGCATGACCCGGGAGGAGCGGGACATCGTCCTGGCCGGGTGCCTCATCAACTATTATGCCAAGGCATAAGGAAAAAACAGAATACAGCGACCTGCGGCGCAGCTCCTTTGACGGGGCTGCGCCGCTTTACTTGCAAAATGGGGTGAAGTGAAGTATAATCTCCTATCATGTGCCGCGGGATCAGGCGGCAGACCACTGATGGAGGGAATCAAATTGAAATTTTCGGAAATGCCCTATGAGCGCCCGGATCTGGAGGCGCTGAAGAAAGAACAGGCCGCATTGACCCAGCGGCTGAAGCAGGCGAAGGACTACGAGACGGCGAAGCAGGTCTTTCTGGAGAACGAGACGCTGACAAAGCACGTCGCCACCCAGGAGACTCTGGCCAGCATCCGCCACTCCATCGATACCCGGGACGCCTTCTATGACGGGGAGGAGAAGTTCTGGAACGCCGCCATGCCGGAGCTCCAGGCGGTGAGCCAGGAGTGGACGATGGCCATGCTGTCCAGCCCCTTCCGGGCGGACTTCGCCGCAGAGTACGGTGAGCTGATGTTCACCAACGCCGAAATTCAGCTCAAGGCTTTCTCACCGGAGATCGTTCCGGAATTGCAGCAGGAGAACGATCTGACCCAGGAATACGAAAAGCTGCTGGCCTCCGCCCAGATCCCCTTCGAGGGGGGCGTGTACACCCTGAGCCAGATGACCCCCTTCAAGAGCGACCCGGACGACGACCGCCGTCTGGCGGCCTGGAAGGCGGAGGGCCGGTGGTACAAGGAGCACCAGGCCCAGATGGACGACATCTATGATCAGCTGGTGCACCTCCGGGACACCATGGGCAAAAAGATGGGCTACGAGGGCTACACCACCCTGGGCTACTACCGCATGGGCCGCAACTGCTACACCAAGGAGGACGTGGAGAAATTCCGGGCCGCCGTGGTCAAGTATCTGGTCCCCGTGGCGGACAGCATCTACCGGGAGCAGGCCAAACGGCTGGGCAAGGAATACCCCATGAGCTTTGCGGACAACGAGCTGGAGTTCCGCTCCGGCAACCCCCGGCCCCAGGGGTCGGCGGAGGACATTCTGGCCCAGGGCAAAAAGTTCTACGACGAGCTTAGCCCGGAGACCAGCGAGTTCTTCAACACCATGCTGGACGGGGAGCTGCTGGACGTGCTCAGCACCGAGGGCAAGGCCGGGGGCGGCTACTGCACCAGCATCCCGGACTATGAGGTGCCCTTCATCTTCGCCAACTTCAACGGCACCCAGGGGGACGTGGAGGTGGTCACCCACGAGGCGGGCCACGCTTTTGCCGGGTATATGAACCGGAAACGGGTCCCCATGTCCTACGGCTGGCCCAGTATGGAGGCCTGTGAGGTCCACTCCATGTCCATGGAGTTCTTTGCCTGGCCCTGGGCGGAGGGCTTCTTCGGGAAGGACACCCGGAAGTTCTACTACAGCCATCTGGCCAGCGCCCTGACCTTCATCCCCTACGGCACCATGGTGGACCACTTCCAGCACATCGTCTATGAGCAGCCGGACCTGACCCCCGCCCAGCGGCATGGAGTCTGGAAGAAGCTGCTGGGGGTCTATATGCCCTGGATGCGGTTGGACGGGGACATCCCCTTCTACGCCGAGGGCGAGGGCTGGCAGCGGCAACACCACATCTATTCCTCCCCCTTCTACTATATCGACTACTGCCTGGCCCAGACGGTGTCCCTCCAGTTCTGGGCCATGATCCAGAAGGACCTGCCCGACGCCTGGCAGCACTATATGGCTTACACCGTCCAGGGAGGCAGCGCCACCTTCACTGACCTGCTGAAAAACGCCGGACTGGAGAGCCCCTTTGAGGAGAGCTGTCTCCGTGGGGTGTGCCAGGCCGCCCGGGAGTGGCTGGCGAACTTCGACCTGACGGGCATCGCCTGATATGGCGCGGCGGAAATGGGGCGTCAACGCCCACACCGACGAGTTCCAGCAGACCGCCACCGGGGAGTACGTCTACACCGGCAGCCATTACGCCTACCAAAACCGGGGCAAGAGCCGTCTCCGGGCCATGGCGGAGCTGGTGATTTTGTGGGCGGTGTCCTTCGCCGCCACCATCGCCGCGGGCTGCATCTCCGGCACGGGGATGGAGAACCGGGCCTATGCCGTGCTGCCCTATGCAGTCCAGTTGGCGGCCTCCGTCAGTCTGGGCTGGGGCGTCGTCCGGCTGGCGGCGGGGGGCGACCCCCTCCGGGCCTACGTCTACGACGAGACGGCGGGACGCATCCCCCGGCGGGCCGTCGTCGCCGCCGTGGGGTGCGCAGTGACCGCTCTGGGAGAACTGCTGGGACTGCTCTTCGCCGGGGAGGGAGAAACTTTTCTGCCGGTGATTTGCTTCTTCGGTTTGGAAATACTGGCGTTTTCCGGGATTCTCCTGACAAAACGGGCGCTTTCCAAGCTGCAATGGGAAAAAGCTGACGGAATTTAAGAAAATTTCCGAAAACTTTACAAAGAAATTGACAAATGACCGAAAAAGCTGTATGATGAAACAGAACAGTACTACCGAACGGAAAGAGTGCGCAGAAGAGGCGCTTTCCGGAGGCGGGGACTGCAAATTAACAAGGAGGAAGCAAAAATGAAACATGTCAAGAAACTGCTTGCACTGCTTCTGGCGCTGATGATGGTCCTGTCCATGGCAGCCTGCGGCAGCAGCGGAGACTCCACTGACACGACGAGCACCGATGAC
Source organism: Clostridiales bacterium (assembly GCA_020860575.1). Classification (GTDB taxonomy): domain Bacteria; phylum Bacillota; class Clostridia; order Oscillospirales; family Oscillospiraceae; genus Onthomonas. The sequence continues at coordinate 6,161 of JAJBUB010000006.1, read as the reverse complement.
ACCACCGCCACCGACGACGCCGATGCCACCGAGGATGCTGACGCCGAGGCTACCGACGACACCACCACCGAGGAGACCAGCTCCAGCGGGAACGACACCCTGGTGGCCAGCGTCACCGGCCTGGAGCAGAAGTTCTCCCCGTTCTTCGCTGCCAGCGTGGACGACGTCAATGTCTCCGATATGACCCAGCTGTATCTGATGAGCGGCGACCGTGTGGGCGAGCCTGTCCTCAACGGCATCGAGGGCGAGACCCGTTCCTACAACGGCACCGACTACACCTATTATGGCCCCGCTGACGTTACCGTCACCGAGAACGACGACGGCACCGTCACCTACAGCATCGTCATGCGGGAGGACATCCAGTTCTCTGACGGCACCTATGCCGACATCGACGACGTGATCTTCACCATGTATGTGTTCCTGGACCCCACCTATGACGGTTCCACCACCTTGTACTCCGCTCCCATCGTGGGCCTGGACGCCTACCGTTCCGGCATGAGCAGCCTGTACACCCTGCTGATCGCCGCCGGTGAGGACAACACCGACTTCACCTATTGGGATGAGGCCACGCAGACCGCCTTCTGGACCGAGGGTCTGCCCGCCGCCGGCGCTGCCTTCGCTCAGTCCATCGTGGACTATTGCCTGACCAATTATCTGTCTGACGACTATGCCGCTTATATCGGCAGCACCGCCGACGAAATTTCTACCGATGAGGGCCTGCAGGTTGCTTTCGGTATGGTTATGTGGGGCTTCGCTGAGGGCGTCAACGATGAGGGCCTGTTCGTTGACTCCATGGGCAACACCTATGACATGGCTAACGGCGAGTATCCCACCACTGCTGACTATTGGAACTGCCTGTGCGCTGCCTATGGCGACGACTATGACACCATGAGCGACACAGAGGCTGCCTCCAGTGGCCTGTACACCTATCTGGACAGCACCTATACCGCCGGTGTTGAGACCGGCGACTCTGCCGACTACATCGAGGGCATCGTCCGCACCGGCGACTACAGCATGGAGGTCACCACCTCTGAGCTGGACGCCACCTTCATCTATTACCTGGAGATTCCCATCACCCCCATGGCCTACTATGGCGATGAGAGCCTGTATGACTACGACAACCACTCCTTCGGCTTCACCAAGGGCGACCTGAGCGGCATCAAGGAGAAGACCTCCGCCCCCATGGGCGCCGGCCCCTACATGTTCAACGACTACTCCAACGGCGTCGTGTACATGGAAGCCAACCCCTACTACTTCCTGGGCGAGGCCAAGACCAAGTATCTGAACTTCCAGGAGATCACCTCTGAGGACGATAAGATCACCGCTGTCGTCACCGGCACCGTTGATATCGCCGACCCCTCCTACTCCGCCGAGCGCGCTGCCGAGATTAAGACCTACAACTCCAACGGCGAGCTGGAAGGCGACGTGCTGACCACCTATCTGTATGACTTCCGCGGCTATGGCTACATCGGCATCTGCGCCGACAACGTGAAGGTGGGCGACGATCCCTCCTCCGAGGAGTCCAAGAACCTGCGCAAGGCCTTTGCCACCATCTTCGCCGTCTATCGTGACGAGTCCGTTGACTCCTACTATGGCGAGACCGCTTCCGTCATCAACTACCCCATCTCCAGCACCAGCTGGGCCGCTCCTCAGGTCACTGACGACGGCTATCAGGTCTGCTACTCCACCGACCTGGAGGGCAACGCCATCTACACCGACGACATGAGCGTGGATGAGAAGTACGCCGCCGCTCTGGAGACCGCTCTGGAGTACTTTGAGGCCGCTGGCTACACCGTGGAGAACGGCGTCATCACCGCCGCTCCCGAGGGCGCTTCCCTGACCTACACCGTCCACATCGGCGGTTCCGGTACCGGCGACCACCCCTCCTTCCTGCTGCTGAGCAACGCCTCTGACGCGCTGGCCACCATCGGCATCACCCTGGACATCAACGACCACGCCAACGCCTCCGAGCTGTACGCTGCGTACCAGTCCGGCGAGGCTGACATGTGGGTCGCCGCTTGGCAGGCTTCCACCGATCCCGATATGTATCAGCTGTATCACAGCGAGGGCTCCACCAACTACTACTGCATCGACGACGACGATCTGGATGAGCTGATTATGACTGCCCGTCAGTCCACCGACCAGACCTTCCGGAAGACCCTGTACAAGAGCGCCATGGAGATCATCCTGGACTGGGGCGTTGAGGTTCCTGTCTATCAGCGGAGCGAGAACTACATCGTGTCCACCGAGCGGGTCAACACCGACACCATCACTCCCGACATGACCCCGTACTGGAGCTGGATGGCTGAGGTCTATCTCATCGAGATGAACTGAGCTATCTCCCTGCACTGACAAGACCCTGACCCCCAATCGGGGGTCAGGAGGCAGGGGCGGCGGTTCGCCGCCGCCCCTGCAAAAAAGAACATCTGCAAGCGCAAAGGAGCCGCTCCAGAGCCTTGGAACGGCTCCTTTGCGCTTTTAGAGGTTTCAGCACGCTACATTGGAAAAGCACCTGCGGACATCCCCCGGGTCTGCGGAGAATAAGAGAAAGGGAAGGGGAGTACGTTTATGCAACAGAGTATGACCAAGTATGTTATCAAACGAATCCTGTTGTCCGTGGTGATCCTCATTCTGGTGGCATTCATCATCTATGTGCTGATGCGGTGCCTGCCCACCTCCTATGTGGAATCCATGGCGCAGCAGCGCGCCACCGCCCCCGGCTCCAAGAGCTATGAGGAGTGGCTGGAGCAGCTCAACGCCCAGTACGGTCTGGACAAGGGCATCGTTCCCGGCTTCCTGAGCTGGTGCGCCAACGCCCTCCAGGGCGAGTTCGGCGACAGCTGGAAGTTCACCGTTCCCGTCACCGAGAAGTTTGCCGAGGTCATCGGCGTCTCCGTGGTCATGGCCGGTATCTCCTTCGTTCTGGAGCTGGTCATCGCCATCCCCCTGGGCGTTATCGCCGCTGTGCGGCAGTACTCCCGGACAGATTACGCCATCACGACCATCGCGCTGATCGGTATGTCCCTGCCCACCTTCTTCTTTGCAGCCCTGCTCAAGCTGGTGTTCTCCGTCAATCTGGGCTGGTTCGACCTGACCGGACTGGTGGGCCGCGACTATGCGCAGCTGGACGCCTGGGGCCAGTTCTGGGACATGGCCCACCATCTGGTGTTGCCCATCGCCACCCTGGTCATCATCTCCATCGGCTCCCTGATGCGTTACACCCGCACCAATATGCTGGAGGTCCTGAATGCCGACTACATCCGCACCGCCCGGGCCAAGGGCCTGAGCGAAGGGACGGTCATCTTTAAGCACGCCTTCCGCAACACCCTGATCCCCCTGGTGACCATCATCGGCGGCTCCCTTCCCGGTCTGTTCTCCGGCGCACTGATCACCGAGACCCTGTTCTCCATCCCCGGTATCGGCTATACCTCCTACCAGGCGATGGTGGCAGGCGACATCCCTTTCAGTATGTTCTATATGTGCTTCCTGGCTGTTCTGACCCTGGCCTGCAACCTGCTCACTGACATCGTGTACGGTCTGGTCGATCCCCGTGTCCGTGTGGCCGCATAAGAGAGGAGGAGTAAACCATGAGCGAAAACAAGAAAGACGAGCGCAAGGATGAGGTTACTCCTGCTCAGGAGGAACAGCAGTATTCCCTGAACGACGACCGCCGGGTCAAGGTACTGACCCCCGGGGCCATGGTGGCAAAGCGGTTCTTCCGGAACCGGCTGGCCATGGTGGGCCTGGTCATGCTGATCGCCATGTTCCTGTTCTCCTTTGTGGGCGGCTGGATCAGCCCCTACGACGAGAACGAACAGTTCTATACCTATGAGTACCAGACCAAGCAGTACGCCGGTGTGGTACAGAACGACGACTTCCGCTACGCTGTGGCCGACGACCAGGAGTTCAGCACCACCGTCCAGGCCTACTTCCTGCTGGGCTACAACAGCACCAGCGGGGCGGAGGATTTCACCTTCGACTACAAGGACGTGACCTATGACGCCGTGTGCGAGGGCGAGGACTTCTTCTCCGTCTACTCCGACGGCACCCTGCTGGCCATGGCCTACAAGGACATCATCAACGAGGAGAGCGGCAGCCTGAGCTTCAATGTGAAGTACGCCGCCATGCTGGCCTACGTCAACGGGGAGACCTCCTTTGAGGCCGACGGCGCTACCTACACCATGGACGAGGACGGCAACATCGGCCAGGACGGCACGGTGATCGCCTATATCAGTCGTTTCGTGGTCACTGCCACCGAGAACGGCGTCACCCTCACCCGGGCCTTCAAGGAGGAACTCCAGGAGTGCATCGAAAACGATGAGGAGGAGTTCGTCTTTACCGACGCCGACGGCGAGACCCACACCTATGAGGTCAGCTACGCGGCCTTCACCGACAGCTGGAACGTGAACCAGGAGACGGAGACCTACGTCTATGACGCCTACGCCTATCCCTCCACGGCTCACTGGCTGGGCACTGACCGGAACGGCATGGATATGTTGACCCGCCTGATGTACGGCGGTCGGGTGTCCCTGGTCATCGGCTTTATCGCGGTGTTGATTGCGGGCGTTCTGGGCATCATCCTGGGCGGCGTCTCCGGCTACTTCGGCGGCTGGGTGGATAACCTGATCATGCGTATCGTGGACGTGTTCTACTGCATCCCGTCTACCCCGCTGATGATCATTCTGGGCGCGGCCATGGACGCCATGAACGTGGATCCGCAGATCCGGATGCTCTTCCTGATGCTGCTGCTGGGATTCCTGAGCTGGCCCTCCATCGCCCGTATGGTCCGTGGACAGATCCTCTCTCTCCGTGAGCAGGAGTTCATGATGGCCACCGAGGCCTGCGGCATCCGCACCTCCCGCCGGATCTTCCGGCACCTGATCCCCAACGTTATGCCGCAGCTGATCGTCTCCTGCACCATGATGCTGGGCAGCACCATCATCACCGAGGCGACCCTGTCCTTCCTGGGTCTGGGCGTCAAGTTCCCCTTCGCCTCCTGGGGCAACATCATCAACGATGTCAACAGCACCTACGTCATGACCAACTACTGGTTCATCTGGATCCCCGCAGGTGTCTGCCTGCTGATCGCCGTGCTGGGCTTCAACTTCGTGGGCGACGGTCTCCGTGACGCCTTCGACCCCAAGATGAAACGGTATAGGGAGGTAGAAGAGAATGGCAAAGAAAAATGCGGAAGGCTATCTTTCTGCGAAGGAATCCCGGCGTATCACCAAGGAAAACCGGAAGATCACCCAGGAGCTGGAGAAAAAGCGCAAGCGCAAGCACGTTCCTGAATCCGAATATCTGACCACCATGCACGACCCCAACAATGCGGTGGAATTTGATAATCTGCACAGCTGCTTCTTCACAGACGCAGGCACTGTCAAGAGCGTGGACGGCGTCAGCTTCGACGTCCCCATCGGCAAGACGGTGGGCGTCGTGGGCGAGTCCGGCTGCGGCAAGTCCGTGACCAGCCTCTCCCTGATGCAGCTGCTCCAGCGGCCCCAGGGCCAGGTCGTGGAGGGCGAGATCCGCCTGAACCTGGGGGACAAGGCCTATGATATCGCCAAGATCCCCGAGGAGAAGATGCAGGCCCTCCGGGGCAACTTCATCTCCATGATCTTCCAGGAGCCTATGACCTCCCTGAACCCGGTCTTTAAGATCGGCGCCCAGGTGAACGAGGTCATCGCCCTCCACGACGGCGAGGGGAAGAGCAAGGAGGACATCAAGGCCCGCACCATCGAGCTGCTGGAGATGGTGGGCATCGCCAACAGCGAGGGTGTGTACAATATGTACCCCCACGAGCTGTCCGGCGGCATGCGCCAGCGTGTCATGATCGCCATGGCTCTGGCCTGCAACCCTAAGATCATTATCGCCGACGAGCCTACCACCGCTCTGGATGTGACCATCCAGGCCCAGATCTTGGACCTGCTGCGGCAGCTGAAGGACAAGATCAACTCCTCCATCATGTTCATCACCCATGACCTGGGCGTTATTGCGGAGATGGCGGACTATGTGGTGGTCATGTACTCCGGCCGCATCGTGGAAAAGGGCACCGCAGAGGAGATTTTCGCCAATACCGACCATCCCTACACCATCGGACTGATGGCCTCCAAGCCCGGGGTGGGCAAGCAGGTGGATGAGCAGTACTCCATCCCCGGCAA
>JAJBUB010000100.1 GCA_020860575.1 Clostridiales bacterium | reverse complement strand
CGAAGGACAATACCAAAGCCGCCCAGTGGTACGAAAAGGCCGCCCAGCAGGGCAACGCACCGGCGCAGTACAATCTGGGCGCTTGTTACTATAACGGAGAGGGCGTAGCCCGGAACCGCACGAAGGCAAAGGAGTGGTTCCAGAAGGCTGCCGCCCAGGGGTATGAGGATGCCAAAAAGGTTTTGCGGGAGCACTTCTGACCCCGCACCAGCCCACCCCCGACAGGGCGGGCAGCGATACGGAAAGGGAGAAACGGCCAATGGAAGAAGGGTATTTCTATCTGAGATGGGGGGACGGCTATTGTTCCACCATGGACGACTTGACCAGGCCCCAGGAAAACAGGTTCCTCCAGGTCAGATTCCTCGACTACATCCGGGACGAGACGGGGAAGCCCATCGGCGTCAAAATATCCTATGACGCCGGCCACGACTGCTTCTTTGACCACAGCGACACCCGGATCGAGCTGTATCCCAACGGGGAGGTGAATCTGCCCTATTGGTATACCCGGGACACAGAGGACGGCGACTGGTTCGACAGCTCTGAATATTACGAGGTGGAGCTGGTCCCCTACTCCGGCAGGGAGCCGGCCGACTGGGAGGAGAAGGGCAAACCGGGAAATCACTGAGAAAGGGAGAAAATCTTTATGGAACAAGAGTATTTCAAGCTGAAATGGATGGAGAGCGGCCACTATTCCTCTATGAGCGAGCTGAACAGCTCCAACGCCAGATTCATCGACTACGTCCGGGACGAGGCGGGCAGCCCCATCGGCATCGAGGTGGAGTACGACGCCGGTCACGGCTACGGCTATGACCACAGCCACATGAGGAAGAAGCTCTATCCCCACAAAATGACGGATCTGGCCTATTGGTATACGGACACCTCGGGAGGCGGCTCGGACTGGGATGACGCCTGTATCCCCAATTTCGTGGAGTTGATCCCCATTGAGGAGCTGGACGGCGGGGAGAACGGCTGACGGCACACGGCGGTCAGCCGTCCCGGTCGTATTTGTGGGACGATCCCTTAAATCCTATTGACAAGGTAGGAATTGCAGAGTACAATACCCTTGTCCGCAGAGAGGGGGCGAAAGCCCCTTCCTTTTTTGGAAGCGCCCGGCGGACGGGCTGTGATGGGTTTATCTGGGGCAAGTCCCCGTCAAGGAGGATATTATGTCGGATTTATTGCTTGAGGTCAAAGACCTATCGGTCAATGTGGAGGAGAAGGACATTCTCCACGGGGTCAGCCTGAGCATCGGCCGGGGGGAGACTCATGTGCTGATGGGTCCCAACGGCGCGGGCAAGTCCACCCTGGGCTACGCCCTGATGGGCAACCCCAACTATCGGGTGGAGAGCGGCGAGATCTGGTTCCGGGGTCAGCGCATCGACGGCGAGGCGGCGGACAAGCGGGCCAAGGCGGGGATGTTCCTCTCCTTCCAGAATCCCCTGGAGGTGCCGGGACTGACCCTCAGCGGCTTTCTCCGCAACGCCCTGGAGCAGGTGCGGGGCAGCCGGGTGAAATACAGCGAGTTCCGCCGGGAGCTGTACCGCAACATGGACCTGCTCCAGATGGACCGGGCCTATGGCAACCGGGACCTGAACGTGGGCTTCTCCGGCGGCGAGAAGAAGAAGGCCGAAATCCTCCAGATGCTCATGCTCCGCCCTGCCCTGGCCATCCTGGACGAGACGGACTCCGGCCTGGACGTGGACGCCGTGCGCATGGTGTCCCAGGGAGTGGAGGCCTACCAGAAGGATATGGACGGCGGCCTGCTCATCATCACCCACAGCACCCGGATTTTGGAGGCCCTTCATGTGGATTACACCCACATCATGGTGAACGGCCGCATCGTCTGCACCGGGGACGGCTCCCTGGTGGACGAGATCAACCGGGACGGCTTTGAGCGGTTCACCGCCGGGGCGGAGGAGGACTCCCAGTGAAAGAGAAAACCTATGTCCAGGACATTGACCGCAACCTCTACGACTTTCGCAACGAGGAGGGGGCGGACACCTTCCGGCTCCAGTCCGGCCTGACCCGGGAGACGGTGGAGCAGATTTCCCGGGAAAAGCATGACCCGGAATGGATGCACGACTTCCGGCTCCACGCCCTGGAGATCTACGAGCAGATGCCCGTCCCCGACTGGGGCCCCTCCATCGAGGGGCTGGACATGAGCAACATCGCCACCTATGTCCGCCCCAATACCAAGATGTCCGCCAGCTGGGAAGAGGTGCCGGAGGGCATCAAGGACACCTTCGAGCGGCTGGGTATCCCCCAGGCCGAGCGCACCAGCCTGGCCGGAGTGGGGGCGCAGTACGACTCCGAGCTGGTCTATCACAACGTCCGGGAGGAGGTGGCCGCCCAGGGGGTCATCTACACCGACCTGGAGAGCGCCCTTCACGGGGAATATGCCGGGATGATCCAGGACCACTTTATGAAGCTGGTCACGCCACGGGACCACAAGTTTGCCGCCCTCCACGGGGCGGTCTGGTCCGGCGGCTCCTTCGTCTACGTCCCCAAGGGGGTCAAGGTGGAGATTCCCCTGCAATCCTATTTCCGGCTCAACGCCCCCGGCGCGGGCCAGTTTGAGCATACCCTCATCCTGGTGGACGAGGGGGCGGACCTCCACTTTATCGAGGGCTGCTCCGCTCCCAAGTACAACGTGGCCAACCTCCACGCCGGATGCGTGGAGCTGTTCGTGGGCAAAAACGCCCGGCTGCGCTACTCCACCATTGAGAACTGGTCCAAGAATATGTACAACCTGAACACCAAGCGGGCCCAGGTGGAGGAGGGCGGCGTCATCGAGTGGGTGTCCGGCTCCTTCGGCTCCCATGTCTCCTATCTCTACCCCATGAGCATTTTGAAGGGCCGTGGCTCCCGGATGGAGTTCACCGGCATCACCTTCGCCGGACGGGGACAGAACCTGGACACCGGGGCCAAGGTGGTCCACGCCGCCCCGGACACCGCCTCCTATATGAACACCCGCTCCATCTCCAAGGACGGGGGGATCAGCACCTTCCGCAGCTCGGTGGTCATGACGAAGAACGCCGGGGGCAGCCGTGCCTCCGTCTCCTGCCAGTCCCTGATGCTGGACGACATCTCCCGGTCGGACACCATCCCGGCCATGGACATCCGGGCGGCCAACGTGGACGTGGGCCACGAGGCCAAGATCGGCCGCATCAGCGACGACGCGGTGTTCTACCTCATGTCCCGGGGCATCAGCGAGGAGGACGCTCGGGCCATGATCGTCAGCGGCTTTGCGGACAACGTCTCCAAGGAGCTGCCTCTGGAATACGCCGTGGAGATGAACAACCTCATCCAGCTGGAGATGAAGGGCAGCATCGGGTGATACCGCCGAAAGGAGTTCGCATATGGCTTTGGATATAAAGGTCAACCGGCTCAGCGCCCCCACCTGGCACTGGCTGGGCATGAATGACCACACCCTGACCGGGATAGATGTGCCCGTCCCCGCCCGTCCCACGGTGGAGGGAGAGACCGCCCCGGCAGATGGCTGGGACGATAGCCCCTTCGCCGCCATCCAGACGGGCATGGGCCGGGATATGGATTTGCTCGTCCGGGAGAGCGGTGCAGAGCCGCTCCGTCTGAACGTCCCCGCCGGGGAGGAGCGGACGGTGCGCATCCACCTCCGCCGCAGAGCGGGAGAAAATCAGCTTCTCCCGGTGGAGGTGCTGGCTCGGTCGGGCAGCCGCCTGAACCTGCTGATGGATTACACCTCGGAGCAGGACGAGGGCGGCACGCTGGCCGTCCGGACCCGGCTGGTGCTGGAGGAAAACGCCCAGGTAAAGCTGGTACAGCTCCAGCTCCAGGGAGACAACGATTTGGCCCTCAACGACGTGGGGGCGGTCTGCGACGACGGGGCGAAGCTCCGGCTGGTGCAGCTGTTCCTGGGGGCAGCGGAGACCTGCTCCGGCTGCTGCGCCGCGCTGGACGGCAAAAAGAGCGCCCTGGAGGCGGATACCGGCTATCTGGGCCGGAACCGGCAGCACATCGACTTCAACTATGTGGCTCTCCACCGGGGAAAAGGCTCCAAGAGCGAGCTGCGGGCCAGCGGCGTGCTCCGGGACGCCGCCCGGAAGCTCCTCCGGGGTACCATCGACTTCCAGAAGGGAGCCGCCGGGGCCGAGGGAGACGAGCGTGAGGAGGTCCTTCTGCTCAATGAGGGCGTGGTCAACCAGACCGTCCCCCTCATCCTCTGCGCCGAGGAGGACGTGGAGGGCAACCACGGGGCCACCATCGGCCAGCTGGACGAGGACCTGCTGTTCTATCTCATGTCCCGGGGCATGTCCGCCGGGGCGGTGGAGAACATGGTGGCCCGGGCCAGGATAGAGGCCGTCTGCCAGCAGATCGGCGACGAGGCGGCGGAGGGACAGCTCCACGACTATCTGGAGGAGGTATTCCAATGACGAGTGAGGAGCGGCGCATCCGGGCGGACTTTCCCCTCCTGATGTCAGACAGCACCGCCTACCTGGACAATGCGGCCACCGCCCAGCGGCCCGCCTGCGTCCTGGACGCCCAGCGGGATTTCTACGAGCACAGCAACGCCAACCCCCTCCGGGGACTGTACGGTTTGAGCGTCGCCGCCACAGACTGCTACGAACAGGCCAGGGAGACGGTGCGTGACTTTATCCACGCCGCCTCGGAACGGGAGATCATCTTCACCCGTAACACCTCCGAGAGCCTGAACCTGGTGGCCTACAGCTATGGGCTGAGCCATTTGAAGGCCGGGGACGAGATTTTGGTGAGCATTATGGAGCACCACAGCAATCTCCTCCCCTGGCAGATGGTGGCCCGGCAGACCGGAGCGGAGCTGAAATTTTTAGAGTGTGAGCCGGACGGCAGCCTCCCTCGCGAGCGTCTGGAGGCGGGCTTTTCCCCCCGGACGCGGCTGGTAGCCATCGGCCACGTCTCCAACGTTCTGGGCCGGACCGCTCCGGTGGAGGAGATCGTCCGGATGGCCCACGAACGGGGGGCAGTGGTGGTGCTGGACGCCGCCCAGAGCGCGCCCCACATGCCTATCGACGTGCAGGCGTTGGACGTGGATTTTCTGGCCTTCTCCGGCCACAAGCTCATGGGCCCCATGGGCATCGGCGTCCTCTATGGGAAGGAAGCACTCCTGGAGGAGATGCCCCCCTTCCTCACCGGCGGGGAGATGATCGACAGCGTGACCCGCACCGGGGCCACCTACGCCGAGCTGCCCCACAAGTTCGAGGCGGGGACGGTGAACGCCGCCGGGGCCGTGGGCCTGGCCGCCGCCATCCGGTATATCCAGCAGGTGGGCTTTGAGAACATGGAGCGCCGGGAGCTGGCGCTGACGACCCTGGCCATGGAGGGGTTAAAGCAGTATCCCTTTGTCCACGTCCTCGGCTCGGACAGGCCGGAGGAGCACTGCGGCATTATCACCTTTACCGTGGACGGGGTGCATCCCCACGACATCAGCGCCATGCTGGACAGTGACGGCATCGCCGTCCGGGCGGGGCATCACTGCGCCCAGCCGTTGATGCAGTATCTGGGTGTCTGGTCCACCACCCGGGCAAGCCTCTTTTTCTACAATACCGAGGAGGAGGTCCGGGCCTTTGTGGAGAGCATGGGCAGCGTGAGAAGGAGAATGGGCTATGGAGAATAGAACCTTTTACAACGAGATCCTCACCAGTCATAACCTCCGGCCCCTCCACAAGCATGACGTACCCGACGCCAATCTGGAGCTGGAGGGCCTCAACCCCAGCTGCGGCGACCACATCATCCTCAAGCTGAAGGTGGCCGACGGCGTCGTGGAGGACGGCGGCTTTGTGGGCAGCGGCTGCGCCATCTCCCAGGCCTCGGCGGACATGATGCTGGACCTGGTCATCGGCCAGACGGAGGAGGAGGCCCGGCGGCTGGCGGACATCTTCCTGCGGATGATCAAGGGCAAGGTCACGGAGGAGGAGCTGGACGAGCTGGACGAGGCCGCCGCTCTCCAGGACGTGGCCCATATGCCCGCCCGGGTCAAGTGCGCCGTCCTGGGCTGGCACACCATGGACGAGATGCTCAAGGACGCCCTCTCCGACGATAGCGGAAGGACGCAGGTGTCTACGGAAACGGAATAAGATGACAGATGACAAACAGCCCCCGTCCGGCGATGCCGGGCGGGGGCTTGGTCTGTCGATCAAAGCGTTCCAATGTGTTCAAGGGGCATTTACACCACTTTTCGATAGCCGTACAGCGGTCAGAGAGCTGTGTACACGCTTCCCTGACCGTTGTGCGATTTATGTGGTCTGATTCGAAAAACCTTTCATCAGGGTGTCCCCAAACGCCCACGAAACGACATATAATCAATGAAAGGGAGAGAGAACCACAGGAGGGAGGCGACAGCAATGGCCGGAACAGAGCGGCAGGACGACCTGATCTCTGCCCTTTACCACGAGATGTTCCCCATGCTGCTCGCCTACGCCCGTAGCGCGCTGGGAGGCAGTGACATGGCAGAGGAGGCAGTGCAGGAGACCTTCTGCGTCGCCTGCAAACGACAGCGGGAGCTGACCGAAAGCCCCAACCCCAGGGGCTGGCTGGTGAATACCCTGAAAAACGTGATACGACAGCTTCGCCGCAACCGGACCAGGGAGGCGGCGCTGCTGGCTGCTTTGACAGCACGACAGGACGGGGAGGACAATTCCGCCCGAAGCGAGGCAGACCCCGACCTGCTCTACGGTGACTTGCAGCGCGACCCGGATTATCTGCTGCTGAAACGACTGGCACTGGACCAGTGTACGATGGCGAAGCTGGCGGCAGAGCTGGGTATCTCGGTGGAGGCCTGCAAAAAGCGGGTGCAGCGGGCCAGAAAGCGGCTGCAAAAACGGCTGGAACGGAATTTATGAGAAAGCGATCGGTATTTTAACGACAAGGCCGGGCAAAGGAGGGTTTCAAGGTGTCCAAGGCAAACACATCCGGCGAAAGGGACTTTTCGGCCCTTGACGCCATGACGACCGAAGAATTACAAGAGCTGCTCCGCCGGGACTCTCTGCTGCCGGAGGACGAGCCGTCCGATACAGAGAAGATCCTGCACATCATGGGACTGCTCGTTCAACGGGAGACGGATGCCGTGGACGTGGAGGGAGCCTGGCAGACCTTCAACGAGCAGTACCGCCCCCGCCCGGAGAACGCCGGAATGGGCAATGCAAGGCAGACCGACAAATCACATCCTCGCAGACGCCCCCTCCGGCGGCTGTTCCGAACGGCCGCAGTTCTGGCGGCTGCCGTCGCCCTGTTGGTCACGGGGACAATTACCGCTGCCGGATTTGGTTACAACCCGGCGGAGCGGCTGTCCCTGTGGCTGGAATCCCTGTCCGGAGAGCCGTGGACGGATGACCTGGCCACCGCCCGGTGGTCAGACGGCGTCTTTTTCTTCGAGTGTGAGGACGCCGCAAACCCGGATTGGGTTTGGGCAAGGAAAACGCTGGAGCGTCACCGAGTATGGGCATTTGCCGACCTGCTCCCCACCTGGATGCCAGAGGGAGCGGAGCGGGTGGATTCCGCAACTATGGAATATGACATTTTCTACTCGGAAAAGCTCTTTTATGCGCTGCCGGACGGGTCGCAATTTACCATCCAAATGATCGTGTTTTCCAACAGCCAGTATATTTCCATCTTTACCGCCGACTGGGACGGCTCCGACGTGGAGGTATACGACAGTAACGGAAAGACGGTCTACCTGATTCCCGACGGGGACAGCATGACGGGCATCTGCGTGGACGACTATATGGAGACCATCATCGAGGGCGCATTGACGGCGGAGGAGCTTCAGAATATGTTCGACTCCATCCAGTGGGACAACATCTACTGGTGAGGACTGCCGGACGATGGAAAGGGGGAGCAAGCCATGAAGAAAGCACAGTATTTGACCCTGCTAACCGTCCTGCTTCTGCTGCTGGCCGCCTGCGGGACAGAAAACGCCGCATCATCGGAAATGGCGCATAATCCATCCATCGCTTCCGATGCAGCTGAGGAAAATCCTGGCTCCGACGCTGCCGAAACGGAGGACGACGAAGGCGACCTGTCCGAGCAGGGGCAGACGCTGTTGGAGAATCTGCACGACTCGGTCAGAGAGTACTATATCTGTGTCGCCCAATATAACACGGTGTACGACCGGGATATGTCCGCCACCCTCTATTTCACCGTGCTGTCGGTGGAGGCCATTGACCCGGATTCCATTCAGGTGGAGCTGGATTGCCAGAGCGAGACCTCCGTGTGGGCGTCCGAGGCAGATCTCTCCGGGTATGAGATGCCCTATTACCTGTTCTGCTGTTATGCCGGTCTGGACTGGAACGAGCTGGCAGACCTGTATGACCCAGAGTTGGAGCGCACAGGCGGTACGCAGAGCGATGCGTTCATCAACTATTTCAATTCCTACAGCGCTGCCTACGCAGAGGCGGAGGAACAAGGGCTGTTGGAATGGCCCTACCATGTCTATGAAGTATCCGTTCACATTGCGATCGAATGTGACGAGACAGTGACTTCTGCGGTGTTTTCCTGGCCGGGGGTAACAGAGACGATAGCATTGGGCGAGATCACGCTGCTCGATGAATATTTCTCTCTCATGCTGAATTATCCGGACGGTGAGGCCGGATATTACGAGACGGCCGGCGGCTATAGCGGTTTTTTCGCAGGGCCTCTGGCGGAGGAGGTCACCACGCTGTCCCCAATCACCGAGGGAGAGACGCCAATCTATGTGGACGCCGGTTATCGGGTGGAGGTCTATGCCACCCTGCGCAATCCGCTGTTTGCTCAGCTCATCCAGGACGGGCAGCTTGTCTTTGTGCTGGAATACGAATATGAAGGGAAAACCTGTCAGAGCGGCACCGCCTGCGGGTTGTACAATCGAAACGGGACGTCACAATATGACGCTCTCCTGGCGGAATACCTGGACGGAGTGGATGTGCTGTCCTATTACTACGACTACTACAATCTGACCTGCGAATCATAACGGCCGGAACGGGAGGGATATCATGCGCCCGCACAAAAGCAAGCTGCTCCACGCCTTTACCATGCTCCGGCGCAACGGGCGAAGCTATCTGCTGTTGTCCGTCACCATCGTGCTGTCCTTCGCTCTGCTGCTGGGGTATCTGTTTTACATGGATACGGCCTCCTACAACAAATACAAGTACATCTTCGCCATGAATGAGGAGCTGGTAGGCGTCAGCCACCACACCACCACGGCGGCCAGCACTCAGCTGGAGGAACAGCTCATCAGCAAGGCGGAGGAGCTGGGGAGCTGCTCCGCAGAGCGCATCTTCTACACCACCATCGAGCTGGACAGCGCCGACTCCCATGCGACGGAGGACGGCCAACAGGTGTACATCCCGCCCATCAGCGTCATCGCAGTCCCCCCGGAGATGGGGACGCAGTTCTTTTCCGGCTCTGGGGAAGGCTCCGGCTGGGACATCCTCTGGCTGGACGGAGAAGAGCATGAGGTCATCACCATCGGCCAGGGAGAGGCGGCCATGGAGGAGGACTTTTTCTACGCCCTTGGGCTGGACAAGCTGGATGAACCGGAGTGGACGTTCTCCGGAGAAAACGACAAGGGCGGAGCCTTCTCTCTGACGGTCAGGATCGTGGCCCTGCTCCGCCGCAACGACGGGACGGCGGACTTCTCCGACTATCTGGACGCTTATCTGGCCACCGGAGATTCCAACCAATCGGGCTGGCCGACGATGTTGCTGTCCCAACTGGACTGCTCGCCAGGAAATTATGCCAGAGGCTACTGGCACGACAGCCTGTACCTCTACACTGCTAATGCGGAGGAGGTATCCCAGCTGGCGGAGCAGTATTTCGGTGACAGCGCCTTCAGCGCAGTGGAGGCACAGAACGAGGCCCGGCAGACCCTCCAGACCCAGATGCAGACCAAGGCACTGCTGACAGTGGCGATCCTCCTGTTACTATAATATTTGCCCCTTGGTTTATGGCATCCAGCCATAGGCAT
>JAJBUB010000063.1 GCA_020860575.1 Clostridiales bacterium | reverse complement strand
CCCCATTTGGTATACACGGTGGTGCCGATGGTGATGACGCAGGGCAGGTCGGTGGGGGAGTAGTGGTGTTTTTGGGGGGTGAACTCTTCCTCATCACCGCCCTTTTTGGTTTCTCCGGTTGTCCCGCCGCCACCGCCGCCGCCCAGGACGGCGAAGAGGATGACGAGGCCGAGGACCGCACCCACCGTCACCAGGAAGATGTAGTAGAAGATGCCCCACACGAGGGGAAAGGCCACCAGAAACACCGCCGTGCCCAGCACGCCCACCAGATGGTGCAGCACGTCCTTCCCGTGGGTCAGATCCAGCACCAGCCGAACCACCTTATACACCACCACGGCCAGGGCCGCCACCTGCAGCAGTACGCTGACGGTGGCCATGGCGCTGGACTCCAGATAGCCCAGCAGCCAGCCCATCTCCACCAGGAGAAGGAAGGCCAGCCAGCCGCCCCAGTAGGACCGGGCGTCCCCCTTCGCGGCGTCCCGGGTGAAGTCCTGCCCGGCGTAGTTGTTCTCAAACAGGCCGATCGTGCCCCGGTAGAAGGGCTGGAACACCAGCGCCAGCACACCGAAGGCCAGCAGCATGATCCCTACGGCGGCTATGGTCTGGATGTCCCCATCGTCAATGTGGGTTGTCAGGTAGACTGTAGCCGTGTCCTGAATCTCCATCCCCTTGTCACACAGGGCTTCGTTCAGGCTGTACAGCCCGCCGAAGATCATGCTGGTCAGACTGGCCAGGCTCTGCATCAATGCGTCCATCCGCCATCAACCTCCCAGTGAATGAATCAGCTCCAGGACGCTGGCGGCGTCCTCATCGCCCCCGTCGGCGGCCTTTTGCAGCCAGAACAGGGCCTTTTCCGTATCCTGGGGTGCGCCTTCGCCCAGGTAGGACATACTCCCCAGCAGCCCCTGGGCGGTTACGACGCCGCCCTCCGCCGCCTTGGTGAGCCAGAGGAGGCGCTTCTCATCGTCCTTCGGCACGCCCTTATGCTCGCCGTTGAAGTACAGGGCGTACTTATACTGTGCGTAGGATTGGCCCTGGTTGGCAGCCTTGCCCAGCCAGTAAAATGCCTTTGCGTCGTCCTGGGGTACGCCGATGCCCTGCTCATAGCGCGAGGCCAGTCCTAATTGCGAATCGGGTTCGCCGCCCTCGGCGGCCTTCGTCATCCAGTAGACCGTCTTCTTGCTGTCTTGGGGGACGCCGGTGCCATGTGCGTAGTAGCTGGCTAACTCGGACTGGGACTGGACGCATCCGCCCTCGGCGGATTTGATGTACCACTGGGCGGCCTGCTCCTTGTCACCAAGGACGTCGAAATAGTCGCCGCAGACGCCCTGGGCGATGGCCTGGTAGGGGCAGCTGTCGTCAAGGGCAAACTTTTCCGCCAGGGCGTAGGATTCCTCCCGCTTGCCCTCCCGGAACAGATTGGCGGCCTGCGTCAGGAACGCATCCGCCTCTGCGGACTGCTCCTCTGTCAGTTCAAGCGGGGTCGGTTCCTGCTTCTGGATGGGTGGGTCAGGTTGGCTCACAGGCTGCTGGGTCTGCTGCGTGACCGCCCGCCGGTTCACGGGCCGCTGGACCTGCTGTATGACCGTCTGCCGGGCAGCCGTCTGCTGGGTCTGCTGTGTGGCCGTCTGCTGGGCCGCAGCCGCATTCTGCCGCTCTGTCTCCTGTCTGGTGCGCTTCTTTTTGAAGTGCCGCCAGACCAACACGATGATGATGATCAGAATGATAAGTTCCATATGCTTGTTTCCTTTCTCTCTTGTATTGGGGTTTGCTGTGCCTATATATAATTTAAGTATAATAGATAGTTTCGGCGCTATCATCGTTCTAAACTTTAACATTTTTCTTTTTTCGTCAATAGAGCGGTTCTTTCGCAGTGGCGGCAGGCGCAGGGCACAAAAACCGCCCGGCCGAAAGCGGCCAAGCGGTGGGGGAGGGCAACTGAGGCCACCCCCACTTCCTGTTTCCCTCCCGCTAAACTGGAACCGGACAGACAGAGAAAACGGACGAACGGTTGCCCGCTCGTCCGGTATCCTTTTGCTGAGGGATTATGCTGTGTGCTGCCTTTGACAGGCATAACAGCTCCCATCATATTTTACATGATGAGGAGAAAATACATGAGCGGGTGATGATTGCCTGTTGCACTGTAGCCGTTCTATTCCAACCGACTGCTCTTACCCAAAACCCGGCTGATCCACTGCTCCTGGAACGGGAAGTGGGAGACCAGCTCGGAATAAAGCTCTGTATAGACTTTATATGCCTGGGAAGCGTTGCCCTGTGCAGTGTAGATGTCTCCCATCTTTTCCATGCTCTCCAGGGTGTCCTTAAAGTGCCGGCCACGGTAGCATGCCGCTCGCCGGACGCATTCCAGTCCCAGCGCCTCCGCCTGGGCTAGGTCGCCCCTGACCATGAGGAAGTCTATCAGGGCAAGATCAAATTCGTTGAGCCGGAAGGCATCAGGAAACAGCCGCTGAATGCCGTTCCGGGCGCTCCGGCAGATTGCCTCCCCCTCCTCGTAACGTCCCATTTGATATAATATCTGAGATTCATAGCAGAGGATATATTGTATTTCTGTCTCTGCTCCCAGACTGTATGCGTCGGTGGTATTTTGTTCCTGACGGCAGAGCGCCTGGTATTTCT
Source organism: Clostridiales bacterium (assembly GCA_020860575.1). Classification (GTDB taxonomy): domain Bacteria; phylum Bacillota; class Clostridia; order Oscillospirales; family Oscillospiraceae; genus Onthomonas. The sequence continues at coordinate 7,354 of JAJBUB010000063.1, read as the reverse complement.
GCTCCAGCGAAAGGGACTGGCGAATGTGGGCAAGCGCCTGCTCCATGTCGCCGTCCCGCAGTTCTTCCCGGGCAACCTTTTCATAGGCCGTGGACAGGAGCTGATAATACTGGCGATCTGCGGGGGCACAGCTGCGCAGAACGTCCAGACCCTTTTGATACCAGACACCTGCCTCGTCATATTTGAGGCCGTTGTGATACACTGCAGCCATGCGGAGGTACATCTCGCCGGTCAGCTGGTGAGACAGCCCATAGCGGCGCTCCACGCAGGAGACGATCCGGGCGCAGTACTGCTCCGCCTCCTGATAGTACTCCTGCACCCAGAGCCAGGTAGCCAGCTGCTCCAGATGCCTTGCCATGCTGGGAGTGGGCTGGGGAAATGCGCTTAACAGGGCGAATACATATGGCTCCATCTCCTGGTTTTCCTGATAGGTCTGATCCCACATGTGAAAAAGGGACTTGCAGAAATTCTCCACCAGCCGCCTGCAATTGGACAGGGTGGGAGAGAAAACCTGCCGTGCGGCGGCCGTTACCAGAGGATGCAGGGAGACGATGCCGTTATCGTCGATGTTGACCAGCATAAGAGCGTTCAGCGAGGAGACCGTCTCTTCTGCGACCCCGCTGAGTGTCCTGTAGAAGTTCAGAGCGATGCCCTGAGTGGGCAGGATAGACAACTCCCGCATGGTCTGCTTTTCCGCCTGGCTGAGCGTGAAGCGGGCGAAGATGTCCATCAAAACCGTGTACGGCAGAGTCGGCTCCTCTGAGGCGCTTTGGGCAGGGTATATGCCTAAATTCTGGCTGACCACCGGCAGCCCTGTTGTGCGAACGGAAGAGGCAGCCAGTTTCATCAGCAGGGTGTGTCCGCCCAGAATGTCGCTGTATTTTTGCAGGGTACTCCGCTCCTCCCCGCTTGGGGGGTATCCGATGTAGAGACGCAGAAAATCCTCCTGCTCTTTCGGGTCGGACAAACTTCCCACGCAAAGCCCGTCCCGGACGCCCCACAGGGTCGGGTTGATGCGGGTGGTCACCAGAATGTGACAGGGCAAAGAAAACAGACGCTTCATGTCCCGGTCTGACTTGACATTCAAATCGTCGATGACAATGAGCAGCCTGCTCTCTGACGCAACATTGCCCAGGGCAGACATCTTTTTCTCGAAATATTTGGCGCGGCTCCCAATCGCATCACGGGAGTATTGCAGATTGGAAATGGTCACCTGAGAATCGTCGTTGATTGCCGAGCGGATGCCCCTGCCCACAGTTAGAAAGAGCATAGCGTCATACCGTTGGGCGTACCGCTGCATATAGGCCCTGGCCAGGGCACTCTTTCCCATCCCGCCGATACCGTAGAGAACCACCGTTCGCCCGCCTCCTCCGGGGGCGAATCTGCGGCCGATTTCCTCCAGCAGCGCCTCCCTGCCCACAAACGGCTCCTTTCCGGGAATGTAGTGGGAGAGAAGGCGGAAGGTGTGCTCCTGCTCGTATTTGGCAGTCATCTGTTCCAGCCGTCGTTCCACCTCCTCCCGCTGTTTCGCATCCCGGAATCCGGGAGGCGTCCCTGTATATCGGCTCCGCAGATCAAATTGCAGCCGTTCCCACTCCAATAGCTCCCGATCCATCCCGGCAGCTTTCGTTGCCCTTCCTCTGGATTCCATCCCTGTGGAAGCAGATGAGCCGAGGGACTTGAAATACAGGAACCGAAGATCCCGGCTGTCCATCTCCTTCAGGCGGCAGTCAAGACAGTGATAGGCACTGATCAGCCAGCGAGTACAGTCACTCGGATCGCAGTCCCGGCACTGTTCCTCATACAGGGAGAGAAAAGCCAGCAGCAGCCGATCCAGCCGCTCGCCAGACACCATGGTATGGGATTCCGTTAGAGGCAAATAGCCCAGGCCGCTGAGAAGCTCATTCATCCGCTGCACACTGATATAGGGCTGGGCCAGCAGAAACAGGTGTCGGATCATCACCCTGCGGGGGATTTCCCCCAGGAGCTTCATCTGGCGGCTGAACTCCGCATCATAGGAGACGGTCTCCACATGGCGGTGGGGCAAAATCGGGACGTCGCCAGGGGTAAACCTGCAGGCGTCCAGATAATAGGCGTGCCGGAGATAGCGGTTTCTGTCCGACAGAGGAATCTCCAGCAGACGGCGACGCATTGGGTGAAGCCGTCTCATATACTCCTCAGCGATGTCGGAGAGCAGCGCCAGTCTGCGGCGATAGCAGCCTGCCTGTTGGCTCCTTGTCTCAGGCTCTGTCTCAAACACCTGGTCAGTACGGTCGTAATAACGCAGAAGGAACCGGTTCAGATCTTCTTCCTCCAGCCCCAGGGCACGCCCAAAGGCGATGCACTCGTCTCTGCGGTGCGGCGCATGCCGCCCCGTACGCCAGAAACGAATCTTCAGGATGTCGCTGTCCGAGCGAGGGGGCGCTCCGTACATCCTCTGGTACAGCAGAGCGTCCGCCGCCTTTTTGCTCAGTCCGCCCGCTTTCTGCCGAAGGCTGTCATAGATTTCGTTGAGCTGCACGATCTCCGGCCGTGCCTCGCTGCGCAGACGGACACAGTCGTCTGCCATCTGTATTAGTTTGCTCCTGCAATGCTCGCTCAACACCGCTGCTTCACCCCCTGCGATCCGGATATGCCGTAGTATTGATACATAACCATAATATAGTATAGCACACAGGACATTTGTATCATCGTTGTAAATTTTAACAATTTGATTTTTCAGAGACTTTTCTGTTTTTTGCCAAAATGTTAAAGTTCACAACGATGAAATGCTTTTTGAAATCTGGTATAATTCACGTCATATCAAGGGTATTGCCGCACAAATGCATCTGCGGCGTCCGGTGGCTGGTTTATGCCCGACGATCCTGCCGGACAGTGCGGAATACCCAAAGCAGGAGGAGAAGAGACATGGAAAATCTCATCGGCATTATCTTGTTCATACTGGTCGTTTTCTCGCTGTTAAGGGGATTCATGCTTTACCCCAGGACGAAAGACAGCTTTGGCATGGGGAAGGAGTATTCCTCCACCACCTCTACCATCTGCGGCCTTCCGTACATCGTCGTCCTGATCGGTCTGATGGCAGAGAGCTGGGTGGAGATCAGCGTCGTCTGCCTGGTCGCCACCATTGTATTGCAGCTGCGGCCTCTGATCCGTGCCGGGAACGTCCAGGCCATGGCCCGGGTGATGGGCGGCGGCTACCTGCCCTGGAAGGACGATCTGCTCCTCTCCCCCCTCCACACCTGGTATCTCATCACCCTGACCGGCATCGCAAGAGTGGCCAAGGTGCTGATGCATGTGACCGTGGTTGGTATCCCCTTCTGGAAGCAGTATGAGGATATGTACGCCGCCGGCGAGGAGTACATCAGCTATTCCCAGCAGCAGGAGGAGCTGAGAGAGCGGTACCATGCAAACGAGCTGTACAACGAGGCGCGCAACATCAATCGGAGTGCAAAGAAGTGAGGGAGGCGTAAACCATGGCAGAAAATCAAGTGAACGAATTTCGCAGCAAAGCGGAGGAGCTGGCGGATGTCGAGTCCAAAATGTTCCGGATGGTGTCCTCCAGCAGCAATCTCAATGAGCTGAATCATTCCCGGGACGGTAAGACCCGCCTCATCGTGGCCGCAGTCGTGTCCGTCGTTGCCATCGTGGCGGCGCTGCTGCTGAAGGGCTATCTGATGTTCCTGTTCGTCGTCATCGCCTTCATCGGCCTGTGCGAGCTGTACGTGCGCTTCCAGGAGATGCGCTATCACAAGGAGCGGGGTACCGAATACGACAGCGCCATGAGCGACCTGGACAGCGCCATGACCCGTCGGAAACAGCTCATCGGCGAGCTGAACGGTATGCGCCCGGAGGGAGACGAGAGCCGCTGGTGGGATGCGAACATCCTCCCCATCGGCCTGGTCGGAGAGACTGGCTCCCACCCCCTGACCAACTGGGACTTCCGGCTGTATTTCCCTATCCAGCTCAAGGACATGGGCGACAGAGGCATCCTGTGCAGCGACTTCTCCACTGAGCGGCTCTACTGCACCGCCGACGCCCTGGCCCAGAACCGCAGTAGCGAGCAGATGCGGGAGATCTACTGCGACGAGAGCCAGCTCTCCTCCGAGCAGGGCTATGCGGTGATGGCGGTCTATGCGTGCAGAAACGAGATCGACGTGACCGAGGTCGCCGAGGGAACCCGGGTGAACAGCGTGGACCGGAACGCCCGGATGGCGGAGTACCGGGACAAGCTGGACAGCTTCGAGCGGACGGTGAACACCCTGACCGGGCGCACCTTCCTCACCGACAGCGAGGCCTTCATGTCCGGGCAGATGGACACCCGGGAGTATCTGGCAGGCAGCACCGTCCGGGAGGATCTGGAGCGCTCCTATGAGAAAAAGCTCTCCTCCGAGGGCGGACAGACCAAGGTCTACAGCGAGTACTACGGCGGCCTGGAGCACGGAGAATACCTCCTCTGCGCATGGTTATTCATCCCCATGAGCGACCCCACAAAGGTCGCCTGCATCCTGGCCCCGAAGGGCCCCCAGAAGCTGCTCTCCATCACCTGGAGAGCCCACTCCGAGGACGATCTCTCCGGCTTCCTGGAGGATTACGGCCAGTACGACGCCCTGAACACGGACACCGAGATCCTTCCCGATTTCGAGAAGGTCACCGAGGAGATCTTCACCGGAACCATCGGCCAGAAGCTGTCCCTGGGCAAGCGGGACGTGCTGGCTCCCCGACCCAACGGCCTCTCCGACGAGGAGTGGTGCTGTGTGATCTGGACGGATCGATAACAGAAAGCCGGGCCTCCGGCGGATATCTTCCGCCGGAGGCGCTTTCCCTTTTTGACAGGAATGGTATAATAGCAGGGAGCGCAACACCTGATCTGCGGGAGCTGACCATAACATGAGAGGACATAAGCTCTGGGCATTTATGATGCCCCTTTTCGTATCCGGCGCATTTCAAAGCATATATTCTTTAATCAATGCGGCTGTGGTCAGCCGGGTAATCGGACAAAACGCCACTGCGGTCATCGGCGTCTGCAGTGGCTATCTGTCCATGCAGGGCTATCTGGTCTCCGGGATGAGCGCAGGCTTCGGCTTCGTGCTGTTCCGCTGTCTCGGGGAGGAGGGTCAGCCCCGGTTTCGCCGGGCGTTCTGGGGTTCTCTCTGGCTGGTCGGCGGGATCGCTCTTTTGGGAGGAGGGCTGGCCCTGTTCAGCGAACCGCTGGTTTCTGCCGCCGCCGTCTCCGACACCCTGCGTTTGGAGGCGGAACGGTATCTTATCTTCCTTCTGCTGGGCTCCGGCTGCCTGGGTCTAAAGGAACTGCTGCTCTACGCTGTCCAGGGCACGGGTGACACCCGCTTTCCCGCCTTTCTGTCCATGGCAGGGGTGGTGAGCCAGACCCTGCTGACCCTGATCCTGATTGCAGGGCTGGGCCTGGGTGTGTGGGCCAGTGCACTGGCTATTCTGCTCAACAACGGAGGTCTGTCTCTGTGTCTCCTGGTTCATCTGCTCCGGCACGGAAAGGCGGACTGCCGTTTGCTGCCGCCCGGGGAGGTCGGCACACCCCTCTGGGGCGAGCTACTCCGGAGCGGAGTTGCCAAGGCGGGCATGATGGCTCTGGTGGGGGTAGGCGTCATCGCCATGCAGAGAGGCGTCAACCGGTTCTCCGACGCCACTGTGGCCGCCGTGACCTGCGCCGGAACGGTCAATGAGCTGGCCATCAGCGTGTTCAGCGCCTATGCCACTGCTTCTGGCATTCTCACCGGACGTAGCACGGGCAGGGGCGATTGGGCAGACATTCGGAGAATCAACCGGACGCTTCTGAAGGGCAGCCTTCTGTGGGCGGCGGTTTTCTCACTGGTATACCTGTTCGCCGCTGAGTGGGCGCTCCGGCTCATCGTTGGCGCAGAGGCAGATTCGGTTCTCCTGCAGGCCGGAGCTATGTGGCTGCACGGCTGTTGCCTGGGCTACCCCGGACTGTGCGTCCTGCTTGTCTGCCGCAGCGCCCTCCAAAGTATGGGGAGAAACAGGGTGCTCCCGTTTTTGGGCATACTGGAAATGTTGTCCAACCTGGTGATGGCGGCGCTCATACCCTGGGGCAGTTTCTGGTGTGTGTGCTTGAATCAGATTCTCAAGTGGAGTCTGCCTGGACTGGTCGCCGGAATCGAATACCGCAGATGCCTGCGGGATTGCTGAAGTGAATAGGGAACAGAACGCGCGCGCGCAAGCAATGCCTCGGTATATACCTCCGCCGCTTGTTGGTGGCCTGCTGCCCCCAAGCCCCTGCGAACCCCAGCCGGAAACGGCTGGGGTTTTAAGCCGCCTTCGGCGTCTGCTGTCGGGAGACAGGCGTGAAATTTTCACGTCCTGTCTCCCGATGTGCGTTCCGTTTTTCAGTCACTTCTGAACGCTGAACGCAAAAAATCCGGGGTCTACGACAAACGCCGTAGGCCCCGGAATGGGGCGTGCCAGTCATCACCGGCTTTCGCCCTGTTGCTGTTCCTTCCTGTCGGGCTGTTCGATTTTGATTTCCAGGAAACGCTCCACATTGCTTTTCGCTGTGAGCAGGTCGATCATTTTTCTCCGAGCCGCCTTCTGGTCAGGATAGAGCTGCTTGTTTTCCGCAGACAGCGCAGCGTACTCCTGCTTCAACGCCTTGATAGAGGGTAGTTTCTCCAACCCCAGGGAATCAAAATAGCGCTTCGACGCTTCGTGCAGCACGATGTCGCTCCGATGAGCTTCGTAAAACGCCGCCTGCTTTTTCTGCGGCAGCTTCTTGTATTGCAGATAAACCTCCCGTGTTTTGCCATAGGTGCCGATTTGCCGTTGCAGCTCGGCAATCTCCTTCATATGGGCTTCGTTAGACTTCGTCTTATCAGCAAGCTCGCGATAGCGTTCGACAGCGGCATCACATTCTACAGCGAGCTTTTCCACGTCGGTAATACCGTGTTCCTTCATCCAGAGAACAGTCTGTGCGATCTCTTTCAGATTGTAGGTCTTCGCCCACCGCTGAAAGCCGGGGGAGTTGGCCTGGGCCAGCTTTGATTGAATGTCGATCAGGGAACGTGGCCGTGTATCCTCCTTCGTGGTGAGTGGCTTCTGTGCCTGTTGTTGTCTTACCTTGCGCTTGCCCTTCAGCCGTTCCCATATGGCAACCTCGGTATAATCTTCGGCAAGAGAATCACAGCGAATGAACCGCTTCGCCTGCGGTATTCTGAACGCCAGCTGCTTGCCGGTCTTGACCTCGGCTCCTGCTGCCCGCATCGCCGCCAGGAAGTCCTCGTAGCTTTTGCAATCGGGAGTGAGAGCGGTGTCTATCATCTGCTCCAGCTTTTGCCGGTTGGTCAGAGGCTTGTTCTCGCCCAGC
>JAJBUB010000103.1 GCA_020860575.1 Clostridiales bacterium | reverse complement strand
CCCTAATGAACTGGAACGAGGTGCCTGCTATGAACCCTAATTTGATCTCCTATGTACCGAACCTGCGAGTGCTGGACTGCACCCTGCGGGACGGCGGACTGGTCAACGATTCTAAATTTTCCGACGATTTCGCCAAAGCCCTGTATCAGGCCAATCTGAAGGCCGGTGTGGACTACATGGAGTTTGGCTATAAGTGCGACAAGAAGATATTCAGCCCCGACCGATACGGCAAGTGGAAGTTCTGCGACGAGGCGGACATCCGTGCCATTGTAGGGGATAACGATACCGACCTGAAAACTTCCGTCATGGCGGACGTGGGCCGGTGCGACTACAAAAACGACATCATCCCCAAGTCGGACAGCGTCATCGATACCATCCGTGTGGCAACCTATGTCAATGCCATCCCCACCGCCATCGACATGGTGGAGGACGCCAAGAACAAGGGCTATGAGGCCACGGTGAACATTATGGCGGTTTCCAAGGTCAACGGAGAGGACCTGAAAAACAGCCTAGAGCTGCTGGGCCAGTCCAGTGTGGACGTCATCTACCTGGTGGACAGCTTCGGCTCCTTCTATCCGGAGCAGATCCGGCGGCTCACCGACCAGTATATGGAGGTCGCCGACAAATATGGCAAAAAGGTGGGCATCCATGCCCATAACAACCAGCAGCTGGCCTTTGCCAACACCATCGAGGCCATGAACAAGGGAGTGGGCGCCACCTATCTGGACGCCACCGTCAACGGCCTGGGCCGGGGAGCGGGGAACTGCCACCTGGAGGGCCTGCTGAGCTTCCTCCGCAACCCCAAGTACAAGACCATCCCCATTCTGAAATTCGTGGAGGACTATATCCTGCCCCTCCGGGAGCAGGGGCTGACCTGGGGCTATGACATCCCCTACCTTCTCACCGGACAGCTCAACGCTCATCCCTCCTTCGCCATCAAGTTTATCAAGGAGGGCAGAAAGGACTACTACAATTTTTTCCACGAGCTGGTGGATGACACGCTGTAGTCTACAGACAAGAACAGACAGGCACGCTGAGAGGAACACCCTCTCGGCGGGTCTGTTGTCGCATTGGAGCCTGTTCAGTGCCCCCTGAACCTTGAGATTACTTGAGGCCAGACTGCCCTTTCTTGCATATGACGATGTGAAGATGTATAATAAAATCGGAACAGACAAAGGCGCTGCTGATTTTGACAAGGAAGCGATGGTTTGAAGCATATTGACACTACAGAGGAGCATACCATAACCGGCAGCTATGGCTACAGAGCAGGACGGGCGCAGCAAAGACACGCTCTGGTGTTCCGAGTATTGACTTTGATACTGCTCATTTTCTACATTGTACTTTCTGGGAAGGAGCTTTATGACGGGACGGAGACCTTAGACCGTGGCTGGGGATATTTTCTGCTGGCGGTGGGTACGGCCTTCGTTCTGTGCCTGCTTCTCCGGGTCTGGAATGAGCTGACCAGGCGGAGAGTGAACCGGTCAGGCCTCCAGAGCCGACGGGACTATAATGACTATCTCTGCCATTGGAGAAAGGATACCGCCACCCGCAACGCAAGCCTGCTGGCGATGGCCAGGCTTGATTTATGCCTGGGCCGCCCCGGGCAGGCGTTGGAGGACCTGACCAGGCTTGTCCCGGAGAGGCTGACCAAGGAGCAGTTGAAAACGCTCTATTTCTATCAGGCGGCAGCTGCCCGACTTGATGGAGACGAAGCCCTGTGTACTGACGCTCTGCTGCGATGTAAAACCATCCCCATAGAAAAAGCGGGATACCTGACGGATACGGAGCTGGACGACCTGTTTGGCGAAAAAATACCTGACCGACTGGTGAACGCCGTGACGAACTGGGGAGGCCCGGATCCAAAGCGCTCTGTGTTACTGCCGCTGTGTGTGGCGCTGCTGACAGGTTATACCGCCTGGTATTACGGAATTGCCATGCTGCTGCCCAGTGGTTATGAATATCGAACGGCGTTTGCCACATTTTCTCTGTTGGTGATTTTCTGGGGCTGGGCAATACTGGCGCTGACCGTGATTTACAAGCTGACAGGCCGACTTTGGCGGCATTCCCGGCGTATCCCGCTGCGTATCTGCACCGGATTGGTGACAGCGATATTGACGCTGTTGGTACTGGTTTTTCTGGTATGCAACGGACTGTTCCAGGTCGGTCTGCTGGACCCGGAGGAGGATGAGGGCGATGGGCTGCTGATCGTCACCCAGGAAAACTACCTGAGGCCAGAGCGCAATACCGACAGCTATTATGAAGCTGACGGCCCCTTCCTGCGTCACTACTATGGCCCGGTGGAGAGCGGGAATGAGGAAAGCGAGGCTTCCGCTGTAGAGAGCGAGACGGAGAACGGTGAAAGCACTTCAGCCGTAGAAAGCGAATCTCCCGTCGGGAAAGCGGACGATGGATCGACAGACGAGGGCGCCTATCTGACCGCCGAGGAACGGGCGGAGGCTGCTGCTCGGACCCGTCGGAAGGAAGAATTGCTGCTGATTGCCCAATATCTGGCGGATAGCGGAGAACTGGACAGCACGGGACTGGATGCCCTGGAACCAACCGAGTCCGCAAAAGGCACCGTCTACGTTATCCTGTGGTCGGAACCATGGGCGGAGGATGAGACCGTAACCGTCCGGGGCAGATTGGTCTATGACCGGGAGTCGGTCAACGGAGAATGTGATATTTTCGTCTACTATGAGGATTACGTTGCCTCCGACGGCAGTGAGGCCAAAAGCACCGCCATCCTGGAATTTTATGCTGTGAACCAGCAGTCTGGTGAGGTTATTCCCGGAGACAAACATAGCTGGAGTGACATGGGTTCTGCAGAATACCGGGAGGCTATTGGAGAATGATCCGTGGCCGTTTATATCAACTTGCAAAGAGAAAACAGCAACAGACAGACCCGCCGGAGGAACACCCTCTCGGCGGGTCTGTTGTCGTGCTATGCGTTTTTGCCCACCGGCTCCGTCTCCCGCCGCAAAATACTCAACGGCGGCACCGGACCGGGCAACTGCATCCGGAAGAGCATCTGAGGATGTCTCGGCTCCTCCAAGGGCGTCCCATCCTCCGCCTCCATGACCGGGGCGGGGAAGGACACCGGCCTGCAGTCCGGGCCGACGATCTCCACCGGGTCCCCGGCGTGGAATTTGTTCCGCAGACACAGGGTGGCAAGTCCGTGCTCGTCGCAGCTCTGGACTACGGCGCAGATCTGCCACTCCCGGAGATAGCGCTCATCCGCCAGATATTGCCCCGGCTGTCCGAACCAGAAGCCGGTGGAATAGGGGCGGTGGCTGATCTTCTCCACCTCATTCCGCCAGACCGGGTCAAGGGCCTGCCCCGACTTTACGGCGTCAATGGCGTGACGATAGGCTCCGGTGACGATGGCGGCATAATAGGCGCTCTTGGCCCGGCCCTCGATTTTGACAGAGTTCAGGCCCGCATCGTACAGCTCCTGAATATGGTCGATCATGCACATATCCCGGCTGTTGAGCAGATAGGTCCCCTTTTCGTCCTCAAAGACGGGGAAATACTCTCCGGGCCGCTTCTCTTCCATCAGGGTATAGCGATAGCGGCAGGGCTGGGCGCAGGCGCCCCGGCTGGAGTCCCGGCCGGTCATGTAGTTGGAGAGCAGGCACCGGCCGGAATAGCTGACGCACATGGCCCCGTGGACGAAGGCCTCGATCTCCAGGTCGGCGGGGGTTTTGGCCCGCAGCTCGGCCACCTCGTTCAGGCTCAGCTCCCGGGCCAAAATGACCCGGCTGGCCCCCAGGTCATACCAAGCACAGGCGGTCTCATAGTTGCAGATGCTGGCCTGAGTGGAGATGTGCCGCTTCGCATGGGGAGCGTATCGCCCCGCCAGAGTGAAAGCGCCCAGGTCGGCTACGATGACCGCATCCACACCTGCGTCCTCCAGCACTTCCAGCCAGGCGGGAAGCTCTTTGATCTCATCGTTTCTCGGCATGGTGTTGATGGTGACATGACAGGCGACCCCGTGTGCTTTGCACAGGGCCGTAGCCTGATAGATGGATTCCCGGTTGAAATTCCCGGCAAAGGCCCGCATCCCAAAGGAGGCCCCTGCAAGATAGACCGCATCCGCGCCGTAGGCCACCGCCATGTGGAGCCGCTCCATGTCCCCTGCGGGAGCCAGCAACTCCAGCAGGGGTGGGTTACCTGCGCTCATTCGCCCAGATCCTCGTCCTCTACATAGAAATCATCGTCAGTGATCTCGCTGTCAGAGGTGTCGGTCGTAATGCCATTGCGGTAGTTGCTGAACTCCTCATAGGTGGCGAAGAAGTGGGTCGTATCATCGTCACCAAGGATAAAGTAGTAATAGGTGGTGTTGTTGGGATAGAGGGCCGCCTCGATGGCCTCCATGCCGGGGTTGCAGATGGTCCCGGCGGGGAGCCCCTCATAGAGATAAGTGTTGTAGGGGCTGTCGATGGCCAGGTCCTCCTCGGTGAGCTGCTCCTTGCGCTCGTCCAGGATGTACTGGATGGTGGAGTCCATCTGGAGCTTGCCCAGGGTCTCGCCGGTGGACTGGAGCCGGTTGTAGATAACGGAGGCGATGTCCTTCTGGTTCTCGCCGTCGGTCTCCTTCTCGATGATGGAGGCGATGATCATGATTTCATGCTGAGTATAGCCCAGGCGTTCCGCTCGCTCCTTCATATCAGAGTCAAACTTCTGGGAGTAGTTGTAGAGCATTTTGGAAAGGGCGACCTTGGCGTCTCCATCCTTATAGAACTCATAGGTGTCCGGGAACAGATAGCCTTCCATCCAATAGGGGTCGTCCTGCTCCAAATCGGCAAGGAAGGTATAGTTGAACTCATCATTCAGGGCGGAGTATTCCAGCGCCTCTACGGTGCAGGCCCCCTGATCCTCCAGCAGCTGGAAAATCTCGGCCACCGTATAACCTTCAGGGATGGTGACGGTCACTGTTTCCCGGGTGGTGGAGCTGGTGCTGATGTTGTTGAGCAGGGCGCTGTAGTCCATATCCGTAGTCAGCTCATAGGTGCCGCTGGTGATGCTCTCCGCCTTGTTGGTAAAGGCGGCGAATATCTCAAAGAGATAGGGGTACTCGATCAGACCGGCGTCCTCCAGCTTGGCGGCCACTTCGTCGATGGTTTCTCCCGCCTCAATGGTGACGCTGGCGGTCAGCTCGTCTTTGTTTAGGGCGAGCAGATCATTGGCCCAGCGCCAGCCAAAGGTGGCGGCCAGAAAGGCGATGGAGAGGACGCAGACCACATACAGGACGGCTACCAGGAAGGTGACGCCCAGACTGCGGACTTTGGCCCGGCGGTGATGGGGCTTTGGATCGGTCGGCTCCTGGCCGGGGATATCCAGAGCATCCGGAGGGGGCAGCGGCCCGTGACGATGCTCCTGATCCGACGGCTCATAGGGAGGGATGGATTCGGTCAGCCCTGAGATCTCCTGAGTAGGGGCGTCGGTGACAGGGGCGGAAACCTCCGGCTCGGCGTCATCGGCATTCTGCTCCGGCACGGGGCGGGTATCCGCATGGGCAGACTGCTCACTGGTGGGCAATACGCCCCCCTCCCGGAGCCGGGAGACCAGCTGTTCCCAGTCAATATCGTCAAAGACAGGCTCACCGGAATTGGATTCCTGGGGCGTGTTCCGCTCATCGTCTGCCATGCTGATACCTCCTTCCGCCCGTATGGAGACGGGCCGCTCGGTCAGATTTTACAAAGAATGGATTGCTTCTCAGTGAGTACCAGGTCAACGCCCTGGTCGTGGTCCTCCCGGGGGACCCGGTCCTGGAGCAGCGCCTGGCGGCATAGGCCCACGGAAAAACCGTCATATCGTGCCAGGAACCGGTCATAAAACCCGCCGCCCCGGCCCAGCCGGAACCCCGTCCGGTCATAGCACAGAGCGGGGACCAGAACCAGATCGACGGCGTCGGCAGCGAACAGGGGACAGTCCTCCGACGGCTCCCACATCCCATAGGGGTGACGGACGGCCCGCGCCCGGCCCTGCCAGGCACGAAGCTCCATCTCTCCACCCGGCAGACACCGGGGAAGGAGGACGGTCTTGTCCGCCGCCGTCAGAGGGGCAAACAGCTGTTGGGTGTCCGGCTCCCGGCCCATGCCCCAGAACAGCAGTAAGACATTGCTGCTTACCACTTGGGGGAGAGCTGTCAGCCGCTCAAAGAGGAGCATGTCGCTCTCCCGAAGGGTTTCCTGGTTGAAGGAACGCTCCAGATTGCGCACCGTTTCCCGGAGACGGCGCTTTTCCTCAATCGTTGTAGTGGACACCCATCCGCACCTGCTCGGCGGCCTCCTTGCCACGAAGTACCTCGATCAGCTCCAGGCCAAAATCAAAGGAGGCGCCTGCGGCCTGTCCGGTGATGAACCGGCCGTCCCGCACCACACGGCGGCCGGTTTTCACCACAGCGGAACCCATGTCCTCCTCCATACCGGGGTAGACGATGGCATTGCGCCGATCCAGCAGGCCCAGGTGAGCCAGAACGGTTGGGGCGGCGCAGATAGCGGAGATCCAGATGCCCTGATCTGCGGCCCGCTGGAGCAGAGAGATGGCGGGAATACTGCCGGAGATGACATTCACGCCGCCCAGTCCGCCGGGCAGCATCACCATCTCCATGTCCTCAAAGGAAACTTGGTCCAGGGTCATGTCCGCCTGGACAGCGATGTTTTGACCGGAGACGACGGTCTTGCCCTCGATCCCGACCAGAGCGACATCGATCCCTGCCCGGCGCATCAGGTCGGCGGGGCACAGGGCCTCCACCGTCTCGAATCCGTCTCCCAGCAAAATGTAAACCATAGCAACAATTCTCCCCTCAGATTTTTATCTTTGATCCGGCCAGCCAGCCGGGGGTGAATGAATTACAGCACCGATTTCACGGCGGCCCAGATGTCCCCGTGAATATCTTCGATGCTCCGCAGCGCGTCGTTCTCGACGCAGGGAATCCGCCGCCAGCCCAGAATATCCGCCGCCCGTCCGGCGCAGGCGCGACAGCGGGCGAGATAGTCCCGGTCCTGCTCGTGGATGTCGGCGTGGGTGTGGGTGGCCGCCTCACGGGAGCGGAGCAGGGAGACGGAAAATCCGGTGGGCATATCCAGGTAACACACCAGGTCGGGCCTGGGCAGTCCCAGCTGCCGATACTCGTACTCATAGAGCCAGCGGAAAAAATCGTCCTGCTCGTCCTCCGGCAGCTTGCTCCCCTGGTGGACAGCGTTGGAGGTGGTGTAGCGGTCGGAGACGACCAGACCGCCGGACTCGTACCACTGTCCCCAGTCCTGACGGTAGGAGGCGTACCGGTCTACCGCATAAAAGGAGGAGGCCGCATAGGCGTTCACATCCCCGGGATGGGTGCCGAATGCGCCGGAGAGATAGAGCCGAATCAGGGCAGAGGACTCCTCCTGATACCGTGGAAAGACCAGACTGCGGAAGGGAAGGCCCTCTGCCTCCAGCCGTCCGGTGAGCAAACGGAACTGGGTGGATTTTCCCGACCCGTCGGTGCCCTCCAGGACAATCAATTTTCCTGCCATGAGGTGAGCAACCTCCTTTTTGCCCCATGGACGGGGCGATACACTTTAACTATATCATACACTGTCAAAATTGTCCACTCATCTTTCAGACGAAATCGGAGGACAGGGGAGGAGGATTTTTCCGGAGATGGGAGAAAAGAACGTCGGCTCTTGACCCGCCACAGGGGAAGTGTTATTATTTTAACAGGCAAGGGGAGGACAGCAATCCCCCGCCCAATCATGACAGAATACGCAAATAAGATACGAGGTGCATAGACAGTGATAACCAGCTTTGACGAACTGATCTCCCATGTGAAAGAGTGCGGCAAAAAGACGGTGTCTGTGGCAGTCGCAGAGGACGAGGCCGTCCTGGAGGCGGTCCATGCCGCCCGGGAGCAGGGCATCGCCGACGCCATTCTGGTGGGCGACGAGGAGAAAATTCGGGCCATCGCAAAGGGCCTGAATATCGACCCGGACGAGTACCGCATCATCAACGAGCCGGACCACACCCAGGCCGCCCGGACGGCGGTGAAGCTGACCCACGACGGGGTGGCGGATATGTATATGAAGGGCCTACTGGACACCAAAGGATTCCTGAAAAGCGTCCTGGACAAAGAGGTGGGCCTGCGCACCGGCAAGCCCCTGTCCCATGTGGCGGTGTTTGAGGTGGAGGGCATCCGACAGCTCCTGTTCCTCACCGACGTGGCCTTTATGACCTACCCCACACTGGAGGACAAGGTCCATATCATCGAGAATACGGTGGCCGTCTGCCACGCCTGCGGCATTGAGAATCCCAAGGTGGCCCCGCTGGCCGCCGTGGAGGTGGTGAACCCCAAAATGCCCGTGACGGTGGAGGCCGCTGAGCTGACTCGGATGAATGAAGAGGGCAAAATCACCGGTTGCGTCGTGGACGGCCCCCTCTCCCTGGACATCGCCATTGATCCGGAGGCGGCGGCCCACAAGGGAGCTACCGGGCGGAAGATCGCCGGAGACGCCGACGTGCTGCTCTTCCCGGACATCCACGCAGGCAACCTGGTTTACAAGTGCCTGGTTCACACGGCAAAGGTGGAGAACGGCTGTATCCTCACCGGCACGAAAGTTCCTGTCATTCTGACCAGTCGCTCCGATTCCTTCCAGACCAAGGTGAACTCCATCGCGCTGGCAGCGGTGGTGGCTGAGGCCATGAAGGGCCAAAACTGAGAGAGGAGAAAACGTCATGTCGATCAAAAGCCTGATCATCAATCCCGGCTCTACCTCTACCAAGATCGGTGTCTTTGAGGATGAGACGCTGCTGTTTGAGGAGACCCTCCGGCACTCTACGGAGGAGATCTCACGCTATGCCTCCATTATCGACCAGAAGGATTTCCGCAAGGAGATCATTCTGGACTTCCTGGCAGAGAAGAACTGCGACATCCGCTCCATCGACGTTATCGTGGGTCGGGGCGGACTGCTCAAGCCCATCCCCGGCGGCACCTATGCCGTCAGCGACGCACTCCTGGCCGACCTGAAGGCAGGGGTGCAGGGGCAGCACGCCTCCAACCTGGGCGGCATCCTGGCCCGAGAGATCGGGGACGAGATCGGAGTACCCTCCTACATTGTGGACCCGGTGGTGGTGGACGAGCTGACCGACGTGGCCCGTCTGTCCGGCATGCCGGAGCTGCCCCGGCGGAGCATCTTCCACGCCCTGAACCAGCGGGCAGTGGCCCGGCGGTTTGCCAAGGAGAACGGCTTTGCCTATGAGGAGCTGAACCTCATCGTCATCCACATGGGCGGCGGCGTCTCGGTGGGCGCCCATCAGAAGGGCCGTATCGTGGATGTGAACAACATCCTGGACGGAGAAGGGGCCTTCTCACCGGAGCGGGCAGGGACCGTGCCGGTGGGCGATCTCATCAAGCTGTGCTTCTCCGGGAAGTATACCGAGAAGGAGCTGTACAAAAAGATCTGCGGAAACGGCGGCTTCAACGGCTACTTGGGCACCAACAGCGCCCAGGAGGTGCAGAAGCGGGCAGAGGCGGGAGACGCCCAGGCTGCCCTGGTGCTGGACGCATTTTATTATCAGCTTGCCAAGGACGCCGGAGCCATGGCCGCCGTGCTGGACGGGAAAGTAGACCAGATCATCCTCACCGGTGGCATCGCATACTCCCCCCTGACACGGGAAAAGCTGTATGAGAAAATCGGCTGGATCGCTCCCTTTACCGTCTATCCCGGCGAGGACGAGCTGCTGGCCCTGGCCCAGGGTGGCCTGCGGGTACTCCGGGGCGAAGAAGCAGCAAAGGAATACTGAGGCGTCAGCAACACGATACGACCCAAAAAGGCCGCTCCATCTACGGGAGCGGCCTTTTATAGATTTTTATAGAAGCGAGACAAGTCATTCGGCAATCAGGAAGACTAGTCCTCCATCCAGAGCCGACGGGCAACGTCGGAGCGGAGAAACAGCTTATTTCGTGCGTAGGTCTTTATAGGGGTCAGCTTTCCCCGACGCACCAGGCTGTCAATATTTTGCCGGGTGCAGCTGAGCAGCTCGGCGGACTCGCTGGTAGAAAGAATGCTGTAACGACAGAACAGGAGAAAGTCGTTTCGATCCAGGGGGAGCAGGGAGGCGGTACGGAGCACCTCGCCCGCGGAGCAGCGGAATCCGCAGGGCCAAGCGATCCCTCTTCCGCCGGCCTCTATAGCGACCTGTTGAAACATCGCGTCCTCGCTGAGAGGGTGAGGCTCCGGCCCGTCCCAGGAGAGTAGCTGATAGCACCAGTGATAGACGGTCCCATCCAACAGGCAGACCAAAAGGCGGCCCTTGGACAGGGGAACGGCTGCGATGATCTTCTGATAGTCCATGTTCAAGCAAACTCCTTTGAGCGAAACCCACCGCACCGGACGGGATGAAAAAGAACACAGGACGGGGGCTTGTATACAAAAAGAAATCCTCCGAAAAAACTGAGCGAGAAACTTCCTTTATCATATTATAGTCGTATTGTAACACATTGTCAGAGGTTTGTCTATCCGTTTGAAGGAATGAATGAGGTTATTTTTCCACCGATGCGAAGCGTGCCTGAAAAAACGCTGCGGCAAAAAAAGATTGTCCGTACAACAAAAATCGTCTGCGACAGACCGGCGCAGACGATTCGAAATGGGTCAGATTTCCTCATACATGGCGGAGGCATCCGCCTTGCCTACGTTGTCGGCCACGGCCAGCACCCGGACCCTGAGAGTGCGCTGACCGAACTGAATTTCCAGCTCGTCACCGGTCCTGACCTCATAGCTGGCCCTGGCGGGACGACCGTTGACGGAGACCCGCCCGGCGACGCAGGCCTCGTTGGCCACGGTGCGCCGCTTGATAAGACGGGATACCTTTAAATATTTATCCAGACGCATGACAAACCGCCCTCTTACAGTGCCACGGAACCCTTCAGGGACTTTCCGGGGCGGAAGGCGACGGTGCGTGTGGCTCCGACCTCCACCTGCTCCATGGTTTTAGGGTTTCGGGCGGTGTGAGGGGCGCGCTCTCTGGTCTCAAACGTGCCAAAGCCAACTAACTGCACCTTCTCTCCCTGGGAGAGAGCGTCGGTCATCAGGTTGATGGCTGCGTTGAGGGCCGTCTCTGTGTCCTTGCGGGAGAGACCGGTCTGAGCGGCGGTCTGTTGAATCAGTTCAGTTTTGTTCATGGGATTCCTCCTGTGATTTTGCCCGCTGCCACAGGGCTTCCAGCGTGGACAGCGGCAGAGTGGTCATATCGGATGGGGCAAGCTCCTCCACCCGTCGAAAGCGGGCGATGAACTTTTCCGTGGCGGCATTGAGGACATCTTCCGGGTCGATCTCCAGCTTGCGGGCGGCATTGACCACCGCAAAGAGCAGATCGCCCAGCTCCTCCGCAGGGTCGCCGTCGCCCTGGACTGCGGCCTGAAGCTCGTCGGTCTCCTCCCGGATCTTGTCCAGGGGGCCGTCCAGCTCCTGCCAGTCGAACCCGGCCTTGGCGGCCTTTTTCTGCACCTTCTCCGCCCGCCACAGAGCGGGAAGGGTGCGGGCCACGGCGTCCAGGGTGTCGGTATAGCTCTCCTGGTGCTTCTCCTGCCGTTTGAGCTGGTCCCAGTTGGTCAGCACCTCATCGGTGCCGGAGACGTCTACTGTGCCAAAGACATGGGGATGGCGGAAAATCAGCTTTTTCACCGCCTGGTCCGCCACGTCGTCGATGTCGAACCGCCCGGCGTCCTCCTCGATGGAGGCGTGGAACAGCACCTGCATCAGCACGTCCCCCAGCTCCTCCTGGAGCAAAACGGGGTCGTCATTGTCGATGCCCTCGCAGGCCTCGTAGACCTCCTCAATGAAATTGCGGCGGATGGAGTGATGGTCCTGAGCCTGATCCCAGGGACAGCCCCCGGGATGTCGGAGAATGGAGATGACGGCTCGAAAGTCGTTCAGGTCATAATGTTCCTTCTGTGGAAAGGAAACCATAGCTATTGTGTACCTCCCCGTCTCATTTGATACGCAGCAGGCGGCCGATCGTCTCGCCCTTGGGCATCAGCGCCAGATCGTCCTTTGTGATGGTTTTGAGCAACAGCAGCAGAGCGGCGTAAATCACCACCGCTACCACGATCGCCAGGAGCAGAGAGATGGTGTTGCTGCTGGTGAGCTTAAACAGCAGCCCATAACACGCCCAGGCCCCTGCCCCCATGACCACAGAGGCAATCAGCGGCTTGGCGAACAGCCCCAGGAAATTGGGGCAGTTGGGGACGACCCGGTGGAGGACGATGAGATCCAGCAGACAGGTGATGCCATAGCCGATGCAGGAGCCGATGGGGGAGCCGAAGATGTTGATCTCCGGGATGGCCACCACGAAGTAGTCAAACAGCACCATAACGACTCCGCCGATCACCATGGTGACGATGGGGACATACAGGATGTCGTGGGCCTGCAAAATGGCGTTGCACACCAACATAAGACAAACTGCAATGCTGGCCACCCCCAGGATGGAGAGGATAGGCCCGGCGATGTCTGCCGTCAGGGAGGGGAAGAGCAGCTTGACGATGGGGGTCCCCAGCACGATCATGCCCACGCCGCAGGGGAAGGCCACCATGGCGGCGGTTTTCAGGGAGGACCCCACCACCCGGGAGACGCCTTTACGGTTCTTCTGACCAAGATAGACCGTGATGGCGGGAACGGCGGAAGCGGTCAGTGCGGCCATGAGGGCGGAGGGGATCTGATAAACCGTCAAAACGCCGCTGTACTGGCTGTACAGGCTTCTTGTCTCGTCCAGGGTAAGCCCCACCGCATTTTGCAGCTGATTTTGAATGAGGGAGGTGTCGATGGTGGTGAGGATGGAGGTGGCGGAGCTGGTCAGGGTGATGGGAATAGCCAGGGTGAGACAGGTTTTCAGGATGCGCTTGCTGTCCCAGGGGGTGTCGTTGGAGACGTCCGGCTCCAGACGGCGAGTGTGAAAATACTCCACTGCCAGGTAGCATAGGGCGGCCAGCTCCGAGACGGTGACGCCCACAATGGCTCCGGCGGCGGCAGTAGACTCGTCGCTGCCACTGTTGATCAGGAACATGGCCAGGGACAGGCCCACAATGAGCTTGAACAGCGCCTCGATGATCTGGGACACGGAGGAGGGTGTCATGTGGGAGTGGCCTTGGGCATAGCCCCGGAAGGCGGCGATGCCGGAGACCAGGAACACGGAGGGAGCCAATACCCGCATACACAGGGCGGATTTGGGATTGCCCAGCAGCTCCGCAAAGGTGTCCGCCCAGATAAACATGGCAAGGGAGCAAATGGCCCCAAACGCCATGAAGAACAGCAGGGAGACCCGGAAGATCTTGTGTACCTGGTTCTGACGCCCCTGGGCGTTGGCCTCGGAGATCATCTTGGATATGGCCACAGGGATGCCCGCTGTGGAGATCATGAGCAGAATGTTGAAAACATTGAAGGCGTTGGAGAAGTCGGTGTAACCGCTGCCCAGGATATTGATCAGCGGCATCTTGTAGACGGCGCTGATGATCTTGACCAGGACGATACCGACGGCCAAAATGGCCGCGCCGCCAAAGAAGGTGTTCTGCTTCTGCTTTTTTGACATAGAAATGCTCCTTGCCCGAATGGTGGATTTTTTGCCTACTGGTGAGATTCTATCCGCCAGTCCCGGGAAAAAGAATCGTTCGGTGGGATTTGTATCTTACAGCTCCGCCACGCACTGCCGTACCAGCTGGGAGAACCGGTCGCTGGCGGCTGCGGCGGACTCCAGCACCTCCTCCTCGCTGAGGGGCTGGTTCAGGATACCGGCGGCCATGTTGGTCAGCAGGGAGAAACCCAGCACCTTCATGCCGCAGTGCCGGGCCACAAGGGCCTCCGGAACGGTGGACATCCCCACGGCGTCAGCGCCCAGAATGCGGGCCGCCCGCACCTCTGCGGGGGACTCGTACTGGGGGCCGGGAAAGTACATATAGACGCCCTCCCGGAGCGGAATATCCAGCTCTGCGGCGGCCCGCATTGCCAGGACCTGGTATTCCGGGGTATACAAGGTGGTGGTGTCCGGAAACCGGGGGCCAAACTCCGGCAGATTGGGACCGCGGAGGGGAGACTCCAGGGCAATTTTGATGTGGTCGGTAATGAGCATCAGCGTCCCGGCGGACCAGCTCTCGTTGACGCAGCCTGCCGCGTTGGTGACGATCATGGTCTCTGCGCCCAACAGACGGACGACCCGGACGGCGTAGGTGACCTCCTGGAGAGAATAACCCTCATAATAGTGCATCCGGCCCTGCATGCCGGCCACCGGCTTGCCCTCCAGCATACCGAAGCGGAACTGCCCCTTGTGACCGGGGGCGGTGGAGGGGCGAAAGTGGGGGATATCCTCATAGGAGACGGCGACGGGGTTTTCCAGCTGGTCCCCCAGAAAACCCAGACCGGAGCCTAGAATCATTAAAATACGGGGCTGAAAGCCTCCCAGCCGGCTTCGGAGATAATCTGCGCTCTCCCGATACTGCTCAATGGTAAAATTCATGGGAGCCTCCTTTTGCTTTGCCTAAAATCAGGTCCTATCATTTTACACCGATTGCCGCCGAATTGCAACCGGAAACCGTCTCCTTTTGGAAAAAGCGGAAATCCATGTCAAAACACCAAAAATAAACCATATTCCCGTGGGATAACTGTATAATCTCCAGAATGATGATTACTTGCAATTCTGCTTTGTATCGGGTAAAATATAATCGGAAACAAAATAGTGGAAATTCGACTGTGCTTGATGGGGAGGTACTGATATGGAAGTCAGGAAAACCAAGGTGATTTGTACATTGGGACCCGCTGTGGACAGCGTGGAGCAGATTCGTCAGCTCATCCGAGCCGGCATGAACGGCGCCCGATTCAACTTTTCCCACGGGAGCCACGCCAGCCATCTGGAGACGCTGAATCGCCCGAGGTCGGTGCGGGATTCCATGGGCGCGCCTATCGCCACCATTCTGGACACCAAGGGCCCGGAGATCCGTATTCGCACCTTTGCCCAGGGGAGCGTGACCCTAGAAAATGGAGACGAGTTTATCCTGACCACTCGCAACGTGGCGGGAGATTCTCATATCGTCTCCGTGACATATGACAGGCTCAACGAGGAGGTCACGCCTGGGACCAAAATCCTCATCGACGACGGCCTCATCGGTCTGGAGGTCCGGGACGTCCAGGGACAGGATATTCACTGCACCGTGGTCAACGGCGGCCCCCTGTCCAATCACAAGAGCATCAATATCCCGGGTGTCGCTATCCATCTCCCTGCCCTCACGGAGATGGATGAGGAGGACATTCGCTTCGGCGTGGAGCAGGACTTTGACTACATTGCGGCCTCCTTCGTCCGCAAGGCGGAGGACGTTCGGGCCATTCGCGCGGTGCTGCACAAGTACGGCGGGGACAGCGTGAAGATTGTCTCCAAGATCGAGAACCAGGAGGGTGTGGACAACCTGGAGGAGATCCTGGCCGAGTCCGACGGCATTATGGTGGCCCGGGGTGATCTGGGCGTGGAGATCCCCGCCGCTCAGGTGCCGGTGCAGCAGAAGCGTATGATCAAGGAGGCAGTCCAGCATGGCAAGCTGGTCATCATCGCCACTCAGATGCTGGATTCCATGATCCGAAACCCCCGGCCCACCCGGGCGGAGGTCTCCGACGTGGCCAACGCCGTCTTTGATGGGGCGGACTGCGTCATGCTCTCCGGAGAGACTGCCAGCGGCAAGTTCCCGGTGGAGGCAGTGAAGACCATGACCTCCATCGTGTCCCAGGCGGAGGCCTCTATTGACTATTGGCATCGGTTCCAGAGCCGCTACGGCAAGGTCAGCGGGACCGGAACGCAGAACGCCATCAGCGACGCCATCACCCATACCTGCTGCCTGACCGCCATGGACTTGGACGCCAAGGCCATCGTCACCGCTACCGCCTCCGGCCACACGGCCCGGCTCATCTCCCGGTTCCGCCCCGCTTGCGGCGTGGTAGCCATCACCCTTCGGGAAAAAACACGTCGGCAGATGAATCTGCTTTGGGGCATCGTCCCGTGTCTGACCGGAGAGGTCAGCTCTACCGATCGCATCTTCTCCCTGTGCGCGGAGACCGCCGTCAAGGAGCATCTGGTCCAGGCGGGGGACCGCATCATTATCACCGCCGGAGTCCCCCTGGGCGCTACCGGATACACCAATCTGCTGAAAGCACATATTGTGCTGGAGGACGAGACACTCTGAACTCAATAAGCGATAAAACACCCTGCGGAGCCTCGCTCCGCAGGGTGTTTTCGTGTCAATAAAAGTGGGACGATCACCGACGACCGCCAAAGCCGCCTCCGCGGCCTCCACCGCCGCCAAAGCCTCCGCCTCTGGAGCTGCCACCGAAGCCGCCGCCTCGGCTGCTGCTGCCGCCGAAGCCGCCGCCCCGAGAGCTGCCCCCAAAGCTGCCGCTGCGGGAGCCTCCGCTCCGGCTCTGGCCGCCGGGACGAGAACCGGGACGGGCTCCCGGGCCACCAGCGCCACGACCGCCCGGTCCGCCAGGCCCCCGGGGGCCTGGACCGCCGGGACCACGGGGAGGCTGACGGCCCATTCTGCGGAACCAGGCGCTCCCCGGTCGATGCCAGGGGAAGATGGGGACAAACATCACCGGAGGCGCGGCCATGTGTCCGTACTGGCTGTACCAGGTATTGTACCGACGCCGCTCGATCTGGGAGAGGACGATAAAGACCACCACTAGGATCAAAATCAGTCCAAACAGGCTGAACCCGGAACCGCCATAGTAGTAATCGTCGTAGTAGTAATCATCGTAATAGTAATCGTATGGCTCCCCGTAATAGGCGTCGTCCTCGGAACCGTCCGCAAAGTGATCAGCATACCATTCGTTCATATAGGAGAACAGACTGAGTACGGCACTGTCATAGTCTCCGGCGTAAAAATCGGAGGCCATGGTCTCGGTGGTGGCCGCCGTGGAGTCCAGCTCTGTCAAACTGCCGCCGTCTACCATATAGACCTGCTGTCCGCCGATGTCCAGGACAAGGATCACGTCATATCCGGTGAGATCCCAGTCGGTAGCCAGCTCCAGCGCATAGTCCTCCAGCTCCCAGCCCCGGGAGGAGGAGATGGTGGCTACGGCGACGACACTGCTGTACTTGCTGTCAAACTCCTGATCATAGGTGCGCAGGGTCTCCTCTGTGGCGTCGGAGAGAACGTCCGCGTCATCCTGCACCCAGTTCCCGGTCTGGACGTCGATCACAGCCACCGGGGCCACGAACAGGCTGTATGCGATGCAGCCAGCCACGATGAGAGCGGTAATGGCCACAGCTACCGGAAATTTTTTCAATGCGTTCAGCGCTTTCACGGGAAATCACCTGCTTTCTGGTTCCGTGAGCGGAAATTACCCCCGCAGGGAGAGGAGCTTCTGCTTCAGCTCGCCCTCAATGCGGCCCAGCTCCGCCTCGGCCTCTTTGCGCTTCTGGGAGCCTTCCTGCTGGATGGAAATGACCTCGTCCAGTGTGGAGATCAGCTCCTGGTTGGTGTGCTGGAGCGTCTCGATGTCCACAATGGAACGCTCCGCCTCCTTGGCGGTGGCGACGGTACCCATGTGGAGCATTTCAGCGTTCTTCTTCAACAGGTCGTTGGTCATGTCAGTGACCGCCGTCTGGGCGGCGGTGGCCTGGCGGGAGCGCTCCAGACCCAGGGCCAGCACCATCTGGCTCTTCCACAGAGGAATGGTGTTGACCAGAGAGGTCTGGATCTTCTCGATCATCAGGGTATCGTTGTTCTGGAGCAGCCGGGTTTGGGGACCCATCTGGATGGAAATCGTCCGTGTCAGCTCCAGGTCGTGGAGCTTCTTCTCAAAGCGGTTGACCATGTTGGCAAGGTCATTGTAGGCCTCGGCGTCCTCCTGACGACCGGAGGTCTCCGCCTTTTTACGCAGCTCCGCCAGCTCGCCCTCCCGGACTTCTTTCAGCTTCTTCTTACCGGCCAGAATATACATGGTCAGTTCTTTGTAATACTGCTGATTCAGGTCATACATCTGATCCAGCATGGCCACGTCCTTCATCAGGGCGACCTGGTGCTGCTCCAGTATCTTGGTGACCTCGTCCACATTGGCCTCGGCCTTGGAATACTGGGCCTTCATCTCGTCCAGCTTGACCTTGTTTCTGGAGAAGAAGCTTCGCTTCTTTTGCTCCCCGGGGGCGTTGTTTTTCAGCTGCACCACCAGGGAGGAGAGGGTGTCGCCCACCTCGCCCAGGTCCTTGGTGCTGACCTTGTTCAGAGCACTGGAGGAGAACGCGGCCACATTCTTCTGGGCGGCGGCTCCGTACTGAAGCACCTGGGTGGAGTCACGGATGTCGATCTTTTTGGCAAAGTCGTCGACTACCTTTTTCTCTGCGTCATTCAGCAGCTGCTCGTTCAGATCGACGGCAGGCGCCTCCGGCTTTTTCTCCGTCTCGCCCTCCGGATTCAGGGTCAGGGCAGGCGCGGCAGGGGCCTGGGCAGCGGCGTCGCCGCTGGGGTCTAAGGTCAGATTGATCTCGCTCATGTTTCTCTCCTCCGTTTTTGTTGATTTGAATTGTGTCAGGATAGGAAGGTGTCAGGTGAAATTACTGCATTCCGTCGCCGGTCAGCCCCTCCTGGGCCATCATCTGCTCCAGCACGGTGATCTCGGCGGATACATCCATATAGTCGTCCTGGAACAGACTGTCCAGCTGCTTGTCGAAAGCCACGGAGACGGTGGAAAGCATTGCGCTGATCTTCTCCTTGGCGGCGTTGACGTTCTCTCCCGCCAGCCCCAGGCTGTCCATCCGGTCGTACTGGTTGAGCAGCTTGATGGTGGTGGGGAGATAGTAGTCCAGAAACCGGCGGACCAGCGTCCGTTTCTCCGGATGATCCAGCACATAGTCGTAAATCTTTCCGGTGACCTGCTCGATGTGTTCCAGGTGTGCGGAGATCTCCTCGTCCTCAATGTTGTCGTTCAGACGACGGATCTCACCCACATCCCGATCCCGGTCTTTTTTCAGGGCGGCTACCGCCGGGTCGGCAGGCTCCGGGTCGGGTACCTCTGTCTCCACCTGTTGATCCGGGAAAATAGCCCGACCGATGAAATAGGCGACAACGGAGACTGCCGCAGCGGCCAGATAGCCCCAGACCGTGTGGATACCCACGGCAAAGGCTGCAAAGACCCAGACCAGGGCGATAAAATAGACCGGCCAGGGAGAGCGCTCCCGCTTGATGACCTTCAAAGGCGTTGCCTCCTCTCAAAAGGGCGTTCAGGATTGGGAACAATACTGTTTTTATTATATCTGTTCTTACAATGTGCGTCAAGGAAAAGCGCGGGGAAAAGGGGGATTCTTCAGCTCTGCCCGGACGCCTGATGGTTGGCATACAGCTGAGACAGGGTCGCAGAGGAGCGCTGAAGCTGCTCCATGGCGGCCTTCATCTCCGGCAGGACATCCGCAGTGATTTTCTCCGGGCGGTTCCGGTTCACCAGACGTTCCAGATTGGCCAGGTCGTTTTTCACCTGCTTCTGGTCCGCCTTGTTCAGCTCCTTGCCGCAGACCCGCAGGGCTTCCTGTGTCTCCATCACCAGCGTCTCCGCCTGGTTGCGGACCTCCAGAGCCTCCTTACGCTGATTGTCGGCGGCAGCGTATTCCTCGGCGTCCCGGATGGCCTGCTGAATCTCCGCCTCAGACAGATTGGAGCTGGAGGAGATAACGATCTCCTGGGCCCGGCCGGTGCCCAGGTCCTTTGCGCTGACCTTTAAAATGCCGTTGGTGTCCAGGTCGAAAGTGACCTCGATCTGAGGTACCCCCCGGGGCGCACGTTTGATGCCGGTGAGGCGGAACTTGCCGATGGTCTTGTTGTCCCGGGCCATGGGCCGCTCTCCTTGGAGAACGTGGATCTCCACGTTTGTCTGGAAGTTGGAGGCAGTGGTGAAGATTTGGGAGTAATGGACGGGAAGGGTGGAATTGCGCTCGATGAGCCGGGTGGCCACGCCGCCCACCGTCTCAATGGACAGGGAGAGTGGCGTCACATCCAGCAGCAGAATCTCCTGCCCGGCACCGGAAGAGGACATCCCGTTGGCGTTGCCGGAGATGAGGGACCCCTCCAGCGTGCCGCCCTGGATAGCGGCGCCCATGGCTACGCACTCGTCCGGGTTCAGCCCCTTGCTGGGCATCATACCCACCAGAGAGCGGACATGGTCCTGGACGGCGGGCATCCGGGTGGAACCGCCTACCAGCAGCACCCGCCCCAGTTGGGAGACGGTCAACCCCGCATCATTTAATGCGGTCTGTACCGGCATGGTGGTCCGCTCCACCAGGTCACGGGTCAGTTGCTCAAAGACCGCCCGGGTGACGGTGATATCCATGTGCAGGGGGCCGGAACGCCCCTGGGCCAGGAAGGGGAGATTGACGTTGGCGGTAGTGGAGGCGGAAAGCTCCTTCTTGGCCTTCTCCGCCGCCTCCCGCACCCGCTGGAGTGCCATGGGGTCCTTGGCGATGTTGTATTTCGTCTCCTGCTTGAACTCGCTGACCAGGTAGTTGGTCAGCCGCTGGTCGAAGTCGTCGCCGCCCAGGTGGTTGTCTCCGCAGGTGGACAACACCTCGATGACGCCGTCTCCGATTTCGATGATGGATACATCAAAGGTGCCGCCGCCCAGATCGTAGACCATGATCTTCTGGCTCTCCCCGTGGTCAAGGCCGTAGGCTAGGGCTGCCGCGGTAGGCTCATTGATGATGCGGCGGACGTTCAGCCCGGCGATGCGACCGGCGTCCTTGGTGGCCTGACGCTGCACGTCGTTAAAATAGGCGGGAACAGTGATGACTGCGTCGCTCACCGGTTCTCCCAGATAGGCCTCTGCGTCTGTTTTCAGCTTGTGGAGGATCATGGCGCTGATCTCCTGGGGCGTGCGCCGCTTGCCACCCAGCTCCAGCCGGGTGTCTGTCCCCATCTCCCGCTTGATGGAGGAGACGGTCCCGGCGGCGTTGGTCACCGCCTGGCGTTTGGCCAGATCGCCTACCAGCCGCTCACCGCTTTTTGTGAAGGCGACGATAGAGGGCGTAGTGCGATTGCCTTCTGCGTTGGGAATGATGACAGGCTTCCCGTTTTCCAGCACCGCCACACAGCTGTTGGTGGTACCCAAATCAATTCCAATAATACGACTCATGACGACAGCTCCTCGTATACGAAGCGCCCGCCGCCCATCCGGCCTGGCGTCGCTTCTGATATGGTGTTACTGTACCGTACGGAAATGAAGATTTTATGAATTTTCAACGAATAGAAGGAAAAGATGAAGCCGGACTGAAAAAGTCGATGGGGACAGTTGGGAAATTTGGACGTTCCGGGGGTCAAAAAACGGGTTGTGTGAGACAAAATGCTTTTTTTGTCCTCCACGATGGTAAAATCGCAGAATATCCCTTGACGGGTGGGGGAAAAGAGATTAAAATGACAACAGTTTGTTTCGGAGCGCAGGCGGTTCCGCACCTGCACCCCGTTTTGTAGCCGACCGGATACGGCGGCGCCCCTTTTGACTGGAGGTCATAACAGCAGATGTCGAAATTAAGGAAGGTCGTACTGGTCATTCTGGCCGTTCTGTCGCTGATGGTGATCGGCGCGTACGCTTTTTTACAGGTACAGCTCAACAAAATCAATCGCGTCACCGCCAGTGAGACGGAGTACACCACTGAGGACTTCGAAGAGGACGTGGACGAAGAGGACACCATCGACAGCAGCACCATCGACTTCGGCACGGTAGGGGATGTGGAGACGGTAGAGGGCGTCGTCAACGTCCTGCTGGTGGGCCAGGATACCCGGGTCTCCGGCCAGCGGGCCAGATCGGATACCATGATCATCCTAACCGTGGACACCACCAACAACGCTCTGAAAATGACCTCCCTCATGCGGGACCTGTATGTCCAGATCCCCGGCTATAGCGACAACAAGCTCAATGCGGCCTATGCCTTTGGCGGCTTCGATCTGCTGGACTCCACCATTGAGACCAATTTTGGTATCACCATTGACTACAATGTTGAGGTTGACTTCACCGGTTTCCAGGAGATTATCGACGCTATCGGCGGCGTGAGCATCAAGCTCACCGAGTCCGAGGTGAACTATCTCAGCGGCAACAGCAAGTACAGCAGCATGGGCGGCGGCAATTCCTTTTCCGGACTGACAGCGGGGAACAACCTGCTCAATGGGGAAGAGGCTCTGGCCTATGCCCGCATCCGCTACGTCAACACGGAGGACGGCTCTTATTCTGACTTCGGCCGTACCCAGCGCCAGCGCACAGTGATCCAGGCGATTTTCACCCAAATCAGGGAAGAAGAGTTCAACGATCTGTGGTCGCTTTATGAGACGATAGCCGATGACATCACCACAGACATGAATAACGACGAGATCCTCTCGCTGGCGTTGACAGCCTATAACCTGGGAGTGGACTCCATCGAGGAATACCGTGTCCCGGAGGACGGCAGCTATTCCAGCCAGACCATTCGGAAAATGGCGGTGCTGGTCCCCACCAACTGGGACCTGTTGCGGGCCAATTTAAAGGAATTCATCTACGGAACCGGTTCTACTGCCACGGCAGGCTGATTAAGTGGGAAAACGCCGCACACTTCCGGCAGGGTGTGCGGCGTTTTCCACAGAGAGACGGCCTCCGACCGACAAACGGAGCAAATAGCAAAGGGAGATACTATGCCTGACGACATCAAGCGTCCCGGAGACATTGAGGAATTCTCCGGACTCAACCGACTGTTCAAATCCAAGGCAGTCCAGTATATTATCAATCTCATCGACGACGGCACCTTCCGGGACTTCTTCGCGGACTGGAAGTGGATCTTCTCCTTCAGCCGTAAGTATAAGTGGGTCATCGCTTTCTACACCGTCCTGGGCATTGCCAGCTCGTCTCTCAGCCTGCTGTCTTCCGTCATCAGCAAGTATCTGGTGGACATCATTGTTGATAAAGAGACAGGGATGCTGTGGGTGCTTATTGTCTCAATGATAGGTAGCACGGTGTTCAGTCTGGTATTCTCCAGTCTGGTCAGTCGCTACTCCGCCAAGCTGAGCATCTACGTCAACAACGACATCCAGGCATATATCTTCGACAAGATCATTGACGCGGACTGGTACGAGCTGAGCAAGTTCGCCAACGGCGACCTGCTCAGCCGATTCAACTCCGATGTGAGCACCATCGCCAGCAATGCTGTGAGCTGGCTGCCCAGCATTGTCATCGCTTTGTACAACTTTATCGCCACCTTCTGCGTCCTGTTCTATTATGATCACGCTATGGCCTTTATCGCCCTGCTCTCCGCTCCGTTTCTCCTGCTTGCCAGTCGGTTCCTCATGCGGAAGAACAAGGAGTACCGCATGAAGGTGTTGCAGATGAACAGCTCTCTCATGACCTTCGAGGCGGAGACATTTTACAATATTGACACCATCAAGAGCTTTGGTGTTGCAGACCACTACAGCAAGGGAATGCGGGACTGGCAGGAAAAGTATAAAAAAGTGAATTTGGACTACAATATGTTTTCCATCAAGGCGGGCATTTTCAACAATCTCCTGGCCACCATGGTCTATATAGTGGCCTTCTGCTATTGCCTGTTTGCGCTCTGGACGGAGCGTATTACCTATGGCACCATGACTCTCTTTCTGACCCAACGTTCCCAGCTCTCCAGCAGCTTCTCCTCTCTGGTGAGCATCATCCCGGGTATGCTCAACAGTTCCGTCTCTGCTCACCGTATTCGGGAGCTGGTGGAGCTGCCCCGTGAGGTGCATCTTACCGAGGAGTCGGAGGCCATGGCAAAGGCGGCGACACAGGGCTTTGAGGTGCGCATGACCGGAGTAGACTTCTCCTATGTAGAGAATGAAAAGGTCATCTCCGGCTCTGACTTTGTGGCCCGACCCAACGAGATCGTGGCCCTGGTTGGCCCCACTGGGGAGGGTAAGACCACCCTGATCCGGCTTATCCTGGGCCTGATCCACCCGGGCAGCGGTGAGGTGACTCTGGTGGATTCCCAGGGGAACCAGGTGGAGATCAATGCTGATACCCGGCGGTATTTCTCTTACGTCCCCCAGGGCAACACTATGATCTCCGGCACTGTTGCGGAGAATCTGCGTATGGTCAAGGAGGACGCCACCGATGAGGAGATTATCGAAGCGCTGAAGATCGCCTGCGCCTGGGACTTTGTCTCCAAAAAGGAGGGAGGCATCAACGGCAAACTGGGTGAGCGGGGGAAGGGCTTCTCCGGCGGACAGGCCCAGCGCATTGCCATCGCCCGGGCGGTACTCCGGGATGCGCCGGTGCTGCTGCTGGATGAGGCCACCAGCGACCTGGATATCGAGACAGAGCGCCAGGTGCTGCGCAATATCATTCGCCAGCGGCCCAACAAGACCTGTATCGTCACCACCCACCGGCCCAGCGTGCTCAACCTGTGCCAGCGGGTCTACCGGGTGGTGGATACCCATGTGACTCAGCTCACCGAGGAGGAGTCGGCGAGAATGGTCATGGATTTTTGAACCCGGGGGTTGTCCCAAAGGGGCAAATCGTGGTACAATAGGCACTGGCAAGACGTATTCCCAAGCCCCACAGGACGATCCTGAAAAGGAGGAAGCTTCCATGGAGATCGAACGGAAATTCTGGCTGGAGCAATTCCCCGAGCAGCTGCCCCTGGTGCGCAGGCAACAGGTCTGGCAGGGCTACCTCTATACAGACCCCTCTGAGGTCCGTATCCGCCGGAGCAGGGAGGAGGACACCGGGCGGGAGCAGTACCGTCTCTGCATCAAGAGCAGCGGCGAGCTGGTCCGCCATGAGATCGAGACCGCGCTGACCCGGGAACAGTTTGAAGAGCTGTGTCTCCTGCTGGAGCCGGGCAGGCCCCTGATCCACAAGGATTACCGGGCCTATGACATCGGTGATGGACTGCTCCTGGAGTGTTCCGTGGTAGACGATGGCGTATTTTCCTACGCCGAGGTGGAGTTCCCGTCGGAGGAGGCGGCCAACGCCTGGCAGCCCCCCGCCTTCCTGGGCCGGGAGACCACCTATGAGCGGGGCTTTAAAATGAAACGGTACTGGCACGACCGGACCCTGTCCGGCGCCGTCCAGACCGGGAAAGGATGATATCACCATGGAGATCAAGGAAATACTGTCCCATGTAGACCACACGCTGCTGGCTCCCTCCGCCACCTGGGAGGAGATCAGAGCCATCTGCGACGACGGAGCGGCCTACGGCTGCGCCAGCGTCTGTATTCCCGCCAGCTTTGTCAAGCCTGCGGCGGAGTACCTCCAGGGCCGCTGCGCCGTCTGCACCGTGATCGGGTTCCCCAACGGCTACTCCACCACCGCCACCAAGGTCTTTGAGGCCGCCGACGCCGTGAGCAACGGGGCCGACGAGGTGGACATGGTCATCAATGTGGGCTGGGTGAAGGACAGAAAGTGGGACGATCTGCTGGATGAGATCCGTCAGGTCAAGGCCGCCTGCGGCGACCATATTCTGAAGGTCATTATTGAGACCTGCCTGCTCACCGATGAGGAGAAGGTCAAAATGTGCCAGATCGTCTCCCAGTCCGGGGCGGATTACATCAAGACCTCCACCGGCTTCTCCACCGCCGGAGCCACCAAGCCGGATGTGGCTCTGATGGCCGCCAATGTGGAGTCCCATGTGAAGGTCAAGGCGGCGGGGGGGATTTCCTCTCTCCAGGACGCTGAGGACTTTCTGAACCTGGGCGCCGACCGTCTGGGTACCTCCCGTATCGTCAAAATCGTCAAGAGTCAGCAGTGAGCGATCTGAAAAATGTGCAGGGCCATCCGTTTGGACGGCCCTGCACATTTTTATTCTTCGGATTCTGCGGCAGCTCTTGCCATTTTCCGCTGCCTCCGTTTCCATATCCATCGAATCAGTCGACAGAGAAGATAAGGCACAGGAAAACACAGCAGCAACAAAATACCCAGCCCCTGCCAGGTGAAGCTCCCCTGCGTCAGCACTTGATGGAGCGCCAGGCCAAAGGCAATGCACCCCACTGCCAGCAGGACCAGTTCCCAGGCCTCCCGCCGCTCCAGAAAGGAGCGGGAGTTCGGGTCAACGTATTCCATCACCTCAATGCCGTTGGCCCGGGCAAGCTCTCTGGCTCCGTCGGTGAGGCCGCTGTTGGTGACCACCATGCCCCGCTCGCAGTCGTAGTAGGCCATGCCTGCCACCGCCTCCTGGACGGCGGCGCCGCCCACCGCGCCGGAATAATACTTGCATTGAATAGCATAGCGGTTCCGCCCGTGAGTGGCCAGCAGATCCACGCCGAAGTCTCCCGTCCGGGGGGTGAAGGCGATGTCCCGGAAGCCCTGCCGCCGGAGCAGCTCCGCCACATAGGCCTCGTACTCAACCCCGTCCATCTCCTTTTTCCAAAAGGGCAAGAGAAGCACCTCCCAAATACGTCAGCCGCCCCGTCTAAGCATGGCAGACTGGGCGGCTGATTTCTCATTTCTTAAAGCTGTCCTTCAGACTGACCGACCGGTTGAATACCGGCGCGCCGGGCTTGCTGTCCTTGTTGTCCACGCAGAAGTAGCCCAGCCGCATGAACTGGAAGGAGGCGGGGGCCTTGGCCTCTGCCAGAGAGGCCTCCAGCTTGCAGCCCTGGAGCACCTCCAGAGAGCCGGGATTCAGGCAGGCCAGGAAATCCTTTCCGGCGGCGTCGGGGGCGGCGTCGCTGAACAGGTCGTCGTACAGCCGCACCTCCGCGTCTACAGCGGTGGCGGCGTCCACCCAATGGATGGCAGCGCCCTTGATCTTCCGCCCGTCGGCGGGGTCGCCGCCCCTGGAATCGGGGTCGTACTCCGCCAGTACCTCCACCACGTTGCCCGTCTCGTCCTTGACGCAGCCGGTGCAGCGGATGACATAGGCCCCCTTGAGCCGGCACTCCAGCCCGTTGGGGGAGAGCCGCTTATACTTCTTCACCGGCTCCTCCATAAAGTCCTCCGCCTCGATGTAGAGGTGGCGGGAGAAGGTGACGGTGCGGCTGCCCATGGAGGGGTCCTTGGGGTGATTCTCGATGGAGAAGGTCTCGCTCTGCCCCTCCGGGTAGTTGGTGATGGTCAGGGCCACCGGGCGCAGCACCGCCATGACCCGCCGGGCGGACTGGTCCAAATCGTCCCGGAGACAGTGCTCCAGGAAGGAGAACTCCACCGTGGAGGCCGCCTTGGACACGCCGTTGGCCTCGGAGAAGGCACGGATGGAGGCGGGGGTGTAGCCTCTCCGCCGCAGGCCGCAGATGGTGGGCATCCGGGGGTCGTCCCAGCCGGAGACATACCCCCCCTCCACCAGCGCCCGGAGCTTGCGCTTGCTCATGACCGTGTGGTCAATGCCCAGACGGGCAAACTCAATCTGCCGGGGCTTGTTGGGGCAGGAGATGTTATCGATCACCCAGTCATACAGGGGCCGGTGGTCCTCAAATTCCAGGGTGCAGAGGGAGTGGGTGATACCCTCCAGAGCGTCCTCAATGGGATGGGCGTAGTCGTACATGGGGTAGATGCACCACTGATCTCCCGTGCGGTGGTGGCGCTGGTGCTTGATGCGATAGATGGCGGGGTCCCGCATATTGAAATTGCCGGAGGCCAGGTCGATCTTCGCCCGGAGGGTCATGGCCCCGTCGGGGAACTCTCCCGCCCGCATCCGGCGGAACAGGTCGAGGGATTCCTCAATGGGCCTGTTCCGGTAGGGGCTGGTGGCGGGGGTGTTCACGTCCCCCCGGTTGGCGCTCATCTCCTCGGGGGAGAGCTGGCACACATAGGCCTTGCCCGCCAGAATCAGCTCCTCGGCGAACTGGTACATCTGCTCAAAGTAATCCGAGGCGTAGTAGAACCGGTCGTCCCAGTCGTAGCCCAGCCAGTGGATGTCCTCCTGAATGGCGTCCACAAACTCCACGTCCTCCTTGGTGGGGTTGGTGTCGTCCATACGGAGATTGCAAAGGCCGTGATACTTCTGGGCAGTGCCAAAGTCCACATAGATGGCCTTGGCGTGGCCGATGTGCAGATAGCCGTTTGGCTCCGGTGGGAAACGGGTATGGACCTCCATCCCGGCATAGCGCCCGCCCTCGGCGATGTCCTCGTCGATAAAATCATGGATAAAGTTTTGGCTCATCAGGCTGTTGTCCTTCTCTGCCAAAGGAATCCCTCCCTCTCTTTCTCGATGAGCCATATTATATCCCAAAATCTGCCGTTTGAAAAGAGGAAAGAGGGTCGGAATTGATTTTTGCACAGGGGACTGCTCTGAGTCTTGAATTATCTGTCCCAAGCGGATATAATAAATCCGTATGCCTGCTATTTCTATAATAGGACAGGAGGTCTTTTTATGACGTTCCATCAATGGCTGGAGGAGATGGGCCGACACACCGTCGCCATCGTGGGCATCGGCGTCTCCAATGTGCCGCTGATCCGACTGCTCACCGACCACGGCGTTTCCGTCACCGCCTGCGATAAGCAGACACGGGAGAAATTTGGCAATGAATCCCTGCTCCGGGAGCTGGAGGAGCGGGGCGTCCGGCTCCGGCTGGGAGAGGGCTATCTGGACGGATTGGACCAGGACTATATCTTCCGCTCCCCCGGCATCCGCCCGGATATTCCCGCCTTTGAAGCGGCGAAGGCCAGGGGCAGCGTCATCACCTCGGAGATGGAGGTGTTCTTTGAGGTCTGCCCCTGCAAAAAGATCGCCGTGACCGGCTCTGACGGCAAGACCACCACTACCACTATCATTGCAAAGCTGCTGGAGGCTCAGGGCTATACCGTCCACCTGGGGGGCAATATCGGTCACCCCCTCCTGGCGGAGACAGGGGAGATGGGGCCGGAGGACATCGCCGTGCTGGAACTGTCCTCCTTCCAGCTCATGACCATGCGCTGCTCCCCGGAGATCGCCGTCATCACCAATCTGGCTCCCAACCATCTGGACATCCATAAGGGGATGGAGGAGTATGTGGCGGCCAAGGAGAATATTTATCTCTGGCAGGACGAGGGCGGCAAGCTGGTGCTCAACCACGACAACGACTATACCCGCAGCTTTGCGGCTAAGGCCAGGGGGAACGTCACCTGGTTTGCCCGGCAGACGGAGGCTCCCTCCGGTGTCGCCCTGGAGAACGGGGCCATTGTGGTCAAGGGGGACCGGGCGGTGCTGCCTGTGTCCGATATTCTTATCCCCGGCGTCCACAACTGGGAGAACTACATGGCTGCCATCGCCGCAGTGGACGGCCTGGTGTCCGATGAGACCATCCGCACCTTCGCCAAGACCTTCGGCGGGGTGGAGCACCGCATCGAGCTGGTGGCAGAAAAGGGAGGCGTTCGGTACTATAATGATTCCATCGCCTCCAGCCCCAGCCGCACCATCGCCGGTCTTCGCTCCTTCCGACAAAAGGTCATCCTCATTGCCGGAGGCTATGACAAGCACCTGGACTATACCCCCTTGGGGCCGGAGATCGTGGCCCACGTCAAGGCCATGGTGTTGACCGGGGCTACCGCCGGAAAAATCAGAGCAGCCACAGAGAACGCCCCCGGCTACGACCCGGCTCTGCTGCCCATCTATGACGGCCTGGACTTTGCCGGGGCGCTGGAGCAGGCCCGGAAGATCGCCCAGCCCGGAGATGTGGTCATCCTGTCCCCGGCCTCCGCCTCCTTCGACCAGTTCAAGAACTTTATGGTCCGGGGAGACACCTTCAAACAGCTGGTGCGGGCGCTGCCGGAGCATTGAGAGGAGAGACGCGACTGTGAACTATTTCGACTGCCTGGCCCGGCTGAGCCAGGCCCCCGGCCCCTCCGGGTTTGAGGAGCGGACGGCGGACGTGGCCTATGAATTGCTGGCCCCCCTTACGGACGAGGTGCGCCGGGACCGGCTGGGGAGCGTCATCGGCCTGCGCCGGTGCGGAAAGGAGAACGCCCCCAAGGTCCTGCTGGACGCCCATCTGGACGAGGTGGGGCTGATCGTCACCGGCATCGAGGAGGGATTTCTCTGCTTCTCCTCCCTGGGGGGCATCGATCCCCGTATCCTGCCGGACCGGGAGATCACTGTTCTCACTGACCCGCCCATTCTGGGGGTAGTGGCGGTCAAGCCGCCCCATGTCATGGACGGGGACGAGAAGGAAAACGTGGTCCCCCTCAAGGATTTATATTTGGACATCGGCGTGAGCCAGGCCCAGGCGGAGCAGACCGTCCCCTTGGGTACTCCCATGGTCTACCGGGAGGACATCCTCCGGCTGGCGGGGGACCGCATCGCCGGAAAGAGCCTGGACGACCGGGCGTGCTTTGCTATTCTCCTGCGTACCTTGGAGCTGCTGGAGGGGGAGACGCTGAACGTGGACGTGGCGGTGCTCGGCTCCTGCTTCGAGGAGACCTCCGGGGATGGGGCGCTGGTGGCTACCTTCGCCGAACGCCCGGACTGCGCCATTGCGGTGGACGTGACCTTCGGCATTTCTCACGACGGGCCGGAGGAGACGGGCTTTGCCCTGGGCAAAGGACCGGCGGTGGGGATCGGCCCCAACTGCGCCCGCTGGATGGTGGACGGACTGCGGAAGGCCTGCACTGCCCGTGGAATCAACTGGAATCCGGAGGTCATGGCGGGCAACACCGGCACCAACGGCTGGGAGATGCAGG
Organism: Clostridiales bacterium; assembly: GCA_020860575.1. Classification (GTDB taxonomy): domain Bacteria; phylum Bacillota; class Clostridia; order Oscillospirales; family Oscillospiraceae; genus Onthomonas. The sequence continues at coordinate 15,037 of JAJBUB010000103.1, read as the reverse complement.
TGGCCCGGGAAGGCGTCCCGGTGGCGCTGGTGTCCCTGCCACTGAACTATATGCACACCCCTCTGGAGGTCGTCTCCGAGGGAGACGCGGAGCAGACTGCCCGACTGTTGGCGGACTTTCTCCTGGGGCTGAGAGAGGAGGCCGGTGTTCTGTGCTGGAAGAATTAAAGACCCTCTGCGCTCTCTCCGGTGTCTCCAGCCGGGAGGAGCAGGTGCGGGACTACATCCGCGCCCAGGCGGAGCCATATGCCGCCGACCTCCGGGTGGACAGCCTGGGCAATCTGATCGTGGAAAAGAAGGGTGCCAAATCTGCCCCCGGTGAGCTGCTGCTGGCTGCCCACATGGACGAGGTGGGCATGATGATCGACCGTATCCACAAAGACGGCACCCTGGGTTTCCAGTTTGTGGGCGGCGTGAACCGCCAGGTGGTCATCGGGAAAAAGGTCTATATCGGCCCTGACCGCGTTCCCGCCGTGGTGGGGATGAAGCCCATCCACCTGACCACCGCCGAGGAGCGGAAAAAGGCCCCGCCCACGGACAAGCTGTATCTGGACATCGGCACCGACTCCCGTGAGGAGAGCGAAAAGCTGGTGGAGATCGGTGATGTGGCGGTCTTTTCCGACGACATCCGGGAGTTTGGCGACGGACGGCTCAAGGCCAAGGCCATCGACGACCGGGTGGGCTGCGCCGTCCTGCTGGATTTGCTGAGGCAGGAGCTGCCCATGGACGTCACCTTTGTATTTACCGTTCAGGAGGAGGTGGGGACCCGTGGAGCACTGGGCGCCGCCTTTGCCCTCCAACCGAAAAACGTCCTCGTGGTAGAGGGTACTACCGCCGCCGACCTCCCCGGCATGGAGGGCGGCGCCCACGTTTGCCGGGTAGGCGGCGGTCCGGTCCTGCCCTTTATGGATAAGGGAAGCATCGCCAGCCGGAGGCTGTTTCTGCTCCTGCGCCGTCTGGCGGAGGAGAACGGCATCCCCTGGCAGACCAAGGAATATATTGCCGGAGGGACCGACGGAGGAGCTTTCCAGCGCAGCGGCGCAGGAGCCAGAGTGGCGGGCCTGTCCGCCCCGGTACGGTATCTCCACGCCCCCTCCAGCGTTGTCGCTATCGAGGATTGTCGCAATATGTGTCGCCTGGCCCGTCTGTTCGTGGACGCCATGGCACAGGAGGTATGACGATGAATACATTTGAAACCCTGTCCCGGCTGACCCAGACCCACGGGGTCTCCGGCAACGAGGGGAATATTCGCTCCCTCATCCGCTCTCTGGCGAAGCCCTACGCCGACGACATCCGGGAGGACGCCATGGGAAACCTCATCGTTCACCGGGCAGGGAAGGGGCCGAAGCTGCTCTTTTCCGCCCACATGGACTCGGTGGGCCTGGTGGCCACCCACATCGACAAGGATGGAACTATCCGCTTCGGCACGCTGGGGGGCTTCTGCGTCCCCGACCTGATTCAGCAGACCTTCCGGTTTCAGAACGGGGCCTATGCCCTGTGCTGTGCCAGAGAGGACAAGCTGGAGGAGGCCAAGCTCCGGGACCTGTACCTGGACATCGGCGCTGCCAACGAGCGGGAGGCAAAGGAGCTGGTTCAGGTAGGGGACACTGCCGCCTTTGTCAGCCCCCTGAAGCACCTGAGCAAGAACCGGGTCTCCGGCTGCTTCCTGGACAACCGCATCGGCTGCCTGGCGCTGCTGAAGGCGCTAAAGGATGTCACCTCTCCCGCCAATGACCTGTACTTTGTGTTCAGCGTCCAGGAGGAGGTGGGGACCCGGGGAGCCAAGCCCGCCTCTTTTGGGGTGGACCCGGACTATGGCATTGCAGTGGATGTGACCTGCGCCGACGACGTACCCGGCAGTCTCCATGAGGGCACCGCCGTTATGGGCAAGGGCGCGGCGGTAAAGGTGATGGACCGCTCGGTCATCTGCGCTCCCAGCCTGGTGAAGCGGCTCAACGATCTGGCCGCCGCCAAAGGCATCCCTGTCCAGCCGGATATCCTTACCTGCGGCGGCACCGACGCTGGACCCATTCGCACCACCCGCAAGGGGGTCGTGACCGGTGGTATCTCTGTACCCTGTCGCTACACCCACTCTGCCGTGGAGCAGTGCGACTTGGAGGACCTGGACGCCTGCATTCGTCTCATCCGGGCGGTCTGCGAGGAGGCGCTTCCCACTGTATGAGTACATTGGAGCTATCTCCCCGCACTCTGTCGCTGGCAAAGGAGGCCCAGGCCGCTCTTCGGGACTGGTTCGACGCCATTGACGAGATGGCGGAGCGCAACAGCCGGAAGGTACTGGCGGCGTTCCAGACCCATCGGGTGGCGGAGGCCTGTTTTGCGGGCACTACCGGCTACGGCTATGACGACCTGGGCCGGGACACCCTGGACAAGATCTATGCGGACATCTTCCAGACAGAGGACGCCCTGGTGCGCGTCCAGTTTGTCAACGGCACACACGCCATTGCCTCCTGCCTCTACGGGGTGCTGGAGCCGGGAGACGTGCTGCTCTCCGCTGTGGGAGCGCCCTATGACACCATTCAGGGGGTCATCGGTATGACCGGAGACTATCCCCTGAGTCTGAAACGCTATGGCATCGAGTACCGGGAGGTCCCCATTTCCCGGGAAAACACCCCTGACCGGGCCAGGCTGGCGGAGATGGCCGCCGACCCGAAGGTGAAGGCGGTGCTCATCCAGCGCTCGAAGGGTTATTCCACCCGGGCTTCCCTCTCCGTTCAGGAGATTGGGGAGCTGATCGCCGTGGCGAAATCGGTCAACCCGGAGGCAGTCTGCATCGTGGACAACTGCTACGGCGAGTTCGTGGAGGAGCGTGAGCCGTCCCAGGTGGGAGCGGACCTGGTGGTGGGGAGCCTCATCAAAAATCCCGGCGGCGGCCTGGCCCCCATGGGTGGCTATCTCTGCGGCAGGGCGGACCTGGTGGAGCGGGCGTCCTACCGGCTCACCGTCCCCGGCATTGGCCGGGAGTGCGGGGCCACCCTGGGGAACAACCGCGCTCTCTATCAGGGGCTGTTCCTGGCTCCCCATACGGTGGCCCAGGCGTTGAAAACGGCGGTCTTTGCCGCCCGCATCATGGAGCAGTTGGGCTACGATACCGAGCCTCACTCCTGGCAGGAGCGGCATGATATCATTCAAATGATCTCCCTCCAGACGCCGGAGCGGGTAGAGCGGTTCTGCAAGGGCATCCAGGCGGGTTCCCCGGTGGACAGCTTTGTGACCCCGGTCCCCTGGGCCATGCCGGGCTACGATGTGCCGGTGATCATGGCGGCGGGGGCCTTCATTCAGGGGGCCTCCATCGAGCTGTCCGCCGATGCCCCCATGCGGGAGCCGTATACTGTCTATCTCCAGGGCGGCCTGACCTACGAGTCGGGCAAGACGGGCATCCTGCTGGCGGTGGAAGAGCTGCTGAAAAACGGGGCAGACTAATCTGCATCTGCTCCATAATCAAAATAGGCATCCGAGGCGTCAGAAATGCTGTCAAACTGGCTGAAATAGGTGTAGGCCTCCGGCACCTGTCCCAGCAGCACTGTCTCCGCCAGGGTGTGCCGGGTGGTCACCGTCTGGGTGGCCAGGCCGCCGGGCAAAAGCAGGACCACCTTTGTCTCCAGCACCAGATTCAGGGTGTGAAGGGACTGGTTGATGCCCGCTGCTGTGAGGGCGCTCTCGAAGGTCCCCTCCACGCTGGAGACGGAGAGTATCCGTACCGGGATGTTCCACCCCCGTCCGGAGAGAAGGGAGGACCCGGTCAACGTTCCCACCGGGACAGAGACGGTGGTGTCCTCCATGGTTTCCAGCTCATCCAGAAGGGAGACGGTGAGCGTCTCCCGGAGCAGATTGGCCTGCTCCATCCGGGTGGTGACGGCGGAGAGCGTGCCGCTGTCGTCATAGTGCAGCTCTACCAGGTCTTGAAATGAGCCATCCTCAGCACATTCCGCCAGCACTGAAGCGGCGGTCCGGGCGATGCGGCTGGACAGCTCCGCCTGGGTGACGGCAAGAATGACGGGACGAAGCTGACAGCTGATCCAGACAATGACGCCGATACCCAGGCCCAGGCCCACCAGCAGACTGAATATAAGCTGCCGGGCAGGGGAGAGCCGCCGACGGCTCCCAGGCATTTTCGGAACTGGACCCCTATTTCTCACGGAAATACCACCTCCCTGTATTCTATGCGGGAGAGAAAGCACAGGTGACAGAATGGATATTCAGACAGAGATCCAGGCCCTTCGGGACAAGCTGGAGCTTTGGAGCCACCAGTATTACGACCTGGACGCCCCTACTGTGTCCGACTACGAGTATGACATGGCCCTCCGGGAGCTGGAACATCTGGAGGGGGAGCACCCGGAGCTGATCACCCCGGACTCTCCCACTCAGCGGGTGGGGGGACAACCCCTGTCCCAGTTCCGGGAGGTGCGCCACGAGGTGCCTCTCCAGTCTCTCCAGGACCTCTTCGAGCCGGGAGAGCTGACGGATTTTCTCCGCAAGGTGGAGGAGCAGTCGGAGCAGCACCGGTGGGTCATGGAGCCCAAGGTGGACGGATTATCCGTCGCTCTGGAGTATCTGGACGGTGTCTTTGTCCGGGGCGCTACCCGTGGAGATGGCCAGGTGGGGGAGGATGTCACCGAGAATCTCCGCACGGTCCGCTCTATCCCCCTACAACTGAAAAACGCCCCCCACCGGCTCATCGTCCGGGGGGAGTGCTATATGTCCAGAGCGGTATTTCAAAAGCTGAACGCCCGGCGGGAGGAGGCGGGGGAGCCGCTGATGGCAAACCCCAGAAATGCCGCCGCCGGTTCCCTGCGGCAGCTCGACCCCAAGATCGCCGCCCGCCGCCGCCTGGACTGCATCATCTTCCAGGCGTTGCTCATCGACGGTCGGGCGTTTTCCACCGACAGCGAGGCCCTGGACTGGCTGGAGACGTTGGGCTTCTCCGTCATCGACCACCCGGTCTGCGAGACGGAGGAGGAGATTAGCCACCTCATTGCAGACTTAGGGGAGGACCGGGAGCGATATCCCTTCGACATCGACGGGGCAGTGGTCAAGCTGGACGACCTGGCCCAGCGGAAACTGCTTGGCTCCACCGCCAAGTTCCCCCGGTGGGCGGCAGCGTGGAAGTATCCCCCGGAACAGAAGGAGACGGTGCTCCGGGATATCGTTATCCAGGTGGGCCGGACGGGGGTGCTGACCCCCAAGGCGGTGGTGGACCCGGTGCGTCTGGCGGGGACTACTGTGACCAACGCCACCCTCCACAACCAAGACTTTATCACGGAAAAGGACATCCGCATCGGAGACACCGTCCTGCTGCAAAAAGCGGGAGAGATCATTCCCCAGGTGGTCAGCGTGCGAAAGGACCGGAGGCCGGAGGGAACGGAGCCATATCATCTGCCCGCTGTTTGTCCGGTCTGCGGCGCACCGGTGCGCCGGGATGAGGATGGAGCGGCATTCCGCTGCACCGGGGCGGAGTGTCCCGCTCAGCTGGTGCGCAACATCACCCACTTTGCCAGCCGGGAGGCCATGGACATCGAGGGCCTGGGGCCTGCGGTGGTGCAGCAGCTGGTGAATGCAGGGATGCTGTCCAGCCCTGCCGACCTCTACGACCTGGATGAGAGTCAGGTGGCCCAGCTGGACGGCATGGGAAAAAAATCCGCCCACAATCTGTCCCTGGCGCTGGAAAAGAGCAAGGGACAGGGGATGGCCCGTCTGCTCACTGCCTTCGGCATCCGCCAGGTGGGGAGCAAGGCCGCCCAGACCCTGAGCCGGAGCTTTCCCACCTTGGACGCCCTCATGGCAGCCACGGCTGAAGAGCTGACGGCGGTGGAGGACATCGGCGACATCACGGCCCAGAGCCTGACGGAATGGTTCGCCGCCCCCCAGTCTCAGCATCTCATCCGGCGGCTCCGGGAGTCGGGGGTCAGCTTTGAGAGCAAAGAGCAGCCGGTGGGCAGCGCCCTGGCGGGTAAGACCTTCGTTCTCACCGGGACGCTGACCTCCTACACCCGCGCCCAGGCAAAGCAGCTGCTGGAGGCACAGGGGGCCAAGGTGGCCGGCTCCGTCTCCAAAAAGACCAGCTATGTGGTGGCGGGGGAGAACGCCGGCTCCAAGCTGACCCGGGCAAACGAGCTGGGCATCCCGGTGCTGTCCGAAGCGGAGCTGACCGAGCTGCTCTGTCAATCCTGAGAGGAGGAGACACTGTGGAAATCAAATTTGCGTCCCGGATGGACGCCTTTCAACCCGGGATCTTCAGCCTGCTCAACGACAGGAAGAATCAGCGCATCAGCGAGGGCAAGCCGGTTTGGAACCTGTCCGTAGGGACGCCGGACTTTTCTCCGGATGCCCATGTGATTGCGGCCATGGAGGAGGCTGTCCGGCATCCGGTGAATTACACCTATGCCCTGGCAGACCTGCCCGAGCTGACCCAGGCGGTCCAGAACTGGTATCTCCGCCGGTATGGGGTCAGCCTGACGGCGGAGCAAATCACCAGCGTCAACGGCAGTCAGGAGGGATTGGCCCACATCGCCTGGACCCTGTGTGACCCGGGGGATGTGGTGCTGGTGCCAAACCCCGGCTACCCCATCTTTGAGGTGGGGCCGCGGCTCTGCGGGGCGGAGCCGGTTTACTACGATTTGCGAGAGGAAAACGGCTATCTTCCCGACCTGGAGGCCATCCCTGCCGATATCCGCCGCAGGGCCAAGGCAATGATTGTCTCCTACCCCGCCAACCCCATCTGCAAGACCGCCCCCAGGCATTTTTATGAGCAACTGGTAGACTTTGCCAGGGAGAACCAAATCGTCATTATCCACGACAACGCCTATTCCGAGATCGTCTATGACGGCAGAGAGTGCGGCTCCTTCCTGTCCGTTCCGGGCGCTATGGAGGTGGGGGTGGAGTTCAACTCTCTCTCTAAGAGCTACTGCCTGACGGGAGGGCGTATCTCCTTTGTCCTCGGCAATCGGGAGATCGTCCGAAAGTTTGCCACCCTCCGCAGCCAGATCGATTACGGCATTTTTCGTCCGGTACAGTTGGCGGGGATTGCTGCTCTGAACGGTCCCCAGGACGGTGTGAAGTGGCGGCGGGAGGAGTACCAGCGCCGGAGGGACGCCCTCTGCGGCGGACTACGGTCTGTGGGCTGGCCTGTGCCGGACAGCGAGGGCAGTATGTTCGCTTGGGCGCCTCTGCCGAAGGGGTGTACCAATTCTGTGGATTTCTGCTTCGAGCTGCTGGAGCGCACCGGCCTGCTGTGTACCCCCGGCTCCTCCTTCGGTCCACTGGGAGAGGGACATGTCCGCTTCGCGCTGGTGCTGCCTCCGGAGGAGATGGCGCGCATCGCCGAGGCGGTGGGGGAGAGCGGTATTCTCCAATCATAAGCTCCATAAAACACACGGCGCACTGCAGACGGGGTTTCCGTCCGACAGTGCGCCGTATTTTTAGCCTTCAGAGGACTGAAGCTCTGTTTTTAACGGGATCATTTCACCTCGTGGCCCTTGGCCCGGATGACGTTGACCACATGATAGACGTACTCCTGGCACAGCTCAGAGGTCTCTGCCTCTACCATGACCCGGATCAGCGGCTCGGTGCCGGACTCCCGGACCAGGATGCGGCCTGCATCCCCCAGTCGGTTGGCCACATTCTCCACGGCGGCCTTAACGTCCGGGTCGTTCTGGGCGGCCTCTTTGTCCTTCACCTTCACGTTGACAAGCAGCTGGGGATAGACGGTCATTGGCTCACACAGCTGGCTCAGGGTCAGCCGCTTGGCCTGCATGACCTCCATGACCTTGATGGAGGTGAGAATACCGTCTCCGGTAGTGGCATACTTGCTGAAAATAATGTGGCCGGACTGCTCACCGCCCAGGCGGTTGCCGTGCTTGACCATATACTCATAAACGTATTTGTCTCCCACGTCCGTCTTGACGTAGTCGATACCTACGGCATCCAGGGCCTTGTAAAGGCCGAAGTTGGACATAACAGTGGTGACCACCGTGTTGGTGAGCAGCTTATCCCGGTCCTTCATATACCGGGCATAGAGATACATGATCTCGTCTCCGCTGACCGCCTTGCCGTTTTCGTCCACCGCCAGGCAGCGGTCGGCGTCGCCGTCATAGGCAAAGCCCACGTCCAGGTGGTTCTCTACCACAAATTTCTGGAGAGCCTCCAGATGGGTGGAGCCACAGCCACGGTTGATGTTGGTGCCGTCCGGCTCATTGCCGATGACGTAAACCTTGGCTCCAAGGGCCTCAAACACCACCTTGGCAATAGACCAGGCGGAGCCGTTGGCGCAGTCCAGTCCCACACGCTTGCCCCGGAAGGAGTGGACTGCCAGGGAGATCAGGTAGGCGATATAGCGATGCCGTCCGGAGTCGTAGTCAAAAGCGGCGCCGATGTCCGCCCCGGTGGCGGCAGGGATGTCCGGGCCTTTGCCGTCCAGGTATGCCTCCACCTTGTCGATGGTCTCCTGGTCCATCTTCTCTCCCTGGTCGTTGATGAGCTTGATGCCGTTGTCATAGAAGGGGTTGTGGCTGGCGGAGATCATAATGCCACAGTCAAAGCTGTCCACTTTGGCGATATAGGCCACGCTGGGGGTGGTGGTGACCCGGAGAAGGTACACATCTGCTCCGGCAGAGGTGATGCCGCTGGACAGGGCAAACTCCAGCATATAGCTGGAACGCCGGGTGTCCTTGCCGATGACGATGCGGGCCCGCCTGCCGTCGATGGGGTGCTGATTGTAATACCAGCCCAGGAAAAAGCCCACCTGATAGGCCCGCTCTGCGGTCAGGGTCACATTGGCCTCGCCCCGGAAGCCGTCCGTTCCAAAATACTTTCCCATATGAAATTCCTTCCTTTGCCTCTGGATTGAATCATGTTCAACAGAACAAAACGGCTCCACAGAGCCGATGTTACCAGATATTACTGTCAGAGTATTGGATATTGTATCACAGCTGAGCTGTTTTTCCAACAGGAGATTCAAAATTTTTCCCAGATTTGTGTCTGTCGAAAAACAGCACAAAGGTAGGCCGGAGGAGCAGCGGGAGCCCATCTGCGCTGTGGTGTCCTTAGCAGACCCACAGGGAGCTTCGTCGGCTTGTGGAGGAAAAGCACCTCTCTAAAGGGCGCTTACTCCCAAACGGGAGACGGTGATAGAGCATCATCCCACAGACGGACAGGGGAGGCAATGTTATGGTTTCATAACTGTGATCAGACTGTGAGTTTTGAGATACGCTTTGTCAAGAATAATTTCGAGCATTCCTCATCTGCTGCACCGGGGCATTGTTATTGCAAAATGTGATGCGCTGTCATCTGCTTAGAAAATCTCTCAGGGAAAGGAAATCCCCGCATATTGAGATTGGACATACCGCAAAAACTGCTCCGCTGCGTGGGAGAGCTTGCGGCCTTTCTCCCAGATGAGGACATAGGAGGCGGTCACAGAGGGATTCACCAGCCGCTTGATGCACACGGAGGCGTCCGTTCCGATGTTGGCGGAGGCAGGGTAGAGGGTGATGCCCACATTCTGCCGGGTCAGTTCATAGGCGTTGAGCATGTGGGACATCCGGCAGCGGATCTTCAGCTTCTTTTCCGGGGAGGCGACCCAGTCCGTGATCTCCTGGAGCCGGGACTCCCGGGACGGGATGATCAGGTCATAGTCCGTGACCCGCTGAAAGTCCACAGTGTCCCCAGGCTCCTTTGCCAGAGGGCAGGAGTCCGGGATCATGGCGATCCACGGCTCCTTGTAGACCGGGACAGAGTAGACGCCCTCTGCGTTGTGAGGCTCCATGATGATGGCCAGCTCACAGAGGCCCTTCATCAGCCGGTTGAGTACGTCGTCGGAGTTGCCGTTCCACAGGTTATAGGTGACGTAGGGGTTCTCCTTCTGGAACCCGGCGATCCACTGGGAGAACAGCTTGGGGGCGTGGCCCTCCACCGTAGCCAGGTAGATGACCCCGTGAAGCCCGGTCTGCATCTCCCTCACGTCCTCCTCCGACCGCCGCACCAGGTCCAGCACCCGGACAGCGTACTGCCGGAACACCTGCCCCTCGTCGGTCAGTTGGAGGGAGTGGGGCTTGCGGAGGAACAGCTGCACCCCCAGCTCATCCTCCAGGTCCTTGATCTGGCGGCTCAGCGGCGGCTGGGCGATGCACAGCTTTTCTGCCGCCCTGGTGAAATTCATCTCCTCCGCCACGGCCAGGAAATACCGAATGTGTCGAAGCTCCATCCTGCCCCTCCTTGTGATACCTGAAAAGTATGGTGATGAGTCTATTATATGTATTTTACAGGTCCCTGTCAAGGCAGTATAATACAGACATCAAAAGAAACCACCTTCCAACCCTGACCTGTATCAAAGGAGGTACTTGTCATGAAGAACATTTTTGTAGCGATCAGAGCATTTCTGGAACAGTACTACGCCAGCTTTGCCGTCACCGGCACAAGCGCAATGTAAGGTGACAGGAAAACGAACCCAGCCATCCGTACATGAGAGACTATACCCTCTAAATAAGAGATCGGTATAGGCAGAACGCCCCTCCAACGTCATCGTTGGAGGGGTACCTTGCTATCCTCCTCAAGCTGTTAAAGCGGGGCCATTCATGGTTGGATGTGAGGATGCTTCTGCATTATCGAAAGCTTTTACAAAAGGTGAAGTGAGAAAGACAGAACCCAAGAGGTGATTTTTCATGAAGTCATATGAGTTGAAAGCTACTAAAGAGAATCTTCTGAATACGTTCCTTGATGATAGTATAGGTAGAGATGCCGATGTTATTCGGTTTGCAAAAATATTGAATGCAATAGACGATAGTTGCTCAATATCCCTTGATGGCGGATGGGGAAGTGGAAAAACCTTTTTTGTGAAACAGACAAAGCTTTTATTGGATGCTTTCAATAATACACTATCTTCCAGGGATTTAGATGAAGTGAAGAAAATCGTTGAGAAGTGCAACAGGTTTGACAGAAATTTTGATATACAACCACAGGTTGCTGTTTATTATGATGCATGGAAAAACGATAATGATGACGATCCGGTTTTATCACTAGTTTACACCATTGTCCAATCAATGAACGTCGATAATACTATAAAAGGCAGTTTGGGCTTTATAAAAATAGCTGCGTCAATCATAGAAATTTTCACAAATAAGGATTGGAACAAAGTTATCGAAAGCTTTAAAGGAGATGATCCATTATTAAAAATTAAAGCATCGAAGGACATTGAAGATCTCATTAAGGAGTTCTTGGATGAATTATTAAGTGAGCGCGGTAATAGACTGGTTGTTTTTATAGACGAACTTGATCGATGCAAGCCTAGTTACGCAGTTAAACTTCTGGAACGGATGAAGCATTATTTCGATAATGAACGGATAACTTTTGTCTTTTCTATTAACTCTAACGAATTGCAACAAACCATTAGACAATATTACGGAAGCGATTTTGATGCTTGCCGATATTTGGATCGCTTTTTTGATTTGCGTATTTCACTTCCGCCAGTGAATATGAAACAATATTTTTGTTCTATCGGCTATGATAGCACAACTTATACCTATGATATAGTTTGCGATGCTGTAATTAGATCATTTCATTTTGAATTGCGGGAAATAGCCAGATATATTCGCCTTAGCAAAATAGCATCAAATAAAATAGTTTATTCTAATAGTAGATATGTATATCCGAGTGAACGAGGTACTCAGTTTTGTATTTTATTCTTTGTGCCTATAATGCTTGGCCTTAAAATAGCAGATTCACAACGTTACGCGGAATTCATCAATGGAAAAGATTGTTCCCCGTTGATAGAAGTGATGTCAATATGTAATTTAGGGATTAGATTTTATGAGAATCTTCTTTCGCCTAAAGAGTCATTTGAGAAAGAACAGGGGAAGGATACTGTAACATTAGCACAAAAGATGAAGGAATTGTATGATTCTGTGTTTGTTAAAACGCAAAATGTCGAAAGCTTCGAACTAGTTAATTGTTCGGATGTTGGGAAATACTCATTCACTCAAAAAACTCGGAACGATTTGCTTCGAATAGTGTCATTATTGTCTGAATATGCCAATACTAATTTCGAATAATCGAATATACAAAATGTAATATATCTTTTCCGTGTTCATTCGCTTCGGTGTGATAGTAGCAGACACATAAAACATCCACCAGCCAGAGAAGTGATTCCTGACTGGTGGATGTTATAATAAGCGGGAGATGTAATTCAGTCGATACTCATGTCGTTGCCTTTCGCAGGCGTCTCCCGCTTCGGCGCACCGGCTTCTCTGGCGGCTACCTCGGCCTGCTTTTCTTTCAGCCGCCCTAATACAGAGGGTCGTTTCTCATCCTGTGGCTGTTCATGCAGCTCTGGCTGAGATTCGGTGTCATCTCCGGGCGTGAGCCTGCTCTGCGTACTCATGCGTCCGTCGATAAAGTCGTAACCTTCCTCCTGATATTCCTCGGCTGCCCTCAGATAATTTCGTTCATGGGGTTCTGCAGAGAGTACGGATTCTGCCTGCTGTTCCAGTGCGCTGCGCACGGTATCCATATGGTCAGTTTCGCTCTGCTCATACATATGGTACACATCCGCCAGGGGAGTGGGAGATGTCAACAGCGCCTCGGCGTGACGGCTGTCCAATTCCCATTCTTCCATTCAAGGAGAATGTCCTCCCGAATGTTGTACTCATAGGACCGTTCCAGAACTTCTGGTGCCGAGAGCGAGATCAGAGATTCCCGGAACGCATCTTGTTCTGCGGACATTTTATCCAGCAGAGCTTCCTGGGCGATCATGGCCACGACTTCCGGAGAAAACACGTCCATCACGTCCTGAGCCGCCAGCTTTCCGCTGCTGTCAACGATCACGCAAGCGGCTTCGTCGCCAAACTCGTCATGCTCCATCAGGAAGTAATCTCTGCCGCCGATCTCACGGGAATCAATTGAATGCCAAGTGCCGAAGTGTTGCTCCATCTCCAGACCGGAGGTTTCCATCGTAACAGCATTTTCTACGGTGGCGGTCAGCGCCGGTTCGGGATTGAGAAATTGCGGCATTTCTACGAAGCCGATACTGTCGCAGAAATGAGCGGTATCTCGCCCGTTCTCATGAAGGACAACCACATCACTGACGGACATGGAATGTCCCCGAAAATCAGCAGGGTGCTGTAGGTTGAACCTTTCAAACAGGCTTTCCAATATCTCTGCACTGGATTTGGAAGCAGCATCTACCGTACCGGAATATACACCTTCTCATAGTTATCGGCGCTGAAGGGGAGGCCAAGCTGCTCCATGAGCTGTAGGCCGGTGAAGCGGTAATCTACATATTCATTTCCGGACTTGACCTGATAAATGTCATAGGAAACAGCGCCTTCTTGTTTTGATGTTTCATTCATAGGGCTTCTCCATCTGTTCGATCAGCGTGTAGCGGTCACAGGTGTCAAGGCAACACATCAAATCAATTTCTTCCATACTGAAAAACGTATCATCCATAATCATGATTTTCTTTCCTTAGAGTTGGGGCTTATCCCGGTCAACTGGTTTTGCCTTGCTGTCACCAGCGGCGATCTCTGCCTGTTTGTCAGCCAGTTTCTTTAATACGGACGGGCGCTTCTGGCCAGAGGCAGGAGCATCCTGTGATTTATCTTTCTTTTGTGGTGCTTTCGGCCTGTCGGAAAGCACCTGTTCTTTTTCCATCTGCATCAGGTCACGGAAGGCGACGTCCACTGTGACAGGGTGGCAGCTGACCAGATAATCCAGCCGCCGGTCATGATCCCGAACTTCGCTTGCACCGGGGATTTTCACCTGATTGGCCCCATCCCGGACATAGGGATGATACCGTCCATCCCACGGAGAGGACTGGATCGTGCTGGCAAGGACGATCTTGCAGCGCTCCATACCGTACCGGGAAACCATCATATTGAAAAAAGCAGGGACTTTTCTTGCGTGATACGGCGGCGATGCAGCTAAAGGTCTTGCCTACGCCGCCTGCGTGGGCAGCGAGCGTATTGCCACCGTACAGGATGTGCGCCACCACATTTTTCTGGTGCGGACGCAGGCTGATCTGCGGATTCATGCCGGGAAATTGCAGATGGCTTCCGTCATACTTACGGGACCGAATACAGTTGAACCGTTCATTGTACCGTGTGACCAGCATTTCACGCCTGCGGGGGGCTTTGAAGATCTACTCCTGAAATGCAACTCATATTGTCCTGTTTGTGCCTGCTTTGCTTTGATAAGTTCAGAAACCAATCAATAATGAAGCAAATCAGTACATATTTGCTGAAATTGAAAGTAATGTGAATGGGAAATTTTAAGAAACTCTTAAGAAACAAAGCTCCTCAAATTCAGAAATGCCTGCTACAATAGGCTCACAACAAAGGAAGAGAGAGGGACACGCTATGAATCGCATTTTGGTGGTGGACGACGACCGGGACATCGTCGCCGCCCTGGAGATCTATCTGTCCAACGGGGGCTATGAGGTCCTCAAGGCCTACAACGGACGTCAGGCCATCGACCTGCTCCGGGAGCAACGGGTGGACCTGACTTTGATGGACGTGATGATGCCCCAGATGGACGGCATCGCCGCCACAAAACAGATCAGGGCCAGCAGCAACGTCCCCATCCTGTTTCTCACCGCCAAGAGCGAGGATGTGGACTTGATTCAGGGCCTCAACGTGGGGGCGGACGACTACATCACCAAGCCCTTCAAGCCCATGGAGGTGCTGGCCCGGGTGCGCTCTCACCTCCGGCGGTACACCCAGCTGGGGGGCCGGACGGACGGGGACAGGAACGTGCTCCAGGTGGGTCCCATCGCCATGGACGACCGGGCCAAGCAGGTGACGCTGGATGGGGACCCGGTGGAGCTGACCTCCACCCAGTACAACATCCTCCGGGTGATGATGCAACACCCCGGCCAGGTGCTCTCCAGCGCCCAGATCTACGAGGCGGTGTGGAAGGACCCCCTCCTGGGCAGCGAAAACGTGGTGGCCGTCCACATCCGGCATCTCCGGGAAAAGCTGGAGATCGACCCCGCCCATCCCCGTTACCTCAAGGTGGTGTGGGGCATGGGGTATAAG